>JAFGGL010000054.1 GCA_016930575.1 Clostridiales bacterium | reverse complement strand
TGCGGTCGTGGCGGAATTGGCATACGCGCACGTTTGAGGGGCGTGTTCTTAACCGAGTATGGGTTCAAGTCCCATCGACCGCACCAATAGAAATGCCTTGTATCATAAGGGGTACAAGGCTGTTTCTTTGCTTTCATTTGACGGTTTGCCACAAAATTTCACTGCAACTCCACCTTTTCCTATGATAAGCGTGTAAAGTAACTTACTTGTGAGACAGAATTCGGGTATTATGGGAAGAAGCAGATCCGTAAAAGGACTCTTCCGGACTTCCATTGGTTCCGATTATTTTAGAATGTATTGACATTTCTTCATTCGAGAATATAATTAATGATAGTATAAAGAATGAATATATTACTGATTGACCTACTTAAGTTCAAACACATAAATGACGACCGCCGGACTTAATTGAACTCCCGTAAACAATAATCAAGGAGGAATAGTTATGATTAAAAAGGTACTTCTCATTGTTCTAGCGCTGTCTTTAATCAGCGCATCAGCATTGGCAGCAGGCAAGCTCACGGTCATCCAGGAGCACATGATCGCCAGTGATTCATATGGTTCTGTTGAGGTAAAGGTCTTTGCTGAAGTGGAGAATACCGGCGACAGGCCGGTAGAATACAGCGCGGGAACTGTTGAAATCTTCGATGCGGATGGCAATACAGTTGCAGCGACAAACCGTGTGTATTGTTACCCTTATGTGCTTGCGCCGGGTGAAAAGGGATACGCTTTTAACACCCTATATCCTGAAAATATCTCTGCCGCAGAAATCGCAGATTACTCTCTGAACGTTATGGGTATAAGCTCAACCAAGGAAGCAAAACTGCTTCCAGTAACCGCCACATTCGAAATCGTACAGGAAGGCAATTGGAAATACTACTATATGGTGGCCGAGATTACCAATGAGACATCGGATATCGTATATTATCCTTACTGTGTATTTGCTCTGAAAGACGCGGACGGGCAATTGCTCTATGTGGACTATACCAGTTATTCTGCGATTGGTATCCCGCCCGGCAACACTATTATCATAAGGTATTCTGTTCCAGACAATATAATAACCTATTATGCAGATCACGGCCTTGTTCCTTCAACAGCTGATGCTATCGCATTTCAGTATTAGCTCAAGATCATTATATGATATTCAAACGGTCCCTCATTGTCTGATTTCGTATAATACGCACAACAGATAACGGTAGTGCGGCAACATTTGGAATGAGTTTTCAAATGGCTGTTTGTGTTGCATTTTTATACCTAATTTTGACCCTATAGTTTACCCTCTAGACCATCTACTAAACATGTGTATCGTTTTGCACAGTTTATCACTAACCCTTATATATCAACACATTGAAGCCTATCGAAGAATGAATTGCTGAACGGCTATACCAGTCGTCGTCGCGGACTTCACCAAGTCCGCGACGACGTTTTATTTTCATTGAAACATCACCTCTCGCCCGCCACGTCGCTTTTCTTCTTTTCGTTCAGCCAGGCTTGCGTGCGAGGTGGACGGTATGCGTTTTGCGAACCGTAATCAATGCGCGGCAGTTATTTAGTGAAAATGCTCTTCCGGTCGCGATCCAGCGTTTGGGAGAGAATCATCAGCGTCAGTTCTTCTATCGCCGCAAGCAGAGCGATGCCGCCTATGATTCCGCTCGCTGCGTTTATCCCCGTCAGCCAAAACAGCACGGGGAACAGCAACAGCAGAAAGCCCGTTGCTTTGTTGAGATATGTATGCATCGTGGCAAATGTACGGTACTTCATATAGCCAACACCGTATGTAACGCAGCGTACCAGTACAATAGCGCCGATCATAACCAACGCCCAATCCGGAAAATCTATGCGCGGCAGTATTGCAACTACGGCGCATACGATGAACGCAAAATCCGCCGCGCTGTCCAGCTTCGCCCCGAACGCGCTTTGCTGCCGGAGCTTCCTTGCCACAGGGCCGTCAAGCAGATCGCTGATGCCGCCGCAGAGATACCATGCCCAGAACAGCCCGGAAAACGGCTCCGTCAATAAAAGAAGCCCCGCAAAAACAAACCGGGACGCCGTGATATAGTTCGCCAGGTGTTTCATGCCGATCACCTCATGCCGCTGCCGTCAGGCATATTGTAACCGGAACCGCCTGCACGCGCAAGACAAAGGTTTTGCCATTGCCATATGAGGATACCGCTGCCTGTAATCATTAGAATTCCATGAATCCTATTTGTATAGACTGCATCACGTCCGCTTATTGATTAAAATCTCATGAAGCCTATTGACAGAACCATCCCGATGGTATTTCTTTATTTATATACCACAGGATTGGGCTGCTGCAGGGGCAAACATTGCGAAACCCCGGGCTTTGATGTCAACGATCTGATACAGAAAGAGGTGGATTTACAATGAGGCAAAAAATCCGCAAGGGCATCCTGACGTTTTCCGCGCTTCTATTCCCGCTGACGTTTTTCTTCCTGTCCCCGTACCTGATCGTTCTCTCCGCTACGCAGGGCATCGTCGGCGGCAGCGCGATGGTGTTTTTCGGTATGTTCATCCTTTCCATCGTTACCAGCCGCCTCTACTGCGGCTGGCTCTGTCCGGGCGGTGCGATGCAGGATACCATTTCAAAATCCAACGACCGCCGATGGAACGGAAAGGGGAAAAATCTGTCCAAATATATCATCTGGGCGGTTTGGTTCGGTTTTATCGTGTGCCTCTGGATTAAAAACAAGCCGCTGACCGATGACGCGATGTTCAAGTTCGAGATCGATCCGCAGTACCTGATCGTCTATGTGGCGGTGGTCACGATCATCTTCCTGTTCACGCTGTTCACAGGAAAACGCGGCATGTGCCACAGCTTTTGCTGGATGGCGCCGTTTATGATCGTCGGCGAAAAACTTGCCGACCTCCTGCATATCCCCCGCTTCCGGCTGAAGGTGGACCCAGGCAAGTGCATCTCCTGCGGGAAATGCGCAAAAGCCTGCCCGATGGGGCTTTCTATCGATAAAATGGTGAAATCCGGGAAAACGGATTCCACGGAATGTATCAGCTGCCTGGAATGCGTGGACGCCTGCCCCAACGGCGCGATCCGCTGCGGGATATACGCAAAGCAGCGCTAAGCGAAAAACAGCCAATATGGTCCGTGTTATTGACATGGAACAACTCCATATGGTAGATTTGAACTGGTCGGACTGTATACTATGCATGTTCCGGTGATATCGTAGACTTTCCGGCGTCTGGTTTTGAAATATCCACAGCAGAAACCGCCTGTTCTAAGGGCGAACTTTCCCGACGGGAACTAAGGGACATGCAAGGTCAGCCTTGCATGCCCTCATTATTACAAAGTAGGTGCAGTAGTATGGTAGCAGTGTTGAAACCCGGAATCCCGCAGGAAAAAATCGACAACCTGATTGACTGGTTTAAGAGCCGCAGTTTGGACGTGCACGTCTCCAAGGGGCAGTATCATACGATACTGGGCCTGATCGGCGATACCTCGTCCATCGATATCGACCTGCTCCGCAGCCTGGATATCATCGAGTCGGTCATGCGCATCTCGGAGCCGTTCAAAAGCGCCAACCGGAAATTCCATCCGGAATCGACGGTGATCGACATCAACGGGATCAAGCTCGGCGGCGGTCATTTCCAGATCATCGCGGGGCCCTGTTCCGTTGAGTCCAAAGAACAGATCGTCGGCATCGCGCAGAGTGCCAAGGCGGCCGGCGCAACGTTGCTGCGCGGCGGCGCGTTCAAGCCCAGGACCTCGCCCTATGATTTTCAGGGCCTGAAGGCCGAAGGCATCGAGTTTCTGCTGGAAGCGAAGAAACAGACCGGCATGCCGATCGTCACCGAGATCATGAACGCCAACCACCTGCCGCTGTTCGAGGATGTGGACGTCATCCAGGTCGGCGCGCGGAATATGCAGAATTTCGAATTGCTCAAAGAGGTCGGGAAAACCAAAAAGCCGGTTTTATTGAAGCGCGGCCTTGCCAACACGCTGCAGGAACTGCTGATGAGCGCCGAGTACATCATGAGCGAGGGCAACCCCAACGTGATGCTCTGCGAGCGCGGCATCCGCACCTTTGAGACCTATACGCGAAACACCCTGGATCTGTCGGCGATACCGCTGCTCAAGGACCTCACCCACCTGCCCGTGGTGGTGGATCCCAGCCACGCCACAGGCATCGCCAGGCTGGTGAAGCCCATGGCGATGGCGGCCGTCGCGGCCGGCGCGGACGCCGTGATGATCGAGGTGCACAACGATCCGCAACACGCCCTGTCCGACGGCCAGCAGTCCGTGACCCCGGCGGAATTCACGGACATCGCGCAGCGGATAAAGAAGATACGCGAGGTGCTTTAAGGTGCCGGTTATGCAAAGTGAGTTGACCGTCGGCATCGCGGGACTCGGGCTGATCGGCGGTTCCCTGGCGAAAGCCTACAAGCGCGCGCAGGTAAAGGCCGTGTACGGGTACGACCTTAACGCGTCCATCCAAAGCATCGCCAAGCTGGACGGAGCGATCGACGGCGAACTAAACCCGGAAACCATCGCTGATTGCGACGCAATTTTGATCGCCGTCTATCCGGCGGACGCCATACGGTACCTGGAAAGCGTCGCTCCCCATATCAAGCCAACAACCATCGTGTTTGACTGCTGCGGCGTGAAGCGCGCGGTATGCGAGCAGTGCTGGAGCATCGCCGGGAAACACGGGTTTGCCTTTGTCGGCGGACATCCGATGGCGGGCAAGCATACCTCCGGTTTCAAAAGCAGTTCGGCGGATTTGTTCGACGGCGCGTCCATGATACTCGTGCCAGAGAGAACCGACGATATCCGGCTGTTCGACCGGATGGAAAAAGCGCTCAGACCCGTCGGTTTCGGCCGCCTGACCGTGACCACGCCGGAAACGCACGACAAAATGATCGCGTTCACCTCGCAGCTTGCGCACATCGTGTCCAACGCGTACATCAAAAGCCCGACGGCACGCGAACACGACGGGTTTTCCGCCGGCAGCTACCGCGACCTGACGCGCGTCGCCTGGCTGGACCCGAACATGTGGATGGAGTTGTTTTTGCTGAACCGCGATATGCTGGTTCGGGAACTGGATATCCTGCTGGATTCCCTGGCCGAATACCGCAAGGCGCTCAACGGGAACGACAAGGACGCGCTGTATGCGCTGCTCTCGGAAGGCGTGAGGATTAAAGAAGAGGTGGACGGGTGATGGAGAAACTGACCGTACGCGCGTCCGGATCCTACGACGTCGTCATCGGCGACGGCCTGCTGCCGGACGCCGTTTCTTACCTGTCCCCCATTATTCGAAACGGCGCGGTGACCATCGTATCCGACGACAAGGTATATCCCCTGTACGGAGATGCGCTAAAAAGGCGGCTGGCCGCAAACGGGAACAAGGCGTACAGCTTCGTATTCCCCAACGGCGAGCGGTCTAAAAACGCCGACGTCTATATCAGGCTGCTCAATTTCCTGGCCGAAAGCGCCATGAGCCGCGCGGACACCGTCGTCGCGCTAGGCGGCGGCGTGGTCGGCGACATGGCGGGCTTTGCGGCCGCCACCTATATGCGGGGAATCAAGGTCGTGCAGATGCCCACATCACTGCTGGCCGCGGTGGATTCCTCCGTCGGCGGCAAAACGGGCATCGATTTGAAAGCGGGCAAGAACCTGGCGGGCGTGTTCTACCAGCCCAGCCTCGTTCTCTGCGATTACCGTACGTTTGACACGCTGGACCCCGCAGAATTTACCGGCGGCATGGCGGAGGTCATCAAGCACGGTATCCTGGCGGGCGGAGAACTCAGGGAACTCCTCTATGGGCCGATCAAGCCAAACCTGGAGAAAATCATCAGGCTCAACGTGCAGATCAAACGGGACGTGGTGGAGGCGGACGAACGGGAGGCGGGCGCGCGCAAGCTGCTAAACCTCGGCCATACGATAGGCCACGCCGTGGAAACGCTGAGCAGCTACGCCCTCTCGCACGGGCAGTCGGTCGCCATCGGCACCTGCCTCACGGCCCGTATCTGCGCAAAGCAGGGCGTCTGTTCGCAGGCTGTAGCCGACGAGGTCATCAAGCTGTTTACGCTGCACGGCCTTCCGACGGAAACCATGTACTCCGCAAAGGAGATCGCCGATACCGCGCGGTTGGACAAAAAGCGCAAAACCGAGTTGATCACCTGGGTTTGGATTGAAGACCTCGGCCGCTGTGTGCTCAAGGATATCCCAATGGACGACTACGAACACCTTATAAGCCTCGGACTGCAACAGGACAACAAAGGAAAAGCATCATGAAAGTGACCGTAACAAAGCCGCCGCGCGGAGGGAAAGTCAAGGCAGTATCATCCAAATCACATGCGCACCGTGTGCTGATCGCCGCCGCGCTTGCCGACCGGGATACCGAGATCGCCTGCGGCGACGTCAACGAGGATATCCGGGCAACCGTACGCTGCCTGGAGGCGTTGGGCGCCAAGATCCCCTATGAAAACGGCGTTTTCACCGTCACGCCGCTCGTGCGGCCGGTATCTTCCGGCGCCCATACGCTGGATTGCGGGGAATCTGGCTCCACGCTTCGTTTTATGCTCCCCGTCGCCTGCGCGCTCGGAGCCGGCGCTTCCATTGCTATGCAGGCCAGGCTGCCGCGACGCCCACTTTCGCCCCTGTATGAGGAGTTAACGGCGCACGGCTGCAAACTGTCGGCGCAGGGATCTACCCCGCTGGACGTATCGGGCAGCTTGACCGGCGGCGTATACAGGATTGCGGGGAACGTGTCCTCCCAGTTCATTACGGGGCTGCTGCTCGCGCTGCCGTTGCTCAAACAAGACAGCCGCATCGACGTGACAGGCAAACTGGAATCCCGCCCCTATGTCGACCTTACACTGCAGGTGCTGACCGATTTCGGGATCGAGATCGAAGAGCACTACGGTAGTTTCATCATCAAAGGCGGACAGCAGTACAAATCCCCCGGAAAAGCGACTGTGGAGGGCGACTGGTCCAACGCGGCCCCTTGGCTGACGCTGGGCGCGGTCTCCAAACAGCCGGTCACGGTCACCGGTCTAAATCCGGACAGTAAGCAGGGTGATAAAGCGTTGATCCATATTTTACATCGCTTCGGTGCGAACGTTGAAACGGACGGATCGTGCATTACGGTCAGAAGCGGCGACCTGCAGGGCATCGATATTGGCGTGCGCGATATCCCGGACCTGGTGCCGATGATCACCGTTGTCGCACTGGCCTCCGAAGGAAGGTCGCGTATACTGAGCGCGGCGCGCCTGCGCCTGAAGGAAAGCGACCGCCTGAGCGTCACCAGTCAAACGCTCAGCGCGTTTGGCGCGAAAATCAAGGAAATGCACGACTCCCTGACCATCGATGGCGGGCACCCCCTGCACGGGAGTGGTGTAGACTCTCAAAACGATCACCGCATCGCCATGATGGCGGCGGTTGCGTCTTCCCTGTGCGAAGGCGAAGTGACGATCACGCAAGCCGAAGCAGTCAACAAATCCTACCCCCGTTTCTTTGAGGATTTCCGGTCGCTGGGTGGCGAGATCACGGAGGAGCAATCATGAATACGTTTGGCACGCACCTGAAGATTAGCATTTTCGGGCAATCGCACGCACCTGTCATCGGTGTTGTGATCGACGGTTTTCCGGCAGGCATAACGGTCGATACGGAAGCGCTGCAGCGCTTCATGGCAAGGCGTGCGCCCGGCGGCGCGGCCTACAGCACAAAGCGAAAAGAACCGGACGTCCCAGAGTTCATATCGGGGTTTGCGCACGGCAAGACCTGCGGCGCGCCGGTCACGGCGATCATCCGCAATCAAGACGCCCGTTCCTCCGATTACGAGGCTCTGCGCGATATCCCCCGCCCTTCCCACGCCGATTATACTGCGCATGTGAAATTCGGCGGGAAGAACGACGTCGCGGGCGGCGGACAGTTTTCCGGCAGGCTCACCGCGCCGCTGTGCATCGCCGGCGGGTTATGCATGCAATGGCTTCAAAAACAAGGTATTGCAATTGCCGCGCATATCCTTTCCATTGGGAACGCGGACGATATTCCGTTTGATCCCGTGCGTCCCGACTGCGGCACACTGACCGCCGGCAAGCCCCCGGTGCTGGACGCTTCGGCATGGGACAGGATGCTATCCGAAATCGAAGATGCGCGAAAGATGGGCGATTCCGTCGGCGGCGTCATCGAATGCGCTGCCACAGGCCTACCGGCTGGGTACGGCAACCCGATGTTTGAGGGCGTGGAAAACAAGATCGCCCAAATCGTCTTCGGTATTCCCGCCGTAAAGGGAATATCGTTCGGCAGCGGGTTTGAAGGCTCGCGCGTGCGGGGTTCCGCGAACAACGACGCGTTTGTTATGGACGGAGACGCCGTCCGGACGAAAACCAACAACCACGGCGGAAGTCTCGGGGGGATCACCTCGGGCATGCCGCTGATCTTCAGGGCGGCGGTCAAGCCAACCCCCTCTATCGCTCAGGAGCAGGACAGCATCAACCTATTCAAACGACAAAACACGAAGCTGACAATTCAAGGCAGGCACGATCCCTGCATCGTCCCGCGCGCCGTGCCGTGCATCGAGGCGGCGGCAGCCGTGGCGATCTGTGATATACTGTTAAACAGCAACCACCCGATAGGAGAATAAACATGGATATAAAAGCATTGCGGGAAAAAATCGACGCGGCTGACGACAAGCTGCTGCAATCCTTCCTCGGCAGGATGGAGACGGCTGCTGACATCGCGCGTTATAAGCATGAGCATAACATACCGGTTGTCGATTCCGAGCGCGAGCGCAAGAAGATCCTGGATATCCTGGAACAGACCCCCCCGGAGTTGAAATCCTACGCCGCGGCGCTCTATCACCAGTTGTTCGACCTGTCGCGCAATTATCAGGAGCAAACGCTGCGTCCGGTATCGCCGCTACTGGAGACCATCAAACAGGCGATCGAGCACACCGACAAAAACCTCCCCAAAAACCCGCCGGTCGCCTGCCAGGGCATCGAGGGCGCGTATACGCAGCTTGCCTGTGAAAAACTTTTTTCCATGCCCAACATCATATACTGCTCCTCCTGGGAAAGCGTGTTTTCGGCCGTCGATTCGGGGCTTTGCCGGTACGGCGTGCTGCCGATTGAAAATTCCACGGCGGGCTCGATCAACATGATCTACGATCTGATGATGCACTATCATTTCTACGTGGTGCGCTCCACGCGCCTGAAGGTGAACCATAACCTCCTGGCCAAGCCCGGAACGAAGATGGAGGACATCCGGGAAATCTTCTCGCACGAGCAGGCGATCATCCAGTGCGCGGGATTGCTCAAGACGATGAAAAACGTGAAGATCACCGCCTGCGCCAATACAGCCATCGCCGCGCAGCGGGTGGCCGATTCCGGCAGGAACGACACCGCCGCGCTTTCGTCGCGCCACTGCGCCGCGCTGTACGGGCTTGACTGCCTGGCGGAATCCGTGCAGGACAAGGGCAGCAACTACACGCGCTTCATTACCATATCCAAAAAACTGGAGATCTACCCGGGTTCGGACAAGACCAGCGTGAAGCTCGTCGTATCCCACAAGCCCGGCTCGCTGTATCGCATCCTCTCCCGCTTCAACGCGCTGGGCATCAACATCAACAAGCTGGAAAGCCGCCCCATCCCGGACCGCGATTTCGAGTTTATGCTGTACTTCGACCTGGACACGCCCATCTACTCCGAGGAGTTTCTGGAGCTGATCAACGCGCTGGACCTGACCTGCGAACAGTTTGAGTATCTCGGCAGCTATCTGGAAGTCATATGAAAACGTTCGGCCTTCTGGGTGAAACGCTTTCCCACAGCTTTTCTCCCCAAATCCACGCCTGCCTGGGTTCGTACGATTACCGGCTGTTTGAAGTCAGGCCTGGCGACGTGCACGCCTTTATGATGCGGCGCGACTTCGACGGCATCAACGTGACCATCCCGTATAAGAAGACCGTGATCCCCTATTGCGACACCCTGTCGGAGATGGCGCGGCACATCGGCAGCGTGAATACCATCCTGCGCAGAAAAGATGGCTCGCTGCACGGGTACAACACCGACGCCGACGGCTTTGACACGCTCCTTAGGAAGATCGGATACGATCCCGCAGGGAAAAAAGCGCTGATCCTGGGCAGCGGCGGTTCGTCGGCCACGGTGAAGGCGGCGCTTGAAGATAAAGATTGCGGCGAGGTCGTCGTTATCTCGCGAATCGGCGAAAACAACTACCAGAACCTGCATCTGCACAAAGACGCTGCGCTGATCGTGAACACCACGCCCGTGGGCATGTATCCGAACAACGGCGCCTCCCCCGTGTCGCTTGACAATTTCCCCGCCTGCAAAGCGGTGATCGATATTATCTACAATCCCGCGAAAACCCGCCTGCTGCTGGACGCCGAGGAAAGGGGAATCCGCCACATCGGCGGCCTTCCGATGCTTGTTTCGCAGGCGAAGCGCGCCTCCGAATTGTTTCAAAACAAGCCGATTAGCGACGCCCTGGTCGACGAGATCACTGATAAAATCACAAAACAGACGAGGAATATCCTGCTGATCGGCATGCCGTCCAGCGGGAAAACGACCATCGGTATCCGGCTTGCGGAGATGCTGGACCGGGAATTCCTGGATACGGACGCGATGATCGAACAAAAAACGGGACGCAGTATACCCGATATTATCAAAACCGACGGCGAGGAAGCGTTCCGCAGGCTGGAAAGCGAAACACTCTCGGAGGTCGGAAAGCTCAGCGGCAAGGTGATCGCGACGGGCGGCGGCATCGTAACGATCCCGGAAAACCTGCCGCTGATACGCCAGAACAGCGTATGCGTGTTTTTAAACCGCGACGTCGGCAAGCTGAAAAGCGACGGCCGCCCGCTGTCCCAAAAATACGGCGTGGAAGCGTTGTTTCAAGCGCGCCTGCCCCTGTACCGCGCCTGGTGCGAGCACGAGATCGATAGTAACCAAAGCATAGGACGGACGGTAAACGCCGTCAAGGAGGCGCTGAAGCTATGAGGATCCTGGTCATCAACGGCCCCAACCTGAACCTGCTGGGTACGCGCGAACCGGATATCTACGGCAGCAAAAGCTATGCCGATCTGGTCAACGCCATCCGCTGGACCGCCGAGGAACTGGGCGTACAGGTGAAAACCGTGCAGACGAACCACGAGGGTGAGATCGTCGACATCATCCAGCAGGCGATAAACAAATACGACGGGATCGTCATCAATCCCGCCGCGTATACGCATACCAGCATCGCAATCTACGACGCGCTCAAGGCCGTCGGCCTGCCGGCCGTCGAGGTGCACATGTCCGATATCAGCAACCGCGAGGAATTCAGGCGGCACTCCTACATCTCCCCCGCGTGTATCGCCACCATCGCCGGAAAGGGTTTCACGGGCTATCAGGAAGCCATCAAGCTCCTGGCGGGGAATTCGGACGTCGGGGAGTAGTCCGCCGAATCCCGTATTATTTGACGATATAGGAGAACTTGTTCCCGCACTTGCCGCATGTCACCTTCACCTGCCCGGCTTTACGCGGCACGCGCAACCAGGATTTGCAGCCGGGGCATTTGAAATACTTGAATTGTATGCGGTTTTTATAGCGGTTTCGCCGGTGCGTGACCGCTTTTTTGATCTGAACCGTTTTATTCACATAAAAACGGTTCTCCGCGCTGCGCCGGACGGTGTTTTTGGATACGATCCGCAGGATCGCCAGGATATAGACCGCGAATGAAATCAGATTCAAAACGTAGCTTGAAACCATCATCGCGATCACCAGCAGCGCGATGCCGAACCACAGCATATGCATCGACAGGCGGTCCACGCCGTTGCGCCCGATCATGAAGACGCGCAGTTTTTCCCTGATCCGATACATCAAACCCATAAATATCCCCTGATTCTCAATAACAGAATCCGCGGCAGCAGCAGTTGCACACGACGTTGATCGCCAGGCAGGTCAGGCAGGGATTGCTGCACAGGCCGCCCAGGAATCCCTGGCGCATGCCCGCCTGCCGGTACGCCTGCCCGCCGGACTGCAGCTGGTTGTACAGCGCCTGGTACACGGGCTGGCCCGGGTCCATCTGCACGGCGATACGCGCGTTGTTCAGGGCCGATACGCGGCTGCCCTGCGCCAGATCCACCATGGCGCTCCAGTAATACCAGGCAGCTTCCCGGTCGGCAATGCCCAAAAGCAGCTGCCTGGCAAGCGCGAAGTTCTTCTGGATATAGGCGGCTTCCACCTGCTTGAGGCGCGGATCCGTTTCCGTATACGAGGCATAGGACCTGTACTGCCCAGACTGCTGTGCGCGGCGGAAAAACTCCTCAAATCCGGCAAAGGGATTGGCCTGGCCCGAATACTGCTGCCTGTAATATCCCTGGAACGGCCCCGATTGCCCGTAGCCGCCCTGCTGCGCTTGTCCCTTGTGCTTGATGAGGAGGTTATACGCTTCGTTGATCTCCTTCATCTTCGCCTCGGCCGCGGCGCTGCCGCCGTTGAGGTCCGGGTGATATTTTTTGGCAAGCTTTCGGTAGGCCGCCTTGATCTGATCGTCGGTGGCCGTCATGGGAACGCCGAGAACCTCATACGGGCTTGCGTTCATGCTTCGTCTCCTTGTTCCTCTTGCCCGCGTTTTCCGTTTTTCTGCCAGTAACGCATCCATACGCCGGAATACAGGACGTTGCGCAGGATGGAGAGGTGGTTTTCCAACGGCAGGGTTTCAAACACGGACGTGCACTCCGCAATCATCATCAGAAGGCTTTCCTCGCAGAAGGCCTCGAAATCGTCCTGCTCCCGATATTGCCCAAGGGCGTTATACCGTCCCCTATTTTCGTCCGCCGCAAGGTCGTCGTACGCGTCCATCAGGTAGATGAACCGCCCGAGCCCTTCGCCAAGCGCCTGCAGGTCGCCGCCCCAGGCGTCGTCGCGGTAACGGAACACCTCTCCCAGGAACTTCCCCGACAGGTTGACGGGTACGTCGATATCCTGTCCGTCTCCCGCCTCATAATCGCCGATTTCCGCCAAGTATCCTTCGATTCTGTCCGCTTTCTGCGGGTACAGCGCTTTCACCTCGCGGTACGGCTTCTTCAGCGCCGTGAAACCGGCCGTGCTTTTCAAGCCGCCGTCGTCGCTGCGGTCGTCCATTGCCTTATGGTAGGCAAGCAGCACGGTCATATCGGCGCAGTAAGCGCAGAGCCCGCTTTGAATATACGCCCTGCGTTTGACAGGATGCAGAATGCAGCGGCCCTTCCCTTCCTTCTCATCGGGTTCGTAGAGAGAGCTCAGGAGTATGAGCAGGAAGGTCATGTCGTTGTTGAGCGTCATGCGGCTCAGGTTCCCGTAGCGGCGCCCAAGCGCCCGGCACAGCCCGCAGTAATACCGCCGATAAACCTCCCGGTCCTCCTCGGACAGCGCTTTGTAATTTGCGGTCACATATCCAAACATCCGCGAAGCTCCCCATCCTGCGTCAATCCGCGCAACTCCAGTATAACATACATGCCTGCGGGTTTGCGCCGCAAGCATGTAACAAAGACATCTATTCGGTTCAAACGTCCGCGAAGGCGATTGTTTCCTACGGCTGCCGCGTTTGTTCGGGCTGCGTTTCCTCCGCTTTCTTTTCGGTGCGCATCCAGCTCACGAACAGCGCGCCGCAGCCAAGCCCCAGCAGCACGTCGCCGACGCTGGCAAACCCGCCAATACGCTTGATCGGTACCAGAATCACGTCGCCAAGCCACCAAAACGAATCGGTCGAACTCGCCATCGTATACCGAAAATACTCGCCTGATTCTATTTTCGCGATCGCCGCAGCCATCTCCGGCATCTCCGCGGCAAAGGGCGCCACCGGCATTCTAAAGCCGAACCATGCGATCACGAAGAAATTGAGAACGCACGCCAGGAAGATCACCCACACCGCTTTGGAACTGCGGTTGATTAGGCAGAACGCAAACAGCAGCAGGTATTCCGCCGCCACGATCATCCAGTGCCACTGGGAAATCGGAACGGATACGATCTGGCGAAGAAAAGGGGCTGCCGCTTCCAGCAAAAATGCTGCGACCGGCAATCCCAATGCTCGCGTCGTGTGGTTTTTGATGTTTCTCAGTTTGCCACCCAGCAGATACCCCACCGGAATGGACAGCACGATGAAGACCGCGATGATCATGCGGTGGTTTCTTGGCTCTGGTGCACCCTGGGAGTTTCCTGCGCGTAGATGTAGTCCTTCATCGCGCGGACAACCTCGGGATGGAACTGCTTGCCGCTTTCCTTTTCCAAAATCGTCATCGCGACGTGGGTGGACATCGCCGTGCGGTACGGGCGGTCGCTCGTCATCGCGTCAAACGCGTCAGCAACGCCCAGAATATAAGCTTCAAAGGATACCTTGGTATAGTCGTAGCCGTCCGGATACCCGCCACCTTCGTAGCGCTCGTGGTGGTGGCGGATCATCTCGGTGATCTCCTCGGAGATGCCCACACGCTGCACCGTTTCCACGCCGATGAGGGGATGCTGCTGGATGCGCTTCTGCTCCTCCAGATTCAAGCGGTTGGGTTTCTGCAGAATGGTTTCCTCGATGCCGATCTTGCCGATATCGTGCAGGAGCGCGGCGATCTCGATCTGCTTGATCTTGGCATTGGAGAACCTAAGCTGCCTGGCGATCTGCACCGCCAGCGCGCCGACGCGGCGCGAATGGCCTTCGGTGTAATGGTCCTTGGCTTCCATCGAAGAGACGAACGCCTCGATCAGGCGCATGTGCTGTACCTGGCTTTCGATGTACAGCGACCAGGCATAGCGCGCCAGGAGCAGCGGGAAGAGCATGATCATCGCGATCCAATGCCCGCCCTCCATATTGAACAGCCACGCCATCAGCACGCCGAGCGGCATGGTGAACAGAACGTTTGGCAAGATGCCCCTGATCGTGTTGGACGCGTCTGAGATCTTCATCTTTTTGGTCAGGATGAAAAGAATCATGATCACGCTGCTGCTGAGCAGGAAGGCGATCGCCGTGTATAATGCCGAAGGCAGAATGACATTGGGGAGCAGTTCACCAACAAATCCGTTGTCTCCGATGAGCAGGGCGCCCGGTACGAAGATAGCGATCATCTGATTGGCGGTATTGAACGCGGTTTTATAGATCGGCGTATTGAGAATGTGATTATGCTTGTTCCTGACCTTCCGCACCACGAACAACGAGGAAATGAAGTAAACCACCATCGCCGCGTAGGTACCCTTCACAATGACGGCTGCCAAAATACTGATAATGGTGATATCGAGGCCCTGGCCTTGCTGCTTGGCGGAAATCACGATCGGCAGCGAGCCGCAGCATACGCACAGAACGATTAGGCAGACCATCTGCTGTATTTCCAGACCGATATTGGCGATATCCAAAGACAGGAAATAACGATAGCCGGCGTAACCCAAAAGAGCCAGACCACATATCGTGATAACGCTTAAGTACGCCTTCGCTCCTTTGGTCATCGCAATCACCTCGATTACTGCATCGGATCAAGTATGATAGAAAACAGGTCTGTCATGCCCCGGTTGTTTTACCTCCTAGGATCTTCCCAGGGGAATAAGGGTGTTGTCTCTTACAACCAGATGATGAATGCGCCACAGGACAGAACCAGGGCTACCAGTGCGCTAACGGCCATGACGATCTTTTTCACGGATATAGCCTCCTTCGATATGGCTCCGGCCATTCTCTAATAGGACCAGGCTATTTCCGCTTCGCTATGCTTCAGGGCATGAGCAGACCTGTTTTCAACCGGATTCAGGCGCCATAAAATTCAACTTCCTGTTTATGGCGGACAGGGTTGCACGGATAACGGTGTACGTTTCGTCGTGATTGTATACTGCGCTTCCTACGAGCATCGATGAGGAATCCGGCCCGGAACACTCGATTGCGGTGAGCGCTACGCGCGTGCCGGCGATCTGCATCTGTTCTACCGAAAGCAGAATGAATACGTTGTGCGTATCGAAAAAGCTGTGAACGGCCTCCAGCGTGGCGATGGACGCCGCGCGCATGCGCTGCGCGAAGGTATTGCCGCAGGTTGACGAACCTTCATACTCCTGGTCGCCGAAGCGAAGGGAGACTTTGACGGTGTACTGCCTGTTCTGCACGCTCTGCCAAACCCCGTTGACCAAGAAACGCATCAACGGATCTTTGGAACCGGCAAACTCATCCTGCTCCTGCCTGAAGATCGGATCGGAAGGTATTTGCGCTATGCTGATGATCCGATGATCGATCCGGATGTCAAAAGCGCTCGCCAGCGCGGACTGCACATCGCGCGCAATCTGCTTGGGGTTGCGGTTCTGACTTCCAAGGATATGGATCTCTCTGATGCTCCCATCCTCGGCGATATCGACGTTGGACGCGAAGACGCCTGTAAGGTTGGACAGCAGTTCCCGATAGCGATCTTTGATGCTATCGATCTTTCCGCGAGACTCTTCCATAGGCAAATCTCCTTGTGGTTCTCAACTCTGTTAACAACTCACTTTGATTTATTATAAAATATTATTCCGAAAAATGCAATAGTAAATTTGAAAAAATATTATTTTATAAGGGATACCGCATTTTCGGAGATTAAGCCCCCCTTTTGCCTGTCATTTTTTCTTTAAGAAAGTATTACGAAAATATTTCATATATAAACGATATGTTAAGCAGGACAAGCGTTTGCTGGCTATCCCAGTACCCGCCTGCGCCTTAGATTTTCTGAAGCAGGCGTAAATAGAAAGAAATCATCATTTTCAGCGATTCTATCGGGATTCTTTCATTGTGACCGTGAATCGTGCGCCGGATCTCCTTGGATATGACCATTGGGGAGAACCTGTACACACGGTCGGAGATACGCGCATAGTGCCGGGAATCGGACGCGGCCATCATCAAATACGGGGATACGATCACCTCCGGCCAGGTTTGCAGGATGGTTTCCTTCAGCGTTTCCCAGCCTTCCCCGTCGCAGCGCGAATACCGCGAAGGGTGTGTTCCCAAAACCACCTCCACCTTCACCTGATCATTGCCTATCTTCCTCTCCAATTCCCGTACGACCTCCTCCGGCGTATGGTTTAGAAGCCGCAGGTTCGCCCCTGCGGTGACCTTCGGCGGAATGACGTTCCACGCAGTCCCTCCATCCATCTTCGTAAAGGCGCAGGTGGTGCGCATCATCGCGTTGAGTTCCCCGCCCCTGCGTTTTGCCAACGCAAACAGCAGGGATTTAAAGCACCAGAGGTTGGAAAAGATAAGTTTCATGCCAAACGACGCGTTCCGGCCGATTGTATCGAACAAATCGGCGACCGGCGGGACTATCGTCCCCCTGAACGGCTTTTTCTCAACGGCGGCGACAGCTTTTGCCATCACGCCGACGGGCGTATGCGGAGCCGGGGTCGACGCATGGCCTCCCTTGCCTTCCAGCGTGAAGCCGATATTGGTGATCCCCTTCTCTCCCGTGCCGATGACGGCGGTGGATTTTAAAACGCCGGGAAACACCCCGTCGATGATCGCGCCGCCCTCGTCGATCACCGTCGGGCTGATGCCCCGTTCTTCAAACCACCTTACCATCGCCTGGGCGGACATGCCGGAAAGCTCCTCGTCCCCGCCAAACGCGAGGTAGACGTCGTTTTGCGGTTCATATCCCTGGCCGATCAGCGTTTCTGCGGCCTCCATCACGCTCAGCAGCGTGCATTTGGTGTCGACCGTGCCGCGCCCCCAGATCTCGCCGCCGATCATGACCGCCGAGAAAGGCGGCTGCGACCACATGTCCTCCTCAACGGGCACGACGTCGTAATGCGCCATCAGCACCCAGGGCGTCCTGGTCCCCTTCCCCTTCCAGTGATAGATAACGCCGGCCGGTTTGATGAAATGTTTCTCGCAGTATTTGGCGACGGCGGGATAGCGTTCGTCCAGCAGCGCGCGGAATTTCTCAAACTCGCCCTCGTCCTGCAGGGACCTGTCGTCATAGGATACCGTGCGGCATTTGATCATTTCGCAAAATGTATCCACGGCGCGGTCGATATCCACCTTCACGTCCAGCGCGGGTACGCCATTCCTGTCTTTCGGCCGGAATAAAAGCGCCCTTACAAACAGGATAAGAAGAAATAATACGAATATCCCCAGCAAATACAGCATACGGTCTCCTTACAGCAGCTTTCTGCGGTACAAGATGCGCGATACACCGATGGCGATCAGCGCGCCGACCGGCACCAGGATGCCGACGGAGCCAGCCAGCGACGGCACCAGAATAAACAGCATGACCATAAACACCAGCGGCGCGACAGCGATCTTCCAGCCCTTAGAGATGAAAACCACGCCCAGGCCGCCGAACAGCGCGGGGAGGATGTTGTCAAACGCGGGCTGGAGGGTTTCGGATTCGATCAGCGGCTGTATCTGTGTGAGCAGCAGCACGCCTAACGCGATCACGCTCATCGTCACAAAGGACGAAACGGCGACGGCTACCGTCGAAAGCACTTCCGCCTCCTCGCTCCCCTGCTTGGCGTCTGCTGCCTGCAGGGCGTTCAAAACGCAGGGCACTTTTAAATTCGTCAGGTTACCGGTAATAAACGCCAGATATGTGCCGCCCGCGCCGAGCATCGGCGTATAAGTGAACACCTCGATGGCCCCGACCGTCCAGAAGATCGGCACCACGCCTAAAAGACCGCGCCAAAGACCGTTCCAGTCCGGCAGCACCTGATAATACAGCCCGATCGCGACCGGGACCAGCAGCAGCAGGACGATCACCGTCAGCACCCAGAAACGGCCGAAGCGGTGTGTGTTTTCCCTGTAATCCATACTCCCGCCTCCTTACTGTGCCAATGTGCGGACTAAATGAGTGATGGGAATGGACAGCGCCATGCCGCCGAGCATGGAGATCGGCAGCGCGTAATCCAATAGCCATTTCCACTTCAGCAGTTTCATCAGCGCGCCGCAGACGCCCATCAGGAGCATCGACGAGATCATCACGAACACGGGTATCCAGCCCGTAAGCCCTTCGCCAACCTTGGCGAACACCAGCCCCAAAAAGGCGGAGATCATACCTAGGAACAAGCTACTGACCAATATACCGCCCCATTTTTCGTCCCTGGTGCGGATCTTCGTCATGCCCGTTTCGATGCGTTTGGTCAGGAGTACAACGAGGATCAGGCTCAGCATGATCCCGATCGTCATCACCCAAACGACGGTCAAAAACGCCGCGGGGTCGTCGATCAAGGTCCCCAGGGACAACCCGAGTGCGTTGGTCGCCGATGCGGCGGCCGCGGTCTCATAGGTGATCGCCCCGATTACCGACAGACGCAGCCACGGCAGCGGAAGCCCGAGCGATTTGGACAGCGCGATCACGCCCAGCAATATCGATACGGCGGGCGCGAGCGTATACACGGCGCTTGAGATCACAGTCTTCTTCAGCGTCGCCATCGGGATGCCGATCACTTTCGCGCGCCGCCAGGCCCGGATGAGAAAAAACACGGACTGCCCGGCGATCAGCACAAGCACGACTGCCGTGATCAGATACAGAAACGAGCTGTTTGGGCTGAACATCGTATGCCTCCTTTTTAGTTTTGATCTACTCATAGATATACCATACATCCGCGCAGAAAGAAAGCGGAAAAGCGCGCATACCAAGCGTTGCCGCCGAAAAAACAGCTGTTCACGATATATCGTGAACAGCTGGTACAGTATGCGCACCTGCAGACTTTCGACGCCGGATATGCGTTCCCCGGCTATTTCATGATGCTGCTGCGCTTGTGCTGCTTTGCCTGATAGAGATACTGGTCGGCCTGGTCGATGATCTGGCTGATCTCCAGTTCCCTGGAGCACGTAAAATCCGTAATGCCGATGGAGACATCCACATAATACGCATTACCAGACATGCGGTTGTACTCCTCCGTCGCCTGCTTGATACGCGATTCGAAATGCTCGCGGAAATTCGTGCTGTCGGCAATGAACATGCCGACGAATTCATCCCCGCTGATTCTGGCGATCAGATCGCCGCTGCGGATGACGCTTTTGAAAACGTTGCTGACCGTCCGTATGGCGTCGTCGCCGGCGGCGTGCCCGAAATTATCGTTGATCTTTTTTAGATAATCCAGATCCGCAAACGCAAGGAACGCGCGTTTCCCGAGGTTTTCCTGATTCAATCTCAGCGCCTGTTCGATAAATCCCCTGCGATTATAGATGTTGCACAGTGTGTCGTACTCAGACAGATAGTTGAGTTCTTCGTTCTTTTTTTGTACGTGTTCGATTTCTTTAGTTATTATTCTTTCTTTCCTCTTCAGGTCCAGGAAATTCATCAGGATGCCGAGCTGCAAACCAATGATATGCATGAGCGAATTGAATTCTCTATCGGTTTCACATAGGCAAATACCAAATTGCACATCCCCTGAGAATATACTGAAGCTGATCATTTGTGCCGTGCTTGCCAGACCTCGAAGATTTCGCAGCGGATGATCTGAATCAATAACAGGCATTCGGGTACGCGGATATGTATGCACGCTGTTGTCACTTAGGTATGCCGCTAGCAATAATCTGTCCTCATTGAATGACTGATGCGATTCTCTGCGTATCTCAGGTTCCGGAAGCAGGCATATATACAAGTTTTTCAGGCCCATAACGCGCAGCTTGTTCACAACCTTCTGAAATACCCTTTCATCCTCATCGACGATCACGACTAAATCGCGTATAAATTCCGGTACAAACCAGATTTGCGTTCGGAATCTCTCGATCCGCTTAACAATTATTCGCATTGCGTATGAATACATAA
This sequence comes from Clostridiales bacterium, assembly GCA_016930575.1. GTDB lineage: Bacteria > Bacillota > Clostridia > Christensenellales > Aristaeellaceae > CAXXOK01. The sequence continues at coordinate 26,116 of JAFGGL010000054.1, read as the reverse complement.
ATCCCTGTATATATAAGATAATCTGATATAGTTTCTTTAATCTTGGATGTGTAATATCATCAATCATCGGTATAAGATAACTCTGCAACCTCTCAGCAACAGAAGCGCTTGAAGCATTAAGTTCGGTTGCTAAATCACCGAGTTCGGCATCAAGCGCTCTGCTATCTAGAGGTTCGTATGTATCTGTCAAAGCAAGCAACTTGATATATTCGACTAGCCGTCCTATTACAGGAGCTAAATTATCCTGACCTGTTTGCTTATACATGTCGGAAAGATTTTCCCGAATGTTCTCAATAACAACGTTGACGCGCTGTTTAGCGTCTTCCGTATCTAGGCTTGCCACAGTGACTTGATCTCGATGATAGCATCCGCATGAGTTCCGGATGATCAGGTTTGTTTTCAATTTGATTGATTCAGCAGCTTCTCCGGTTGCCAGCGCAAGTGCTTGAACAAGAGCACATTCGCCGGTTTGGTATGCATCCTGCGAAACAGTTGTCAGCGGAGGAGTCATTGTTTGACCCGTCGTGAAATCATCAAATCCTGTGATCGCTATATCAATCCCGACGCGAAGCCCGCGGCTTTCGCAGACTTCGTATCCGGTCTTTGCCATTTCGTCATTGCAGAATGCAATCGCGTCAAGGTCGGGATGGTTTTCAAGTAGCTTTATGACCTGCTCGTTTACAAATCCTGAGAGGTCGCCGTACATAATCAAACTATTATCGACAGCCAAGCCGAACTTCTTCATCGTATCGCGGTACGCTTGCTCCCGCTCTCTGGCTTCCGGATGATGTTTCGGACCGGAAACATAAGCAATTTTCTGATACCCATGATGCGCGACGAGATGCTCTATGCATTGAGAAAAGCTGCAATAATTATCAATTGTGACAGAACATCTGCCGGAAGTACCAGCGTCGATATCTTTTTGAAGCAGGACATACGGAAAATCCTCGAAACGTTTGAAAAAACGCTGATATTCTTCCTCGCTCTCTATTCCGGAAAGCGAGCCGAATGAAATGATAAAGGCGTCCGCGCCAAGCATGTTCGCATAATCGTATATGCTGTTGTAGCGTGATATAGTCTCTTGTTCGTTATCCAGGTCAACGGGAGCGATATGCCGCTGCATGCCCGTCATATAGAAAATCCGGGTTCCGTTACGTTTTGCGGCGTCGTTGATCCCCCGCATCAGTTCCATGGTATAGTCAAAGCTGACATCGCCGATCATGATGCCGACTGTTTTCCCATTTCCGGGTATCTCAACTTTCATACTCGACTCTCCCGTTTGCATACGTTTGATTTATTGTGTTCATTGTCGGCATCGTCCCAAACGGCGCCGCATCCGTGGACTACAGGCCGCCTTTTCTAAAATCGTAATGTTGATGAAGGTTTTTGTCAAGATATATCTGGCGTCCGGTTTTACTCCAGCAGGTATACCCTGGCTTCATAAGGGCGGAGTATGTCCGCCGCTGCCGTTTCCGGCGGGTAATTGCCGATGAGACGCGTAGCACGCCGCAGTTTGACGAGCGCTTCGGCATGCGCCGCGGACTGCGCCACGGCGCTGAAATTGCAAAGCACCAGCAGCGTTTCCCCGCAGGCCACGCGCGTATAGGTATACACGCACGGGTTGTCTTTATCGATCAGTTTATACTCGCCGTTTGTGATGATATCGTATTCCCTGCGGAGCCTGATCAGCCGCTTATAATAGCCGTAGACGGAGTTTGGGTCGTTCACCTGGGCTTTGGCGTTGATCTGCGTGTGATTGGGATTGATCCCGATCCACGGCTCGGCTCTGGTAAAGCCCGCGCCGGTCTCCCCGCTCCACTGCATAGGCGTGCGGGCGTTGTCACGCCCGCGAAGGTTGATGAAGCGCATCATCTCGTTATGCGTAAACACCTTGCGCTGCTCCACGTAAAGCCGGTATGCGTTGAAAGCCTCTACGTCCCGCACGTCGGACATGTCTTTGAACACCGTGTTGGTCATCCCGAGTTCGTCGCCCTGGTATATATAGGGCGTGCCCTGCAGCATGTGCAGGAAGGTCGCCAGCATCTTGGCGCTCTTCTCCCGGTATTCCGGCGTGGAGGTGTCCCCGAAACGGCTGACGCAGCGCGGCTGATCATGATTGCCCAGGTACTGGCTGTTCCACGCCTTGCCGTACAGCCCCTCCTGCCAGCGCGTCACCACGCGCTTCACATCGCGCAGATCGTAGCGCTTCGACGTCCATTTACCGTAGATATCCTGGTCGACGTCCATCAGCTCAAACTGGAAGATCATGTTCAGCTCGTTTGAGCAAACGCCCGCATAGCGGATAGCGTCCCCGACGGATACGCCCGGCGTTTCGCCGACGGTGATGCAATCGTACTTCAAAAACGTCTCCCGGTTCATTTCCCTGAGATACTCGTGTACCCTGGGCCCGTTTTCACAGTTCGCGCCCTTCCCGCCGTCGCTTGCCACGGCCGCCGGCGGCTTGGAGATCGCGTTGATGACGTCCAGCCGGAAACCGTCTATGCCTTTCATAAACCAGAAGTTCATCATCGCATAGACCTCCCGGCGGACGGCCTCGTTCTCCCAGTTGAGGTCAGGCTGGCCGATGGCGAACAGGTGCATGTAGTATTGGTCGGTTTTTGCGTCATATTCCCACGCCGGTTCGCAGAAATACCCCATCATCCGGTTGGGCGCGCTTCCCTGAAAGCCGTTCCGCCAGATATAATAATCCCGCTTGGCGCTGTGCCTGGAACTGCGGGACTCCTGAAACCAGGGGTGTTTGTCCGAAGTGTGGTTAACGACCAGATCCATCACGATCTTCAGCCCGAGTTCATGCGCCCGTTGCAGCAGTTCGTTAAAATCCGCCATCGTGCCGAATTCCGGCTCGATTTGATAATAGTCGCTGATATCATATCCCGCGTCCACGCCGCCGGACTGATTGATAGGGCTGAGCCAAACAACGTCGGCGCCGAGGTCGCGGATATAAGGCAGTTTCTGCGTGATTCCCTTCAGGTCGCCGACGCCGTCCCCGTTCGCGTCCATAAAGCTGCGCGGGTATACCTGATAGACAACCGATTTCTTCCACCAATCCGCCATATGCTATCCTCTTTTGGTTTTCTAAATCTACTTGATGGAGCCTTCCACCATGCCCTTGATGATATAGCGCTGTGCGAAGATAAACAACACGATAATCGGCAGCATCGCCAGCAGCGCGGAAGTCAGGATCAGATCCCACTGCTTGAGATACGACCCCGCAAAGGACGTGACGGCAAGGGGTATGGTCTGCACTCTGCCGTTTGAGCCCAGGATCAGCAGCGGCAGCAGGAAGTCGTTCCAGATCCAGATGCCGTTTAATATAAGCACGGTGATGAACGCGGGCTGCAGCAGCGGAAGGACTACGTTGAAAAATGTCCGCGCCTGGCTGCAGCCGTCAATGGTCGCAGCTTCCTCCAACTCCAGCGGGATGTTCTTGATGAAACCGTGCAGGATGAAGATCGACATCGAACAGCCGAATCCCAGGTACGCGAACACGATCCCGTGATAGGTCCCAAGCAGCGGGATATGAATGAAGTCGCCGACCATTTTGAACCATTTCACCAGCGGGAACATCACCACCTGAAAGGGGATGACCATGGCCGCGACAAACACCATGAAAACGACCGTCGACCATTTTTTCTTGTTGCGCACGAGCGCCCAGGCGCACATCGCCGAAAAGATGGAGATCACCGCGAGCGAGAACACCGTGATAATCACCGAATCGAAGAATGCGCCGATATAGTCCGTCGTCGGGTTTTCAAAGATCATTTTGATGTTTTGAAAGATCTGCGCCCAGTTCCCCGGCCAGGCCACGGGGTTGAAGATGATCTCCTTGGCGGTCTTGGCGGAGTTCAAAAGCACCATCAGGAAGGGCGCCATGAACAGCAAAAACAGCAGGATGCCGGCGATTTCCAGGATGACCGGCCACGCGCGGTTCTGATTCCTGCCCGCCATCTCCACAGGTTGGACGGATTTAGTATGCTGCAGGTTCATGCCTCCACCTCCCTGCGCTTATTGATGTAGACCTGTACCAGCGAAAACACGACCAGAATCACGAAGAATACGACGGCTTTCGCCTGCGCTTCGGCCATCCTGTTCAGGCCGTTGGCGGTGGAATAGATATCCATCGCCAGCAGTTGGCTGGACCGGATGGCTTTGCCCATGAAACGCAGGGCCGGGCCTCCGTTGGTCAGGGAGAAGTTCAAATCGAATTGCTTGAACGAGGTCGTCAACGTTAAAAAGATCGTGATCGTAAAGGCGTTTGCCATCATTGGCACCAGGATCTTGCGGATACGCGTCGTATAGCTCGCGCCGTCTACGCTGGCGGCCTCCATGATGCTTTCGGAGATCGACTGTATGGCAGCGACGTAGATCATCATGATATAGCCCGCGTACTGCCACGTATTCACAAAGGACATCGCCCAGATGACGGTGCCCGGTTTGGAGATCAGCGAGCTTGACAGAAACCCGATTCCCAGGGAACTGCCTACGCTGTAGATCACGTTGTTGAACAGGAACTGCCAGATATACCCCAGCACGATGCCGCCGATCAGGTTGGGTACAAAGAAACCGGCGCGGTACAGATTGCGCATGCGCACCTTGCTGGTCGCCAGCAGCGAAAGCAGGAAGCCGACCAGGTTGACAAAAACAATATTGATTCCCGTATATAAGAGCGTGATTAAAAACGAATAGATGAATTGCGGCTGGCTGAACATGCCCTGGAAATTGGTAAGGCCGACCCAGGATATCACCGGATTGACACCGTTCCAGTCCGTCATCGAGTAGTAGATACCGATCACGAACGGGCAGATGATCACCATGACAAACGCCAGCGCGCACGGGAAGATAAACAATGCATCGACCCATCCCCGTCTTCTCAAGATGCATCAGCCTCCGTCTTCATAATACTTAAAACAGGAGAGAAAGCTTTCCTCTCCCCTTTTATCAGTTATAGAACGTACTGATAAATGTTCGGCTCGCCTTCGGTTTTCGGTGCTCGGAAGCGGTCGTGCTGTCGCGCGGCAGCGGCTGCTTACAGCATAACAGAAAAACCGGAGATTTTCAATAAGGAAGGGGGAGAACCTTCAGCGGTTCTCCCCTTGCGAGGTTTGGTTATTCCGCGATGGAAACGAAGGCCGCGGTCACGTCCGCGATAAACGCGTCCACGTCGCCGTCCACAGCGAGGAGTTCGAAGATCGGAGCTAGCGTGTACTGGTTGAATCCGTCGGGATTCTGGCCGAAGTACCAGTTGTAGTTCCCGCCGCGGGCGCTGGCTTCCACCAGAGCCTTGGAGAACTGGCCGGAAGGCAGAAGGCTTACGGACTTGAACGCGGGAACCATGCCCGCTTCGGTAACCATGTAGTTTGCGCCTTCATCCGTCATTGCCATGAAATCCAGGAACGCGAAGGCTGCCGCCTGCTGCTCCTCTGTCGCCTGGCTGTTGACTACAAACCAGGACGGAGCGGCCATGAACAGGCCCTGCGTCGGCTCCTCAAGATAGCAGTGCGAGATATAGCCCATCTTGAACTCCGCACCCAGCTGCGCCATGTTGGGATCGATCCAGTTGCCCTGCGTGATGAACGCGGTTTTGCCGGCGGCAAATGCCGCGACCTGCGCGTCATAGTTTCCGTTTACAAGGATCTCCGGATCGGAATACTGATAGAGCATATCCAGATAGTTGGCAAACGCCGTCAGACGTTCTTCATCCATCACGCCGGCACGCGCATCGGTATAGACGGACGAATCGTTGTAATCCAGGTAACCGGCATAGTACGCGTTGAACACGTGCTGCGAGGTAACCCACCACAGGCCGCCGGAGGTCGACGTGCCGCAGGAAACTACAGAATCCAACCCCAGTTCGGCTTTCATGCCGTCCAGCTTTTCAAAAGCTGCTTTCACGGCGGATAAGGTCGTCAGCGTTGCGGGATCGATGTCAGCAGCCGCCAGGACGTCGGCGTTGTAGCCCAGGCCGAAGCCTTCCATGGCGATCGGGAAGCCTACGGGTACGCCTTCGGGCGAGTAGTAGGCCAAATCCGTATCGGCGACCCAAGCGCAGCTTGACATGTCGGCGATATAGTCTTTCCACAGGTCATAGCCGCCCGCGCCCTCGATCATATAGATGACGGGCATCTGGTCGGCCGCCAGTTTGGCTTTGATCGCTCCGCCGTAGTCCGCGCCGCCGCCCAGCGTTTCAGCCGTTACGGTCACGCCCTCGGTCATGCTGGAATAGAGCTGCACGAAGTCCTGAAGCATCGGGTCGATCTCGACCTTCAATTGGAATACGTCGATCGCTACGTCTGCGGAGGCGGCTGAGACAACACCCACCAGCATCAGCGTGACGATCAGGATTGACAGCAGTTTTTTCATGTAATAATCCTCCTTATTTGATACTGCGTTTTTGAGCTCCGAATCGTAATTTTATTATATGCAATCCGAAATGGAGAATATGTCATAATTTTTAGTTTTATGTTATAATTCTTGTATATTGTGAGATATGCAATAGAAATTCGCTCTTGAGGTGTGTAAAATGAAGAATGAACAATGGCTGCAGGTGGCGCATATCCTTCATTACGCCGTTCGGCTTCCCGTCAGGCTGTACCTCCGGGACGAACAGCTGTTGGCTTTGCCCGAAGCGTATGACCCCGTATGGGAGCTTCTCTCCTGCGGCGGCAGCCCACCCTCATGGCCCGCATCGGCAAGCGGCAGCGCGGTGCAGTACATCGTCGGAAGGACGGGCGAGAGGTATATCTGCCAGTTTTCTGACGATTCCTATGCCCTTTGTATCGGGCCGTTCTGTACGGACGCCCTTCACGACAAAGACTTGAACCGCCAGCTGAAGATCTACTTCGCCTCCGTCAGGGACAGGGAAAGCGTACGTTCAGCCATTCGTTCCCTCCAATGTATGTCCGAGGACTGCTTCTTTTATACGGGGCAGCTTGTACAGGCCCTGTGCTCGGCGCCTGCCCCGCCGCACGCAATCTCGGCGCAATCTCTCCCGCCGGATGAAATGCAGTCTCCCGATACGTTGTACCGGCATCCGCCGTTCTTCCTGGAGCGAGAAATTACCCAGTGCATCGCCGAGCAGGATGAGAAAAGCGCGCTGGACATTCTCACCGAGATCAACCGCCTGCACCGCGCCAACCTGTCCGATGAGCCGCTGCGGTCGCTGAAGAACTCGCTGATCTGCTCATGTTCCCTGTTCGCCAGAGCGGCCATCGCCGGCGGCGCCATGCCCGACGCCGCTTTCTCGCACAGCGACGCCTGCATCCGTACCATTGAGGAGATGCACAACATGGAACGGCTTGCCGAATACGAGTACACCATGGTGCGCGAGTTCATCCACCTGGTGCGCCGACGCAGGGAAGGCGGGATCTCGGCAGTGATCCGGACCGCGATCATTTTCGCAAACGAACACCTGCTGGAACCTGTGACGGTGGAAAGCATCGCAAAGAGCATTTTTGTCAATCCATCCTATTTATCCTCGCACTTCAAGCAGGAGATCGGCGAATCCCTTTCGCATTATATCCGCCGCAAACGGATACGGCACGCCGAAAGGCTGCTGCGGGAAGGCAGCGATTCCATGGCCGATATCGCCGCCATCTGCCAGTTCTGCTCGCAGAGCCATTTCATCCAGGTCTTCAAGAAGATGAAAGGGCTGACGCCCGAGCAGTTCCGGCGCATCGAAGGCACGCAGTACAGGAAAAACCGCTCAGGAAATCCGAACCCATCGTCGACGGAGGAAACCCATGAAACTTACGCGCACCTGGCTGGACCTCAATGAGATCGCATTGCGGGAAACCCTATTCCACGTAGCCAACGGGTATCTTGGCGTTCGCGCATGTCCCGAAGAGGGCGCGCCCGAAGGCGTTCACAGCATCCGCGGCGCGTATCTGAATGCGTTTTACGATACATATCCTATCCAATATGCCGAAAAACTGCACGGCTTTCCCATGGAATCCGAAACGATCGTCAACGTTGCGGACGTGCAGGGCGTTAAGCTGTTTCTGGGCGGGGAATGGTTCGACCCCTGCGCGGGCACGCTCAACAGCTTCGAGCAGACGCTGGACATGGCTGCCGGGCAGTATATACGGCATATCGTCTGGCGTTCGCCCAAGGGACGGGAAACGGAGATCACCTTCCGCCGCATGGCTTCGTTTGTGACGAAGGAGCTCTTCACGGTCCATGTCACGATACTGCCGAAAAACTGGTCCGGCGATATTAGAATCGTCTCCGGGCAAAACGGAGACATCCGCAACGACGGGGATCCCAACGATCCCCGGAAAGCGTCCGAAGCCAAGCATGTGCTCAGGACCGTGGAAAGCGGCAACAACGAGCAGCATATGTACATGCAGAGCGAAACGATAAGCTCCGGGCACACCGTCGCCTGCGCGGTGACGCATACGAGCGGCGATGCATTTTCTCTGGAATTCCACTCCAACCCCATCGAAAACACGGCGACGCTTTCGGGCCGGGCCAAAAAGGGCATAGAATCATCGTTTGTGAAATGGTGCGTCTATACCGACAGCCGCAGGCATCCGTCAACGCTTTCCACAGCGGTGCAACTGGTCAAATCGTGCGCGGAAACGCCGATCGAAACCTGGTATGATAAGCAGCGCGCGTTTCTCAATGAGTTCTGGGGCGCCTCGCGCGTCATCCTGCGGGGACAGCCGTCGCTGCAGGCGGGCGTCGATTACGCAGCCTATACCCTCCTGCAATCCGCCGGGCAGGACGGCATTTCGTCCATCGCCGCCAAAGGCCTCAGCGGGGAAGGGTACGAGGGGCATTATTTCTGGGACACTGAGATCTACATGCTTCCGTTCTTCCTGCTCACACATCCGCAGACCGCGCGCAAGCTTCTGGAGTACCGCTACGCTACCCTGGAAGCCGCAAAGCGGCATGCACGGACACTCGGCCATCCGACGGGCGCGCTCTATCCCTGGCGGACGATCACCGGCAACGAGTGCTCCTCCTATTTCCCGTCGGGTTCGGCGCAGTACCATATCAACAGCGACATCGCCCATGCCGTATGCACGTATTATTTCGTCACCGGCGACCTGGAATTCATCCGGGACAAGGGCGCGGACATCCTGGTCGAAACGGCGCGGCTGTGGCTGGACGTGGGACACTGGCTTGACGGGCAGTACCGAATCGACGGCGTGACGGGCCCGGACGAATATACCTGCTTGGTGAACAACAACTATTACACCAACCTGTCGGTGAAATACCACCTGCAATACACGCTGTATCTGTGCGGTCTGCTTCAGCAAGTGTACCCGGAGCTTTCCCTGGAGAAGCGCTATGGGCTGAGCGATAAGGAATTTAAAGAGTTTGAGAACATCAGCCGGAACGTCTACCTCCCCTATGACGAAACACTCGGTATCTACGCGCAGGACGATTCTTTTTTATCCAAGCAGAAAATGGACCTGCCTTCCATGAGCAGGGAATGCTTCCCGCTGCTGCTGCACTATCACCCGCTGGTGTTCTACCGCCAGCAGGTCTGCAAGCAGGCAGACGCGGTGCTGGCGCATTTCCTGTATGAGGACGGGATCGACGACGCGGTCATCCGCCGGACTTACGACTACTACGAGGCCATCACGACGCATGATTCATCCCTGTCGCCCTGCGTGTTTTCCATGATGGCCGCGCGCATCGGAGAACCGGAAAAGGCGCTGAGCTACTACATGCATTCCATCCATCTGGATCTGGAGGACAAGCAGGGCAATACCGAAGACGGCATCCACGCCGCCAATATGGGCGGCAGCTATATGGGCATCGTATTCGGTTTTGCGGGACTTCGCATCCGCCCGGACGGCCTCTCCCTGCGCCCGTGTATCCCGCATTCCATCGATTCCTATGCGTTCCCGTTACGATACCGCGGCAGGCGAATCCATCTGGAGGTCACGCAGAAAACCGTCACCCTGCAGGCTGACGGACCCGAACCTGTGAACATGACCTTATACGGCATGGTGTATCCGGTCACCGATCAGGCCGTTTCCATTCCGCTGGACAATCATCCGTCAGTATAAAAGAAACAAACGAAAAGGCATGAGAGAGGTGTCTCATGCCTTTTCGTTTGACTTCTGCGATTAAAGCTCCCGTGTTTCCGTTTTCAGCAGCAGTTCTTCAAACCGCCGCTTTTTAAATGCATGGATGCTGCCGCCTTCCACGCAGGCCGCACCGGCGGCGGCGCCGTAACGCAGGCTGTCAAACGGCGTTTCTCCTCTGCTGATCCCGTACAGCAATCCCGCTAGCATGGCGTCTCCCGCGCCCACGGCGAAATTCCCCGTTACCGGCACGGCGTACGCGAACACGGTTTTATCGCCGTCCGTCGCCAGCGCGCCCTGCTCTCCCAACGAAACCACAATATACTTCACGCCCGATTTGCAGAGACTGACCGCCGCGTTTTTGACGGCGTCCGAATCCGCCAGTTTGTTTCCGACAATCTCTTCGAGCTCTGTCCGATTGGGTTTGATCAGAAACGGCTTTACCGAAAGCGCACACCGCATCGCTTCCCCCGAAGTATCGACTACCCATTGCCTGTTTAGCAGGCCTTGCATGATCGTTTGATATGTATCCTGCCCGCAGCCCGGCGGCAGGCTACCGCAAAGCGCCGTACAAGCGCCCGTTTCGGTATGGGCGCGTAGTAAGTCCTCGAGTTGTTTGAGCGCTTGTGCGTCAATCTGCGCGCCCTGCTGGTTAAGCTCTGTTACTAGACGGCTGTCCGTCTCGATAACCTTCAGGTTGTGACGGACGCTGCCGGGCACGGATACAGCGTGAAAGCGGATGCCCTCGCCTTCCATACCCTGCGCAAAGAACGGCGCGTCCGTTTCGCCCGTGCAGTATACGCAGCGTACATCGGCCTGCAGGCGCCCCAACACGATGGCGACGTTTACTCCCTTACCGCCGACTTCCGAGCGCAGATTGCATAGCCGGTTCACTTCACCAGGCCGCAGGCGGTCCACCTCCGCGCTCTGGTCGATCGCCGGATTCAGGCAGACGGTTGTGATCATCGCGGCCTCCTTTGAATGAAATACCCTCCCCTGAAACGGGAAGGGTATCAGGGATTTTGTCAAGTTTTTAGGAAATGCCAGTTTGTTCAGAAAGCCCAAGATGCCATGTGGCAAGGAGGATTTGAGCTGAGCTTACTTCCTTTGTAAGTGATGCGAAAATCCGACTCAGCCAACACCGCAGATTGGGTTTTATGGACAAGCTGGAGATTAGTCCTCGTCTTCCTCATCCTTCTTCGCATTTTCGATGATCTTCTGCGCGACGTTTGCGGGTACTTCCTCGTATCGCTCAAACTTCATTTCGAAGCTACCGCGCGCCTGGGTCATCGAACGCAGGTCGGTAGCATATTTGAACATCTCGGCAAGCGGCGCTTCGGCTTCGAGCTTCTGCAGGCCGTCCACCTGGTTCATGCCCATGATGCGGCCGCGGCGCTTGTTCATGTCGCCCATGATATCGCCCATATAGTCGTCGGGCACGAACACGTTCACATGCATGATCGGCTCCAGCAGCACCGGACCCGCTTCCATACAACCCTTCTTGTAGGAGATTCGGGCGGCCGTCTTGAAGGCCATTTCCGAGGAGTCCACCGCGTGGTAGCTTCCGTCGTACAGCTTGGCGTGCAGGCCGACCATCGGGTATCCGGCGAGTACGCCCTTTGTGATGTTCTCGCGCAGACCCTTTTCCACAGACGGGATAAAGTTGCGCGGCACCACGCCGCCGACGACGGCGTCTTCAAACTCGAAGTCGATGTTCGTGTCGCCGATAGGCGAGAACTCGATCCACACGTCGCCGAACTGGCCGTGGCCGCCGGACTGCTTTTTATGCCGACCCTGCGCCGTCACGGTCTTCTTGATGGTCTCTCGGTACGGCACGCGGGGATCCTGCATTTCGGCGTTCGCCCCGAACTTGGACGAAAGCTTGTTCTTCACGACGTCCAGGTGCAGGTCGCCCTGCGCGGTTACCAGTGTTTCCCCTGTCTCGGCATTCTTTTCCACGCTAATGGAGGGGTCTTCCTCCATCAGCCTGGCAAGTCCGCTGAATACCTTGTCTTCCTCGCCCTGTTTGGCCGCGAAAATCGCCTTGGATATGCAGGGCGCCGGGAACTCGATCCTGGGATAGATGATCTGGCTGGCCTGATCGCATAGGGTATCGCCGGTGTTTGTGACCTGCAGTTTCGCCATCGCGCCCAGATCGCCGGCGCATAATTGATCGACGGAGATGAGCTTCTTGCCGCGCAGGATGTTGACGGCCGCGACCTTTTCGGCCTTCCCCGCTTCGGGATTGTATACCGAGGTGCTCGGCGTCAGCGTGCCGCTCATCACTTTGAACAGCGACATCTTGCCGACGAACGGGTCGGCGATGGTCTTGTAAATCAACGCGGAGAACGGCTCGGAGCTATCGCATTTGCGGGTGATTTGCGCATCCGATTTCAGGTCTTTGCCTTCATACACGCTGGCCTCCGGCGAGGGCAGGAAATCGGCGATGACGTCTAAAAGCTTCGTGACGCCGACCGTCGTGACCGCCGAACAGGGAACCACGGGCGTGATTTCACTTTTCGCCATGCCGGCGGAGAAGCCCGCAAGCAGTTCCTCGTGCGTCAGCTCCTCGCCTTCCAGGTATTTCATCATCAGATCGTCGTCGGCGGCCGCAGCGGCCTCGGTGATCTCCTCAAGCGCCGCAGCGATGCTGTCCGCCATGCCATCGGGGACGGGGATCTCTCTGGGGGTCTTGCCGGTGCAGTCGTAGGCCTTGTTCTCCAGCACGTTCACGACGCCCTTGAAGCTCTCGCCGATGCCGATGGGCAAAAGGATCGGCACGACGCTTGCGCCGAACTTCTCTTTGAGCTGCGCAAACACCTTATCGTAATCCGCATGCTCGCGGTCCATTTGATTCATGATCAGAAGTTTGCCGACCTTGTACTTGGTCGCGTACTGCCAGGCTTTCTCCGTGCCCACGGCCACGCCGCCGTTGGCGTTGACCAGAATACCCGCCGTTTCCGCGACGCGCAGGGGGCCGGCCATCTCTCCGATGAAATCAAAATACCCGGGTACGTCGATGATGTTGAGCCGCTTCTTCTTCCATTCGATCGGCGCGACCGCCGCGCTGATGGAAATATGGCGTTTGGTCTCCTCCTGATCGAAATCCGTTACCGTCGCGCCGTCTTCTACCCTGCCCTGCCTGTCGGTTACGCCCGCAGCGAAGAGCAGACCTTCCACAAGCGTCGTTTTGCCTTCGCTGCCATGCCCCAGGATGGCGATGTTTCGGATGTCCTTGGTTTCAAAACCAGCCATGATGATCCCCCTCAAATATGATGAACATTGACATCATACCAACAAAACAATTTCATTTGCATTGTGTGATGATGCTTTCTATGCGATATCAGCTTTCAAATTATAGCAGAAAAGCGTTGAAAAATAAAGCGAAATAACCGCTAAATTCCTTAAGCGCCGTTTTTTTAGCCCATCATCGTTTCGCCGGACGGCGGAACCGCTTATTCCTGAATCAGGCCTCGGTATACGGCTATTTCATATATGCCGTCCGCCATGCCCTGCGCCAGCTTCCGCTGATACGCATCGCAGGACAGCAGCAAGTCCTCCACGGGACTGGACATGAATCCCATCTCGATCAGGAAGCTGGGCATCTTCGCCCAGTTGTTGCCGATGTAGTCGTTGGAAAGCCTCGTGCTACCCTTCGTCTGCCCGGTGGCGCCTTGCATGGCGGCCAGCAGGATATCGCACATCGCATGCCAGCCGTCCGCGTCGGCAATCGCTCTGGCATAGTCCGAACCAACCGGGCAGTAGATGCCGATGCCCTGCGTGTTTTCGTTTTCGCGGTTGTCGCAGTGCAGGCGGAGGAAGAAATCCGCGCCCGCATCGGCGGCGATCTGCGCACGTTCGATGTTGGATATGTAGAGTTCCTGCGTTTCGCGCGTCATGACCACGGCCGCGCCCTGCTTAAGAAGCACATCGCGCAGCACAAAGCCGATCTCCAGCACTACGATGGATTCCATCCGCCGGGTCACGGTCCCGCGCGCCATGCCGGGGCTCGACCTGACGCTCCCGTCCAGGCCCGGCCCTTTTTCTTCTGTGATGTATTGCCCTTCGGCCTGATGGCCGGGATCGATGCATACGGTGATGCCGGTCAGCCGGCCCGTGCCCTGCTGCGGCGCGTCGGGCACGGGATAATCCGTGCGCAGCATCTCCTCGTGAAGTTGTACCGAATCACCAATATTCATCACCGTAAGGACGACGTTTGAATTGTGATAGGTATAGGAAAGGTCCAGAACGCCCTCGTATACGTAATCATCTCCCGCGTAGAGCGTCACGCTTCCGCTCTCCGTGGAACTGCGGTACTTCAGCAGCACGGATTCGCGCCCGGGCGCGCGGAAACGATACCCCATCGCGCGGATCTGCGGCGTGAATTCGACGTCGCTGAGTTTTCTGCATGTTTCCGCTTCCGGCAGATCCTGCTTGGGAACGGGCTGCGCGACGGCGACGGTATCCGCCCGTTCGCTAAGGAGGTCGTATCCCCTCAGGTCCTTTACGGTCAGCCGCACATACGAGGAATCAAAGGTATGCGTAAGCGCGACGTCCCCCGCAAACTCTCCGTTTTGCGAGTACACCGTGCTTTGCACAGTTTCGGCATCCGTTTTGCATTCCAGCACCACAGACTCCTCGTCAGACAGAAAGCTGTAGGAAACCCCGCCCGCATACGGCTCAATCGTCAGGCCGCCCGCCTGCGCGCAGGACACCCAGAGGATAAGGAGTAAAGTCAGCAGCCGTTTCACCTGTCATATCTCCTTTACGGCCTGAACCAAACGTAGGACGTGCAGGTAAAGATATCGTAGACCGTCAACATATATCCTTCCATATCGAAGTAATAGTAGGTCTGGCGTTCGTCCCCGATCTGATGGGGAACCTGGTCGACGGGAACGCCTACGATATAAATGCAGACGCCGCCGTTGGTCGAATTGCAGTTCAGGCCGTTTTCCTCGATATACTGCAGATACCACAGGTAATGAAACGGATTGCCCCCGCTGTTGATGAGTATCGGGTAGTCCAGGTAATCCCTGAGCTCCGGAACGTCCTCCGCCGTATATCCGTAGTCAGCCAGCGTGCCGATATACATCATGATATGGCGCCCTGAGTGCTTGCCTACCAGATAATCCCCCACCGCCAGATAGTCCTTGAGTTCGTCGTAGGGAACCTCTTTGATCGGGAGATGGTTCTTTTCCCCGTATTTCCCCCAATGCAATATCATGTTGGAAAGCGAATCGAGTTCCGGAAGGCCGTTCTGCGTAGCGATCCAGTTGATATAGCCGGCGCAGTCGAAACCGTATACGTATTTCTCACCCGCGCGAAAGTAATGCGTGGTTTCCCAAGCCTTCCATACTTTCATCAGATAGATCTCATTCTTCCCGCCGAAAAAATACGGCAAGCCGTATTTGTAGCGCGCCTCCACATTCGCGCCGGTGATCTCGTTATAGCGTTCCAGAATGGGATTTCCCTCCTCCAGCATCACAAACGCGGTGTCCAGAAGCGGCGACTGCTCCACCAGGGCGCCAGCGGGCGCCAGCGGGAACAGAATGAGTAAAGCCGCGAGCAAAGTAAGTCCCTTTTTCATACGTGTACCTGCCTTCTATAGCATCTGAAGCTTAATCGGCTATAACGCCGTCTGTAAAATCCACCCTGCCGGTTTCCGCAAACGATTCCGGAAGGTTTGCAAACCCTGTATTCGCCTTTTTGCTGATCAGCTTTCGAAGCATGGCGCTTCGCTCCAGCGGATCGGTCAGTTCATACGGCCTGTAATCCCCCGCGCCCTGGGTCCTGCAGGGGACGACCGAGAACGACTTGAGCGTGATCTCTCCTTCGCCGCCGATGTCGTATTCCAGCTGAAATATCCCGGTATCGGGATCCACGGCGCTCATGGTTCCGAAGGTGAAGTTCCCCGTCGAGTAAAACACCGGTTTCCCGTCGTAGAATTGCACGGGCTGCAGGACATGCGGATGATGCCCCCATACGATGTCCGCCCCTGCTTTGATCGCTTCTTTGGCCAGATAGATTTGACACGTTTCGGGAACCGTACTCTCTTCCCTGCCCTTGTGCAAGCTGACGATCACCAGATCGCAGCCCTGCTCCCGCAGCGTTTGAATCCGGTTGGCGATTTTATCCGCGTCTGTTTCCTGCGGATAGCTGAACCCGGCCGCGCCGATCTTGATGCCTCTGATGGTCTGCGTCCATAAAAGATCCTGCGCCTCCGACGTCCCCAGATTGAAGCTGCCGAAGTGCGGCATGCCGAGTTCATCAAGCGTCCGCAGGGATTCTTCATATCCCGGGACCAGGAAATCATAGGCGTGGTTGTTTGCGGTGTTGACGACGTCGATGCCCGAATGCAAAAGCGTTTGCGCGTACTCGGGTAACGCGGCCAACGGGTACCTTTTGTCCTGATGCCTGGTCCTTGTCGTGAAAACGACCTCCAGATTGGCAAAGGTCAAGTCATCCTGAGACAGGATGGGATACACCAGGGAAAACGGCCAGGCATAGCCCTGTTCGTCAAGCACGGCCGTATAGGATGTCTCATATCCCCGGTACTGTATCGCCTCGCCGATGCTGCAGTCGCCGATGAACGACAGCGTTAGGGTCTCCCCGAACGCCGCTGTCCGTAAAAGCAGCAGGGCCAGCAAAACCGCGCCTGCTTTTTTCCTCAAACAAATCCACTCCCGATTCTATATAACGCCGAAATTTCCGTCTCTTGCAGGATACCACACCGGCGTGAAGAAAGGAAGGGATTTGGGAATTCGTTTTACATTTTTCGGCACGGAGATTGACGAAGGCGGACAAATGCGGTATCGTTTGGAAAGGGAAAGAAATATCGGGACGGGCAAAGGAAGATTTCAATGAAGCGGATGAAAACGATCGGGGCTATGCTGGCCGCCTTTCTCCTGTGCTTCGGCGCCGTTGCGGCGAGCAGCGCCGATCTTGAAGCGCTAACCATCACGGGCGGCGATGCAAACGCCCTGAAAGTTCTGAAAGATTATCCGAACCTGAAGTCGCTGACGCTTGCGGATTGTCCGGCGTATGATCTGAGCGCGGTCGCCTCATGCGCCAAGCTGACGGCGCTTACCATCTCTTGGAGCGACGGGTATGCGGGCGGTGCAGCGTACGATTTATCGCCGCTTATAAAGTGCTCGCGGCTGAACACGCTGACGCTTACCGGGCAGGGCATCGACGATTTGTCTGCGCTGCCGGATATACCGAAGCTGACAGCGTTGGTTATCGAATCCACCGCGGTCTCGGACTACTCTCCGATTGCGGAGTTGAGCCTCAAACACCTCCGGCTTTTCGGCGCGGATGCGGATGCCGTGGCAGCGGTGTTCACGGGAATCGGACGCAGGCTGGAAAGCGCGTCCGTCGGCGACTGCACGCTGACGCCCGAAGCGAACGACGCCATCCTGACGGGCACGAACCTGCTCTCGCTCGGCTTCGCCGATGCGGAGGGGATAGACGGAGGTTCCGCGCGCTGGGCTAAGCTAACGAAACTGACCAGTTTGACAATAAACGGCGGCTCCGTGAGCGGCCTGGAATTTTGCGACGAGTATGTTTCCACCGTGGTGGTCAAGCTGGCGGATGTGTTCATCGGCGGCAGCGTGTGCTCCGTTGATTTTGACAAGCATTTTCTGATCGCATCCGACGTGCTACCGGATGAAATGCTGAAACTTGTCGGGGGCAGCGGACGACGCTGGCAATACGCCACCGTGCGCCAATCGGAAGGAGAGGTGAGCGCGGACACGATCGCGGCGTTTGCCGGTGTTTCCAGCCTGCTTTCGCTGGACGTGCAGGCGGCGGCGCCGGATGCGTTTACCCAGGAGACTTGGAAGGGTTTCCCGAAACTCGAGCAGCTCAAGCTCTCCGATTGCACAGCCGTGTCACTGGAGATGCTAAAGGAACTCCCCGGCCTCCTGCGTTTATCCATCCGGAACGCAGCGGTCTCCGCCGCGGAAACCATCGGCAGCCTGTACAGGCTGCAGCAGCTGTCCCTGGTAAACTGCACATTGGAGGACTGGGCGTTTCTTGACGTGCTCGGCAATACGAAGTTGTCGCTGCTCAGCCTGTCCGGATGCGACGGTCCTGCAACGATCGCGTTTATAAAGGATCTTACAAAACTCAGGGTCCTCGCGCTGGAATACGCGCTGCTCACGGATCTGGCGCCGCTGGCCGGCCTGCCGCTCGAAAGCCTGTATCTCTACGGCTGCGATATCGCCGATTATGCCCCGCTGCAGTCGCTTGCGTCTCTGAAGCTTCTGTACTGCAACGCGGACGCCGCACTTCCAATGCTAAATTGTCGCATAGAATATCGCCCTGTCATTGTTGAGGAGCGGTAGCGATCCACGCATACTCCCGGTACGCATCCGTTTCCGTTTCCAGCACGGGAACGGGGTTTTCTACGCTGTCTTGATCCAGTAACGCGTATACGGCCGCCGCCTGCTCGCCCCGCACCAGAACGGGCTGATAATTGTTATCGTGTTTTTGCCCCGTATCGTCCCCCGAGATATGCGCCGGATAGATGCGCAGCCGTGTTCCGAGTAACGCTCCGTCATCGGAGAACCGAAACGTGACACGCGGGATGATGGTTTGCAGCGAGCGGACCTCCGCGTTTCCGCCGAACACGAAATTCCCGAGGCTGTACAGGATCAGTCGGCCGTTATACACTTCCATGCCCTGCAATACATGCGGGTGCGTGCCGAGCACCAGGTCGGCGCCCGCGTCGATCATATAGTAGGCCATCGACGCCTGCCCGTCGTTGTGATACGCGCTGTATTCCTCGCCGAAATGCAGGGAAACGACGATCGCGTTGACGCCGTCCTCCCGCAGTTGCGCGAAATACTCGAAGAATTCTTCCCGATGGGTAAAATAGTTGGCCCGCAGCAGTCCGAGGAACGCAATGCGGACGCCGTCTTTTTCATAGATATATGCCTGTTCCATACCCGAATACGCAATGCCGGCGTCCGTGAGGGCCTGGATGGTATCGTTCCATCCAGCCATGCCGTAATCCAAGGTATGATTGTTCTCCAGGTTGACCGCCTCCACGCTGCCCAGGGCCAGGATCTGCGCGTATTCGGGAGGCCCCCTGAAAATATAGGTTTTATCCTTGCTTCCGTATTCATTGACCCGCAATACGCATTCGAGGTTGGCAAGCGTCACGTCGTCAAGCTCAAGCAGGTCCTTCACGTTGCGAAAGTAATAGCCGTACCCTTCCTCCCCCATCGCGGCGGCAAAAGCGTAGGGTTCATCCTGCAGCCGTTCCTCGCTGCCGAGGGTACAGTCCCCCAGGAAGCTCATCACGATCTGCGTATCGGCAATTGCGCCGCCCGCCAACGAGCCAATCATCAGGAAACAAAGCGTCAGGCTGACAAGGGTATTGATGCGAAAGGTCATGCTTACTCCTCTTCCCGCGGTACGGCGTCGGACGTCCCGATGCCAAGGATTTCCGTAGTGTCCCGCGCGTTTGTTTTGCCGTCATACGCGCCGATCTCATTGAGCTGCCGTCCCATGAACAGGACCACGGCGGTCTGCCCGCCGTCCAGGTTGAACGCGACCCGGCAGTTTTTTTGTTCCATCAGCATCGCAAGATGCAGCATGGTGACGCCTTCGCTTTTCGTAATGCGGCCTTCCGCCATGATCACAACGTAATGCCCGGGCTCGACCATGCCGATGGCGCAGCGCGGGTTCTGATACGTGTTCCAGCTGTCCGACGCCGGGTTGAGCTCGCCGTTGTTTATCAGATAAGGTCCGAAGGAATAGACGTCCGTCGCGCCTATATCGATATAGTCCTGCGCGCTGAGCTCATAAGACGCGTGCACCTGCATGCTGCCGTCGGGAAACAGCGCCAACGTGTCGAGATTTGGAAAATAATCGTTCGACGCTTGGCTGAACGGATTGTCGATGACGATCGCGCCATCGCGGACTTCGATGCCTTCCGCGCGCGCACCCCCGATTCGATAGGTGTAGTAATCGGTGTTGATACCAAAGACCGTCGAGTACTTTCTGGCGGTCAGGGAGGCGTTCACGCCATAATCCATGCTCATCCTTGGCGTATCGTAGTATTGCAGGGAGTTGAGCAGTTCTCCCGCTTCAATATCCGACCAGATCTCCACTTCGTACCAGCGCAGAGACGTTGCGGCGTCGTACTTGCGCTCGATGACGACTTTGAGCGTCGGCGAGATATAAACCCACTGGCCGCTGTCGTCGTTTTCGTAGATAAACTCTCCCTCGTCAATATATCCCTCTTCGTTCAGTTCCGGGAAGACGTCCGGAAGCGCCTGAACAGGCGAAGCGGCGGCCTCGGGCTGCTCGAGTTCCGGCGCCGGAACGCAGGACACAGGCTCGAGCAAGTTTTCAAGGAAATCGTTTTTTAGCACGTCCTCCCCGACTTCTGAATACACCAGACCGAACACGCGGTTGTCATACTCCGTGCCCGTCACCTCCACGCTGACGCCCGCGCCCTCCTGGGTCACGTGCAGCGCATAGGCTTCGATAGCCAGTTCAAGGCCCGTTTTGCCGCCCATATTGATCAGCGGTACCGACCAATCCAATGTGATCTGGTTTTCCGGGTACAGGTGGGAATAAAGCTTCAGCGGCTGCCAGGTGCCGTATTCCTCGGCGGAATCGGTGTAATACTCCGCATTGCCGGCGTACAGATACGCGCGTTCTGCGATTTGCGCCGTCAGCTTATGCGCGCCGTGCCCGTACTCGCCGTTGTAATCATGGGTAACGATCACCTTGGGCTTATAGCGGCGCACGGCTTCCACCGCGAAGGTGTTCGCCTTCTTTTTGTTCCAGGCATCCGCGACCACATCCGCTGATTTACTGTATTTATCCCAGAACTCTCCGATGACCGGGTACTGCCGCATGCCCATCGCCCACAGTCCGTTGAGCAGTTCCGAACGCCGGGTGGTGTTGGAATAAGTCATGTACACCACAACCACCTTGCGCTGCTGTTCCACGGCATAAGTCGGGATGGCGCCGCCAAGGAAAATCAACTCGTCGTCCGGATGCGCCATCAAAAACATAATATCGGCATCCTCCGGCGTCGGCTCCCAGCGCTGCACCCAGTCGGGGATATCGCCCCGGGAAAATACGAAGATCTCGTTGATGGACATCTCCTGCCGTTTCCCCGTATCCACGGCAATGATGCGGAACACCCTGGTGCCGTACAGCGGGACGTATACGTGCATATATTCGTCGGTCATCTCCGCCACGGTATACCATTCGCCGTTCACCATGGTCTGCAAAAGCCAGTTTTTCGGCTGCACGGCAAAACAGATATAGACCCCGTATGCGTCGATGCCTGCGGGGCTTGTAACGGTCACATAGGGTTCGGTCACATCCTTCGTCTGGAAAAAGCTCGTATACTTTCCGTCCGTCATCTGTGAGATGTTGCGAACGGTATAAGAGGCGTCAAATGTACATTCGGAAGTGATATCCATCGCTTCCGAGGCCGCCGCTCCTCCGGCCGCCAGCAGCCCAAAAAGCAGCAGACCGATAAACAAAGTCGTTCGCAGGTGTTTCATCATTCGTCGTCAGTACCTCCCAGCAAATTGATTTGATACGGATCATTAAGCGTTCCGATTCCGCCCGTGATGTCGAGTAGATCCAGGCGCAGCCGGCAGGCCGGCCGCAGTCCCTCATTTTGCACCACGACGCGGATATAGCCAAGATTACCCTCTTCCTTGGTGCAGAGGGCGGCATAGGCGTGGGATGTGCTTTGGGTGCGCGTCCAATAGGGGCAGGACTTATTGGAATATTGGAACAGTCCGTTCTGCACGGCATAGGGAGTGGGATACCCGCGCCGCGCCGTATCGCCGGTGAACCCGTACGCCTTGTTTTTCAAATCATCGCTGGATAACAGCGTAAAAAGGCCATCCGCGCCGTCCAAGGTCATCAGCGCCTGCTCCTGCGCGGTGAAATGCGTGAGGAACTCGCCGTTGAGATAGGCGAAGATCTCGGTTTTCGTAAAATCCCCGCCGCTTAGGGTATAGGCTGTGTCGTCGTTGTCGAGCCGGTGATTCAGAAGAACATATTCGCTCAGGAGATATGCGGTGCCGTCGCCTGCAGCTAGCACGCGCCAAAGGATGGGCTCCCGCCCGCCTTCCAGGGTCTGGGGGAAGGTCCCCATTTCCAGATACTGATAACCGCCGGATTTGGCGTACCCGGAAAGGGCAACGGAATCGGCGTTTGCGTGCATCAAAAAGAGGATACACAATAAAATCAGCAATCCCGCAGTCATCCGTTTTGCGCCGGACGCTTCCCTCGCCATTGTGTCTCCCCCGTCTTGTTCATTAACATACGAGAAAATTATACAGGAGGCGGAAATCGTTGTCAATGAACGGTTCCGAAAAGTTACAGCTGATATCAGCGGAAACTAAAAGCGCTTCCGCTGGTTACGTGAATCCGCAGACCGTTTTCCTGTCCACGCGCCGAGTACCATGTTTCGAAACAAGGGACATCGAAAGGTAGCACATGCGTTGTACACAGCCACAAAGCGGCCGCCGGCTAAAAATGGATACTTTAACAAGCGCAGTGTCCCAGAAAGGCACTCTTAGGTTATGTACGTGGTTGAAGTGGCGGAGCAATGGTGAGAGACGGCGTTGCTATATAAAAAGCCGCCGTCACGAACTCAGTGAAGATCGCGGCGACGGCTTGCAGTGGCAGACGGTATAACGGTTAATTGGTTTCGTCCGCCGTCTATGGAGTGACCTCCGTTGTGTCTTCCGGCGCTTCATCGCCTCCGATTGTTGCGTATAGGATTGCCACGCTCCAGCTCCAATAGTTATTGGCGAAGCAGTTGTTCAGGTCCGGTCTCATAATATCATAGTATACGTTGGAATAAAGCGGTATAAGCGGTTCCAGCTCAACAAACCTGATTTGGAAATCCATCCAGCGTTCCTCATAGGTATCTAGCTCAGTCGAAGCGGTTTCACGAAGCTGGACAGTCAATTCCTGCAATCCTTCGTCTCTCAGCCCTGTTGTGTTCATGACTCCCTGATATTCATCCGCTGTGTTGAAATAGTAATACGGGTCATAGATATACGGGAAATTCGTAGCCAGGAAAAACATGTTGTATTCCCTGTCTGTTTGCCGGTAATAATGCTCAAGCAGCTCGCTCATGGATAGTTCATCAACTTCAAGCGATGCTCCTACAACATCAAAGCTTTCTTCCAGCAATCTGACCGCTATTTCACCCGCCTTATTATCGGTAGTTATAGCCATTTTTAACACCAGCGGCTCGAGTTCCCCATTATCATTCATGCGATAACGCTGTGCGTCTTCCGTTTCCTGGGTATACATTTCGCCGTCCGCGTTATAAATCCAGCCGTCTTCCTCTAGCAATGCTATGGCCGCTGCAGTATCCGGCAAATAGATATCAAGTTCATTCAGGCGGTCCTGTACATCGGCAACAAACCATTGTCCGAAACCGTAGAAGCCGTATACCGGCACTCCGTTCCCCTCAGAGAACTCATCGGTTATCACCTCTTCGTCTATGCAATGGGCAATTGCCTGGCGAAGCTTGGTTGACTGGGTTATCCCCAGTTCACAGGAAAACGAGATAAAGGCAAGTCCCGTTCGCCAATATGTCACGGTTTTCGCTGTCCCTGCAAGTTCCATATCTCCGGCATTATTGATTACTTCACCGCTTGATACTTTATTGATCAGGCCAACCGTGTTGTTTGTAAGCTCATCAAGCATGGTATCGTTCCATACCTGCTTGAAGGTCAAATACTCAATCGTTGGTTTCTGCCCTTCATAATTGCCTTTGTAATACGGGTTGATTTGGAATTTAGCCACATGCTCCTCAGTATCATATTCGGTAAGCATGTACGCGCCGCTTGTAAC
Source organism: Clostridiales bacterium (assembly GCA_016930575.1). Lineage (GTDB taxonomy): Bacteria > Bacillota > Clostridia > Christensenellales > Aristaeellaceae > CAXXOK01. Next base: position 2,201 of record JAFGGL010000054.1, on the reverse strand, counting down.
TTTCGGATGGAAAAGATAACCATCCGTTGAGTCCATAATCGTTTTTTCAAGAAGATCGGTGGAAAAATCTCCGGTTATATACGCGCCGTTTCCATCATCGGCAATATCGCATCCGGGTGCAATGGCCGACATGGGATAGGGCGTTACGTTGGCAAATGCCATCTCATAGAAATAGGGAAGATATTCGCCGCTGACATCCAAAGAGAACGTATAATCACCATATAATCGAACGCCGCTGAAAACTTCACTTTCGCCCGATGCAAATGCATCATATCCTACCAGGTGGGCCATGGATATATTTAATCCGCCAAGTTCCGCTACCTGAGGGCAGGATTCGAGGAGTATGGAAAATACATAATCCTTTGCGGTGATGTTTGATCCATCACAATAGTAAAGATCATCATACAGCGTAAATGTGTATCGCCGGTTGTTATTTACAAGGCGTGTCACAATATCACTTACAGCCGTATTGTTTACGGTGTATAAACCATCGCTGGTCCATGCGATCGTCTGATAGTCGTTAAGCAATTGGCGGACGTCAATGTCTGCCGTATTGTTCCCCCACATTGCCGTGAAGAAATTCCCGCTTAATTGTGTAACCGAACCTACAATCAAGCTATTGTCTTCAGCTGGCTCCTCTGCGAATGCCGCTGTGCCGAACGCGGAACATACGAGTACTATGCACATTACCGATACAAGTAATCTCTTCATCATTAATGCTTTCCTCTCTAAATGATCGTAGGTCTCTCATGCCCGGTTTGGGTAACCAGGCATGAGAGACCGGTTGTTGATACTACTCGCTGCAGTCACCGACGTTGATGACCACTCCGCCGCCTAACGGCACTTCTGCACGCTGGTAGTAGACACTGACTATGTTCACTGCTTCATCATATACAAGTACCCTTCTGTTTCCAGCAGATCCCATCAGTTGCCAGAACCCATTCTCAGAACGATCGGCATACGCACCCGCTCTTGTTCCGACTGCTACTAAACCAGAAACATAATCGTATGCTACATTGCGTACATAAGCATCGTCTTCTGTCATTCGGTAGTAATAGTAGATTCTGTACCGGGTCAAAGGAGCGACGTTGTTGAAGGTCGTGTCCGCAGGCAGCGGTTCGACCAGGTCGGCGCTCAGTACGCCGCCGCCCAGGTCGGTGACCGTGACGCTGAACATGATGACCATCGGATCATACGTCATGCCGATCTCGCCCGGTACGGGGATGACTTCGTTGATCGTGTAGTCGTAGGTCGCGCCAATGTCGTCCTGCGTATACTCCAGCGGTAAGAACGGGATGTTTCCATCCGCCGTGTTCGTTACGGTCTGCAGTACATCTATACCCAGCCTGAGTTCGAATGTGAACTCGCCGTCGGTCAGGTCGCGGTTCGTCAATACCTTCGTCGGATCGATCGTCAGGTCGACATCGAACTCTCCTTTCGCTTCGTAGTTGTTGATGAAGTCGAGTGATGTTGCGTTCTCGCTGGGCACTGCCACGTTCAATGTACCATCTCCGTTGTCGGTAACCGTCACATTGACTGTGTACTGTGTCGTGTCATAGGTAATGCCGTTACTCGGGTTCGGATCCGGCACCTCTTCCACGACGATGTAGGTGTGTTCGCCCAAGTCATTAACAGCGGGATCAGCCTGCAAGTCGAGGGTATAAGTGATTTGATCGAAACTGAAGGGACCGCTGCCGCCCGTCACCGTCTTGGTATCCAACAGGTTCGCCTCTAATACTTCATCCTTGTACAACTTGAAGGTGAAGATATCTTCAGGCGTTCCTTCGCGTCCAGTCAGGGTCTTCGTGCCGCTCAGATCCAGAGTGCCGCTGGCTGTGTAGCTGTTTGTGAAGTCTTTGCCATTGGTCTCGTTGGGCTCTGATTCACTGGTGTACCCGGCAGGTACTATCACTTCCTGCACTTCATATGTGTAGGGTTGTCCAAGCTCATCGTGTGTCGGCAGGCCCGTGAACGCGTACGTGGTCGCACCACCGGTCAGAAGTTGCGTGGCGTATTCAACACCGTTCCGGAATAGCGTGATGGTGATATCCGGATTAGTTTCTACATCAACCCTGCCCTGCCAGGTCTTCGTGCCTTCCACGCTCGTCTCTTTCGCCGTGTTCGTGAAGTCGTTCGTTCCCTCTGCCTGCTCGGAGCTGTAGCCGTCGGGCGTTACTTCTTCCACCGTGTAGGTGTAGGCC
>JAFGGL010000053.1 GCA_016930575.1 Clostridiales bacterium | reverse complement strand
TACTGGAACGAATGGTATTTCTCCTCGCTTTTCTTAACGACTATCGTCAAGTACCGACCGCTGCAGTACCACCTGTACAACATTATCAATACCGTTTCGTCGCTGCGAAACTCCGTCGCGTCGAGTTTCATTGTGATCGAAGACCTGCCGACCGAGACCCTGAAGATGGCGACCGCCGTGCTTGCCACAGGTCCGATCATCTTCGCCTATCCCTTTGTGCAGAAGTATTTCGTCGCCGGACTGACCGTCGGCTCTGTGAAGGGATAACACCCATCGGATTATTGTGCTGTGTGTAAGGCACAAAAATCATATATTGATAAGGAGGCCACCCAGAATGAAGAAACTTGTAACGTTACTTGTGGTCCTGGCGATGCTGCTGAGCCTGGTGCCGGCTGCGTTTGCCGCAGGATCGGACTACTCCGACTGGTTCCCGGGAGTGGACACCAGCGAACACGTTGTTCTCACAATGCTGGTAACCGGCAACGTACCCACGAACAAGACGGATGAAGTGCTTGCGGTGTTCAACGAGAAGCTGACCGCGGCCATTAACGCCGAACTTCGCATCCAATGGATCGAGTGGGCGGACTGGCAGACAAAGTATCAGCTCGCGCTGGCTATGCAGGACGGCTCCATCGACCTAGTCGGCACCGCGACCGACTGGCTGTATGCATGGGACAATGCCCGTAACGGCGGCTTTATGCCCCTGAGCGAGGAGATGCTCCAGACCTACGCGCCCCAGACTTACGCAACGGTATCCAAGGAGCATTGGGACATGTGCAAATACGACGGCGAGATCTACTTCGCACCTGAAGACAACTACGCACAGTGGACCAACCACGGCTTTATGTACCGCGGTGACTGGGCTGTGGCTGCCGGTATACCCGACGGCGAAATCAATACCTGGGACGATCTGGGCGTATACTTCCAGTACATCAAAGACACCATGCCTGATGTGGTTCCGTGGGATGCCAACGGCAGTGGTTCCTCCTACTCTCCGCAGGTGGCCGGCGGCTACCTGACCGACAAGGAAGGCCTGGTCGCGATCGAAGGCCTGCCCGTGGCGCTGTTCTACGGCACCAAGGACAATCTGTATACCCTCTCCCGCAGCTTTATCGAAGGCGACTCGCTGGTCAACTTCGCTCTGCAACAGAAAGCATGGGCGGATGCCGGCTACTGGCGTGAAGACGTGCTGAACTATCAGGGCGAAGTCGTCGAGGAGCTCCGTGAAGGACTGACAGGTGCGCATCAGCACCACACGCAGACCTGGCGGTCCGAACGCGTGAGGATGGAAACCGAGCAGCCGGGCAGCGATCTTCGCTTCTTCTGGTTCGGCAAGGAATCCGATGCGCTGGTTGCCCTCAACATCACCCATGGCGCGATGGCGGTCGCAGGCCAGAGCAAAAACCCCGAGCGCGCTCTGATGTGCTACGACCTCATCCGCAACGACGAAACCTTCTATAGACTCTTCAACTATGGCATCGAAGGCGAACAGTATCTGATTGCTGATGGCTTCCTGACCCGTCCGGAAGGATACGATCCGACCGCCAGCGCGGTAAGCTTGGACTATTGGTGGGGCCGCAACGACGATCTGGAGATCAGAAGCTCCGAGGTTGACTGGATAGCGTATGATGCCCTGCTGGCTGAAGAGTACAATCCCGTCAAGATCGATTACCCCTATGGCAAGCTGGTCTTTGACACCGATCCGATCTCTGTGGAACTGGATAACATCACGAATGTTTACAACACCTACATGCCCGTTATCACCTTCGGCAAGGCCGACGATCCTGTGGCGTACGTCGCGGAATTCCGTCAAGCGCTGCTGGCCGCCGGCATCGAGGCCGTGATGGCTGAAGTGCAGGCCCAGATCGACGCGGTCTACGGCGAATAATGTAGGCGAGGCATTACCTGACCGACACGCGGGGCTCGCAAACAGGTTTGCGAGCCCCGGTTTACACAAAGGAGCGTGGCCCATGAGGACATCCATCCGATTGAATTCCGGCTGGCGGTTTCATCTGGGGGAGCAAACGCAGGCGTATTTCAAAGGGTACGACGACAGCGCGTGGGAGACGGTCACCCTTCCGCACGACTGGTCCGTTGCGCTGCCGTTTGATCAGAACTGCTCCAGCGGCACGGGGTATCTGCCCGGCGGTATCGGCTGGTACCGCAAGCAATTCACGCTCAAGGATATCCAAAACAAAAAGGTGTTCGTCACCTTCGGCGGCGTGTACCAAAACGCCAGGGTGTGGATCAACTCCAATTATCTTGGCAAGCGCCCTTACGGCTACTCTACCTTTACGTATGACATTTCCGCGTTCGCCGCGGAGGGAGACAATGTGATCAGCGTGCGCTGCGAGCATATCGAGCTTGCGGATTCCCGCTGGTTCACCGGCAACGGAATCTACCGCGACGTAACGCTGATCGTATGCCTGCCCGCGCACCTTGCGCCCGACGGTGTGTTCGCGTATACGGAAACCGCAAATCAGGATACGGCGGTCATCCGCGTACAAGCGGAGATCACGGAGGAAGCGCGGTTGCGCTGCGTCCTGCTTGACGCCAACGGGGATACAGCGGCGGAGGGCGCGGATACGCTCACAGTCAAAATGCCCAGGCTGTGGTCGCCCGATACGCCGTACCTGTACAAGCTGGCCGCTTCCGCTTATCAAAACGGCAAGGAGACCGACAGGCTGGAAATCCCGTTTGGCATCCGCACGTTCCGCTTCGACGCGGACGAGGGATTTTTTCTCAATGAAGTTCCCATGAAACTCAAGGGCGTGTGCCTGCATCACGACGCGGGCGTACTCGGCGCGGCCGTGCCCAAGGAAGTCTGGAAGCGCCGGCTTTTGAAGCTGAAGGAAGCGGGGACAAACGCCGTCCGATGCAGCCACAATCCGCCTGATTCGCAGCTTCTGGACCTGTGCGACGAACTGGGTTTTCTGGCGATCGACGAGGCTTTCGACGAGTGGGAAGGCTGCAAAAACAAATGGTGGCAGGGGCATAACGTGTACCCGCCCAAACTCTACGGATATTCCGACGATTTTCCCGTATGGCACCGGCGCGACCTGGAGGACCTGGTCAAACGGGACCGGAACCATCCGAGCGTTATCCTCTGGTCCATCGGCAATGAGATCGATTACCCGAACGATCCCTATGTACATCCGATGTTTTCGCAGGCAGTCGGCAACAACGACAGGGACAAACCCGTACGCGAGCTTCTGTACAATGCCGATAAACCCTATATTGGGCGCCTTGCGGCGATGGCGAAGGAGCTCAAGTCCATTGTAAAAGAAAACGATGCCACCCGCCCCGTAACGGCTGCGCTGGCGATGCCGGAGATCAGCAATCTCATCGGTTTTGCGCAGGCGCTGGACGTGGTCGGTTATAACTATAAAGAGGAACTCTATCAGGACGATCACCGCAAGTATCCAGATCATATCCTGCTAGGCACGGAAAACCGGCACGAGCCTGAAAACTGGCTGGCCGTGAAGCGCAATCCGTTTATCAGCGGGCAGTTTATCTGGACGGGCGCGGATTTCCTCGGCGAAGCGTTCGGCTGGCCCGTCCGGGTGGCGCAGCCGGGATTATTGGATACGGCAGGGTATGCAAAACCGCTGTTTGATTTACGCAAGGCGCTATGGACGGATGCCCTCACGGGAAAACTGACGGTGGGCAAGATCGATGAATTCTGGAACGCGGGCTACGTATGGGACGGCGAAGCGGGGGAGACGATGAGCGTCATCGTGTTCACCAACGGAGAAAGCGCGGCGCTGTCGCTCAACGGCCGCGAGATCGCGGTAAAGGCCGTTGGCGAGACCTGCACGGTACATTTCGAGCTCCCGTTTGAGAAAGGCGAACTCACCGTCGTTTGCAAAAAGCGGAAGGAGACCGTCGCCGATACGCTGGTGACGCCGGGCAAGGCGGCAAAGCTGACGGCGGCCGTCCGTAGCGACCCGGCGGACGGCATGCAGCAGATCGAAGTTTGCCTGATAGATGCGAATGGCGGAATCGCCGCGGCGGACGATCTGCCGCTGACCTGCGCCGTGACGGGCGGCGGGGAATTCATGGGCATAGAGAACGGCTGCGCGGCCGATTTGACCAGCTATGCGAGCGAGACCCGGCCGACATTCCACGGACGCGCGATCGTCTATGTCCGCAAAACCGGCAAAGCGAAGGCGCTGCTATCCGTGCCGAACCTGCCTCCCGTGTCTGTCGCGCTGTAAGGGATTCGCCACCGCCGCCGCGGCAAGCGGAGGAGAAGCATGAAGATACTGCCTATTTCACAGGATATTTTGCTACATTCCGAAATCGAGCACAGTAAACCCGGCGCCGTTACCCTGCGAATCTCCAAGGAAGGCGGCGGGCTGGATGTCACGGAGATCGCGGGCCGCGCGGAGCGGTACCTGGTGTTTGACGCCGAATGCATGGAAGACCACAGCCTGATACTCAACATGAACGTGTATGAAAAGGCGGGCGATGCGGCCACCGCCTTTTTCATGCGCTTTGGCATACTGCCCGGACTGCGCGCGAGGATCTGCCTGGATTTGCAGCGTATGGACGCGCGCGCCCTCTTTTCCGAAAGTTATCCGGGGCAGCTGAAGGTGGTCTGCCACGGCAGGCGCGTGGAGCGCGTGGCGATGGAGAAAATCACGCTGGAGATGCCGCCCTGCTTTCACGACGTCGCGCTGCGGCTGTCGGAGCTGACGCTGACGGATACGTTCCCCGAAGCGTTCCCGCTGCCGGATAGGAAGCTGATCGACGAACTGGGGCAGTGGAAGCCGAAACAGTGGCCGGGCAAGCTGCGGGGTATAGCTGACATGCGGGAGAAGCTGCGGGCCGCGCTCGGCCTGCTGGACGCCTATTCAGATCCTGACTGGGACAGTTACGGCGGGTATGCGAAGAAGCCTGTACAGAAGGGTACGGGGTATTTCACCAGCGCGAAGGCCTGCGGGCGCTGGACGCTGGTGGATCCTCTCGGCAACGCGTTTTTCAGCGTGGGGCCCGACTGCGTCGTCGTTCGCCCCGACTGCCGAGTGGACGCGCTAGAGAGGTTCATGGACTGGCTGCCGGGGGAGGACGATCCCGTATACGCAACGATGTTCAAACACCTGCCCTGGCCGTTCGCAGACGAGTCGCGCCGCCGGGACTGCACGCTGTTTTCCTTTCCGCAGGCGAACCTGTACCGCGCGTTCGGGGACGATTGGCACGGGAAATGGCAGCGCCTGATGAGCCGCCAGATGAAGCATAACGGGCTGAACACGCTGGGCAACTGGAGCGATCCCGAAAGCCTGGGCGTGATGCAGCTGCCGTACGTGACGATGCTTGAAAAGTTTCCCGACACCAAGCTGAAGATATTCCGCGATTTCCCCGACGTGCTCTCCGACGAATACCGGGAAAGCGCAAAGGAGTGCGCGCAGGCGCTCAAGGCGCGGGCGAACGACCCGCTGATGATCGGCTATTTCCTGCGCAACGAGCCGCAATGGGCATTCGTGGACGGGCTGATCCTCGCCGACGAGGTGTTCTACAACCCCGAGCCAAGCGTTTGCAAGCGGGAATTGATCGCCTGGCTCCAGAAGAAATACAGGACGGCAGAAGTGCTGGCGGAGGCATGGCGGTATCCGTTGAAGGATTTTGATGCATTGAATAAACCCATTAAAAAGACATCGGCCCTGTCCGAGACCGCGAAACGGGACATGAAGGCGTTTTCGTGTATTCTGCTGGACGCCTATGCGGGCGTCATATCCAAGGCCTGCCGCGAGGTGGACAAACACCACATGAACCTCGGCATGCGCTGGGCGTGGATATCCGATCCCGATTTGGTCACGGGCTGGCAATATTTCGACGTGTTCTCCATCAACTGCTATGCGGCGGACCCGACGGAAATGCTGGACAGCGTTGTGGATCTCGGGGTGGACCTTCCTGTCATGATCGGCGAATACCACTTCGGCGCGCTGGACGCGGGGCAGACCGCCACGGGGCTGGAGGCCGTGAAGAACCAGTTGGAGCGCGGCAAGGCCTACCGCTACTACACCGAGCGCGCCGCCGCGCACTTAAGCGGTGTCGGCTGCCACTGGTTCCAGTGCTACGACCAGTTCGCACTAGGCAGGTTCGACGGCGAGAACTACAACATCGGCCTGTTCGACCTCTGCTCCCTGCCAAACGAGACCATGATGCGCGCCGTGCGGGAAAGCGGCAGGCGTATCTACGCCGTGAAGTTCGGCGATGTCGCGCCCATGGAGGAGAAACCCGCCACCATCCCGATGATCGCCTATTAGCGGATATTTCAGATCGAAAGACCGGATAGCGTCAAGCAAATAAAACGTATAGGTTACAGAAAAAGGCTCTTGATTCACCTGAAGAAGGAATGGCAAAAGAGGATACGAAAAACGGCCGGAAGCGTCGCTTCCGGCCGTTTGGCTTGCGTTATTCTTAGTTCAGTATCCATGCGGCGATGTCGCCGATCAGCGTTCCGGAAACCTTGCTTCCCGCCTGATAATCCGAGAAATCCCCGGCGGGTTCGCCGTCCATCTCGCAGAGCATATGGTTCAGATTCAGGTAGTACCGGTACTCCGCGAAGGCTTGACCGGCCAGCAGAACCTGCCAAACGTCCATGCCGTCGGCGGGCGTGATCTGCCAGTCCTTGCCGCCCTGGATGATCAGCAATGGTTTTCCAAGGCCGATGGCCGTCTGCGATGCGTCTACAGACATCAAATCCTTCTGATAATACGCCGAAACGCCGAAGAACGTCATGGATTGCAATTCCGTGTCCGAAAGCGTCAGCACGCCGCCGAGTTTCGCGGCTTCCGCGTCGACCGCCGCCTGCGCCTCCGCCTGCTGATCCTGTTCCAGTTTCGGGATCATCGCCAGATTCTGGTGATACTGTATCTCCCACAGCGGCAGCGGCGAGCCTTCCAGCAGGATGCCGCCGGCAAAGCTGTCCGCGCCGAGCGCCTGCATCACCCGGGGCAGGATCATCGCGCCCAGGCTGTGGCCCAGCAGGTAGATATCGCCGATACGTTCGTCCGATTGCAGCAGCTTGAGAGCGTCCCCTGCGTCGAGGATGTATTCTTCCGCAATGGTGAAGGCCTTGAGCAGCGCGGGATCGGCCGCCAGCAGGTCTGTGTGCGCGTAGGAGTACTTGTCGTAGCGGATGCTGGCAACGCCGGATAGCGCCAGCCCTTCGGCAATATCGCGGAAAGGCGTGATGCCCAAGACCGTGCCGTTCCTATCCAGCGGACCGGAGCCCTGCATGATGATCACGGCGGGGAAGGGGCCGTCGCCGTTGGGCAGGGTGAGTATGCCCTGCGTTGCATCCGCTTCGCCGGGGCGCAGGGTGATGTCTTCGGTAACGAACTGCGTCTGGTCCGCTGTACTTTTCGCGGCTTTGGGCGTTACGGCAGCAACGGTCAGGCTGGCAAGAAGCCCGTCGGACGTAACCACGACGCTGAAGGTCACGTCGACGTATTTATACGCGCACACGATCGTACCAACGGCCATGCCGGATTGCTCCTGCGCCGTATCGCTGAGAATCTGCTGATACGCGCCGAAGGACTGCTCCAGCTGCGCCCAGGTGGCGGCTAGGCCGTCCGCCGATCCCAGCGCGGCCTGCATGTCGGCCGTGGATTGATTATAGACCGGTTCAAACTCGCCCTGATACAGCATCTGGATGAAGGTAAGTGGCGCGGCGGAAAGCTCCGCACCTCCGGTCGGCGCCAGGCAGGGGGCCAGCAGCATCAGGACGACCAATATGGTCAGTAAACGTTTCATCGTTTTCTCCTTTACGATCATAGTCGGCAGCGTGTACTTGGATAGGCTTATCCTAGCACAGCACACTGCGGAATTCAATGCCGTTTCCCGACGCTTCATGCTTGTTACGGATGTGTTTGTCCGGTTGACATTCCTTTATTTCCCATGGTATTCTGAAACGTCTGCAGACCTGACGGCAACGCGATTGGCAATACGGGGTAACGGAAGATGGCGGCAATCAAAATGGGCGCCTGCGGCTTGGACTGCGACGCGTGCGAGATCTACCGCGCGGCGTTCGACATGGAAGCCGCCCAAGCCCTGGCGAAGTGGTTTAAAAGCATGGGATGGGTCGGCGAGGATGAAACCGCCGCCGGCGTGCAGGCGAAGGCGCCTTACTGCATGGGCTGCCACGGCAGCCGCAGCGCGCACTGGTCGGACGATTGCTTTATCCTCAAATGCTGCGTCGACGATAAAAAGCTCGATCATTGCGGCATGTGCAAGGCGTTCCCGTGCCGGAGGCTCAGTGAATGGTCGAAAACCGATGCGGATTACCTGGCCGCGCTGGACAAGCTGAAAGCGATCCGGCAGTCAAAATGAACAGGCAACACAAGAACAACGAGTACTCCCGGAGGTCAAAATGAAGGTTCTGTCCGCAGTCAAACGAACGATTGCATTGCTGTTGATTTCCATCTTCTTTTCAACGCTTTTTCCCTTTGCCGCCGCATCGGCCAAAACCCTTGCGCAGTGGCTGGAAGGATACGATACGGGCGAAGTTTGGTTCGGCGAGGATTTCGCTTACGATATCACCGACACCGCCGCCTGCTGGGAACTCTTGATGAAACCTATCACCGTTTTGGACGTGGGGCAGACCGAATCCGTGTATCCACTGGACGCTCCAAACGGGAATAAAGTGAATACCAACAAACAAGGCGGCTTTATCAGCGGCGCGTCCGCCGCCGTGCATATGCTCAGCGAAGATCAGGACGGCTGGACGCTGATCGAGGGGATCGACTACTACAACCGCGTGATCCGCGGTTACGTGAGGACGAACCTGCTCAAGGAGGTTAATCCCGACGAACACTACGGGCTCATCGTCGACAAGCTGAACCAGCAGCTCTACGTGTTTATCGACGGCGAGTTTTTCTCCTCCTGCGCGGTATCCACGGGTATACCCAACGACAGTCAGCCTTATAATGAAACCTCGGCTGGCGAATACCTGATGATCAGCCCGAGCGGCGGCTTCGACGCCGAGGGCATGTATTGTGATATGGCGATCCGTTTCAACAACGGCGACAAGATGCACCTGGTACCCGGCGTATTCCGAGCCGACCAGTCCATCGACTATTCCCGTTACGAACCGTTGCTTGGCAGCAAGGCCAGCCACGGCTGCATCCGCGTGGCGCGTATCGCCAACGAGGACGGGCTGAACATGCGCTGGATCTGGGAAACCCTGCGGCCTGTGATCAACTCGGGAAGCTATCCAAAACTGCTCATCTGGGACGACCGGGGGCGCGAGGTGCCCTACCCGGACGACGATATGCTGCTGTATTACAACCCCGACGGCGGGCAGAACTACCACTCCGACCAATACTGCTCCGCCGTGCGCGATAAATACCTGCCGCTGACTGCGTTTACCTACGGGGAGCTGGATACGGGTTTTTACGCCACGCTGACGCCCTGCCCGTACTGCACCACCGTGAGGCGCAAGGCCGAGATCGACCTGGACAACCTGAACCGCGGGGCGATCACCCAGGAGGAGTACGACAGGCGGCAGCGGGATCACGACGCAGTCGACGAACCGCCATCGGAAACTGCCGCGTCGCTTGACGACGTCGAGATCACCATCAGCACGAACGGCGATTAGCGATGCCGGAAACACCGCGGGAGGGAAGGCGTTGAACCAGTTTTTAGAGAAACTGAACAGATGGAACAAGCAGATGAACAGCCTGCCCAGAATCCTGTGGCTGGTCGCCGTTACGTTGTTTTGCACCTGGCTTTTCCTGATCGCGGCCCCCTATGTGTGGCCGTTTATCTTTGCGTACCTGCTCTCCCGCCTGCTTGCGCCGGCGGTCTCGTTTTGCATCAATCATTGTAAGCGTGTTAAACTGCCGCGCGGGCTGATAACGCTTATCGGGATGCTTCTTTTGTTCGGGATACTCGGCACGGCGTTTTTTATGCTGGCCAACCGCCTCGTGAAGGAACTGATACAGCTTCTGCAAAACACCCCCGCGTTCGTCAACTGGCTGTCGGATACGGCGCTGCCGTATCTGCGCGACCTGTACCAGAGCTATTCGGACGTATTGCCGGAGACGGTGATGAACTTCTTCAACGACGCCGTCGCTACGTTTTCGGCCAAAGCCATCGATTTTGCCGGCACGCTGTCCGCGGCCATTACCGGCGGCGCTGTAAGAACGGCGGCGTCGCTGCCGACCATGCTGTTGTCAGTCGTGCTGACCATCATGGGCACCTACTATATGACGGCCGACAAGGAGCGGATCTCCGCGTTCTTCAAGCGCACCTTTCCCGAGCATATCCGCAGGCACAGCCGGGTTTTAAAGCAAAACCTCGTGCATTCGCTGTTCGGGCAGATCAAAAGCCAACTTCTGGTTTCGCTGATCATCACGTCGTTTCTGATGCTGGCGTTCGTGTTGTTCCGCGTCAAATACGGGCTGTTCCTGGGCTTCTTCATCGGGTTGGCGGACGCGCTGCCGGTGATCGGCGCGGGGCTGTTCCTGATTCCCTGGTGCCTCTTTGAACTGATCATGGGGCATTACGCGATGGCGGCGTTCTTCGCCATCGTATATATCTGCGTCATCATCATCCGCCAGATCGCCGAGCCGCGCATCGTCGGGCGCAACCTGGGGCTTTACCCGCTGGCGACGATGATCGCTATGTACGTCGGCTTCCGGCTGCTTGGGTTCCTGGGGCTGATCGGCGGGCCTGTGCTTTTGAACCTGCTCCGCGTGGTGCTGGAAGCCGATATGGCCGCGCGAAAAGCGCAGGAGGAACCGGCGGCCGAAAAGAAAAAACCTGCGGCGGTGAAAAAGCAAGCTAAAAAGGAGTAGACAAAGAAGATACAAAAAAACCCGCCATTCGGCGGGTTTTTTGTATGCGTCCTTTTATGGCTGCCTGGAATAGTTCGGGCTTTCCTTGGTGATGGAGATATCGTGCGGGTGGCTCTCCTGCAGCCCAGCGTTGGTGATGCGGATGAACTTGCCGTTTTGCCGCAGTTCCTCGATGGTTTTGGTTCCACAGTAGAACATGCCCGCGCGCAGGCCGCCCACCAGCTGGAACACGGTCTCCGAAAGCATGCCCTTGTAGGGGACGCGGCCTTCCACACCCTCGGGCACGAGCTTGGGCCCGTTCTCCTGGAAATAGCGGTCGGAGGAGCCGTGGGACTGCTGCATGGCGCCGATGCTGCCCATGCCGCGGTACACCTTGAAGCTGCGGCCCTGGTAGATCTCCATGTCTCCCGGGCTTTCGTCCACGCCGGCCAGGATGCTGCCGAGCATCACGGCATGCGCGCCCGCGGCGATGGCCTTGGGGATATCGCCGGAGTACTTGATACCGCCGTCGGCGATCACGGTGATGCCGTGCCTGCCCGCTTCTTGAGAACAGTCGGCGATCGCGGTGATTTGGGGCACACCCGTGCCGGTCACCACGCGCGTGGTGCAGATGCTGCCCGGCCCGATGCCGACCTTGACGCAGCTCGCGCCCGCGCCGATCAGCGCTTTGGTCGCCTCGGCGGTCGCCACGTTGCCGGCGATGACGGGAATGCCGGGGTAGGCTTTGCGGATGTTTTTCAGCGCCTCGATCGCGCCCTTGGTATGCGCATGCGCGGTATCGATGGAGATCACGTCGACCTTCGCGTTGATCAGCGCGGCGACGCGGGTGAGATAATCCGGAGTCAAGCCGACGGCGGCCCCGCAGAGCAGGCGGCCGCCGGAATCCTTGGCGGAATAGGGATATTTGGTGGTCTTTTCGATATCTTTAATGGTAATCAGGCCGCAGAGTTCAAAATCGTCGTTGACGATCGGCAGTTTTTCGATGCGGTGCGCCGCCAGCAGCTTTTTGGCTTCTTCAAGCGTCGTACCGACCGGCGCGGTTACCAGGTTTTTCGAGGTCATGACTTCTTCGATGCGGCGGCTGTCGTCGGTCTCAAAGCGCAGGTCGCGGTTGGTGAGGATGCCGACGAGCTTCTTGCCGACGGTGATCGGCACGCCGGAGATTCGGTAGCGCGCCATCAGCGCCTCGGCGTCGCGGATCAAATGGTCCGGAGAAAGAAAAAACGGGTCTGTGATGACTCCGTGCTCACTGCGTTTGACCTTGTCCACCTGCGCGGCCTGATCCTCGATGGACATGTTTTTGTGAATGATTCCCAGCCCGCCCTCGCGGGCGATCGCGATGGCCATGCGGGCGTCCGTCACCGTGTCCATGGCCGCGGAAATCAGCGGGACGCTCAGTTTGATGCCTTGCATGAGCTGTACGGTCGTACTGACCTCTCGGGGAAGTGTTTCGCTTTCGCTCGGGACCAACAATACGTCGTCGAATGTCAATCCCGTTCTTACGTTCTCTTCGAGCATTTTGCCACACTCTTTCTAAGCGTTTATATTATCCTTCATTATATCAGCGCCGCGCTGCGTTGTCAACGGCTTTATGCACCGGTTGTATAACCTTTTTTTTCGGATTGATGCCGCCTGCGGCTTGAACCTCTTTGACGCTTGCAGTATACTGAAAGAAAGAATTTTTCGGAGGATATTATGGCCTTTGCGCATCTGCACCTGCACACCGAATACAGCCTGCTAGACGGGGCGTGCTCCATCAAGCCGCTGATGAAGCGCCTGAAGGAACTGGGGCAGACCCACTGCGCCGTCACCGACCACGGCGTGATGTACGGTGTGGTGGATTTTTACTCAGCGTGCAAGGCGGAGGGCATCCATCCGGTGATCGGCGTGGAGGCCTATATCTGCCCCGACCGCTTCGACAAAACGGTGGTCAGCCGCGAATACAGCCACCTGATTCTATTGTGCGAAAACCAGAAAGGGTATCAGAACCTGATCAAACTCGTGTCCGCCGGTTTTACCGAGGGTTTCTATTACCGCCCGCGGCTGGACTACGAACTGTTGAAGCAGCACACCGAAGGGCTGATCTGCTTAAGCGCCTGCCTGTCCGGCGATTTGCCGAAGCTGCTGTTGCAAGGCCGGCGGGAGGACGCCAGGGCCTACGTGCTGATGATGGAGGGGATGTTTGGCAAGGGCAACTACTTCATCGAGCTCATGGACCACGGCATCCCCGAGGAGCAGCAGATCATCCCCGACCTGATCGCGCTGTCCAGGGAGACCGGGGTTCCGCTGGTGGCGACCAACGACTGCCACTACCTCAACAAGAAGGACGCCGCCGCCCAGGAAGTGCTCATGTGCGTGCAGACGGGCAAAACCCTGGAGGACGAAACCCGCATGCGCATGGAGACTGAGGAGCTTTACGTCAAGAGCGAGCGGGAGATGCTGGATCTCTTCCCCGGCGCGCCGGAGGCCGTAGAAAACGCCCAGAAGATCGCCGAGCGCTGCCGGGTGGACTTCGATTTCAACACCCTCCACCTGCCGACCTTCTCCATGCCCACGGACGAAGAACCGCTTGCAATGCTTACCCGCCTGTGCCTGGAAGGGCTCAGACGCCTGTACCCGGACCAGGCGGAGGACGAGAACAGCGAGGCGCGCAAGCGGCTTGCCTACGAGCTGGATACCATCGCGCAGATGGGCTACGTGGACTACATGCTCATCGTTTGGGATTTCATCGATTATGCCAAACGGCACGGCATCATGGTCGGCCCCGGGCGCGGCAGCGCGGCGGGCAGCATCGCGTCGTATGCGCTGGGCATCACGATGCTCGATCCCCTGAAATATAACCTGCTGTTTGAACGTTTTCTCAATCCCGAGCGCGTCACCATGCCCGATATCGATATCGATTTCTGCTACGAGCGCCGCCAGGAAGTGATCGACTACGTCACCGAAAAGTATGGTGCGGACCACGTGGCGCAGATTATCACGTTTGGCACGATGAAGGCCAAGGCCGTCGTGCGCGACGTGGGGCGCGTGCTGGGCATGCGCTACGGGGCGGTGGACGCCGTGGCCAAGGCCATCCCCTTCTCGCTGGATATGACGCTGGAAAAGGCCATGAAGGTCAGCCCGCAGCTTAACGAGATGATCGATTCGGATCCCGAGGTTTCAAACCTCATCGAGATGAGTCTGACGCTGGAAGGCATGCCGCGCCACGCAAGCACCCACGCCGCGGGCGTACTGATCACCGCAAAACCCGTGACCGAATTCGTGCCCCTGCAGTGCAACGACGACGTCATCACCACGCAGTTCCCGATGAACACGCTGGAGCATTTGGGGCTTTTGAAGATTGATTTCCTCGGCCTGCGCACGCTCACGGTCATCCGCGACGCGCTGGATTTAATGAAGGAAATCGGCGTTGACATGCGCCCCGAGGATATCCCGCTTAACGATCCCCAAGTGTACGAGATGATCGCGGCGGGGGACACCGACGGCGTGTTCCAGCTGGAAGGCGGAGGCATGCGCACCTTTCTGCAGGGCATGAAGCCCGAAAGCTTTGAGGATATCATTGCGGCGGTTTCACTGTACCGTCCCGGCCCGATGGACAGCATCCCCAAGTATATCGCGGGCAAGAAGGACGCTTCGTCGGTTCGCTACCTGACGCCGAAACTCAAGCCCATCCTGGACGTGACCTACGGTTGCATGGTCTACCAGGAGCAGGTGATGCAGATCGTGCGCGACCTTGCGGGGTATTCGCTGGGACGCAGCGACCTGATGCGCCGCGCCATGGCCAAGAAGAAGCACGACGTGATGGAACAGGAGCGCGAGTACTTCATCCACGGCATGACCGGCGAAAACGGCGAGGTGCTGGTGGAAGGCTGCGTGCGCCGCGGCGTTTCCGAGAAAATCGCCGAGCAGATATTCGACGACATGTCAACCTTCGCCAGCTACGCCTTCAACAAAAGCCACGCCGCCGGCTACGCCATGATCGCCGTGCAGACGGGCTGGCTGAAGCGGCATTATCCCGTGCAGTTCATGGCCGCGATCATGAACAGCGTGATGTACGCGTCCGGCAAGATCGCCATGTACACCCAGTACTGCCGCATCAACGATATCCCCGTGCTGCCGCCCGATATCAACCGGTCGGGCTGGCGCTTCACCGTGGACGAGGACGAACAGGGCAGGCCCGGCATCCGCTTCGGCATGGGAGCGGTGAAAAACGTAGGCCATCACGCGGTGGAGGAGATCATGAAGAGCAGGGAGCAGGCGCCCTACCGCGATCTGTTCGATTTTGCCGACCGCGTGCCCGCAGACGCCATCAACAAGCGCGTCGTCGAGAGCCTGATCAAGGCCGGGGCGTTCGATTTCTCCGGCTGCAACCGCGCGCAGCTGTTAAGCGTGTACGAGCGCGTGCTGGACAACGCGGCCAGAAAGAATAAAAACAACCTGTCCGGGCAGGTCAGCTTGTTCGACATGATATCGCCGGAGGAATGCACGCCCGACGTGGCCCTGCCGGACATGCCCGAGCACAGCCGCAACGCGCTGTTGAACATGGAAAAGGAGATCACGGGCGTGTACATCTCCGGGCATCCGCTGGACCAGGTGGCCGGATTGATCGGCACCGGCTTTGTGACGGCCGCCGACGTGTATTCCATGGCGGAGAACGAGCACGGCGGCATCGACCGCGACGGCGAAGCCGCCTCCATGGCGGGCATCCTGGCGATGTCCAAGTCCAGGCTCACCAAAAAGGGCGCGATGATGGGCATCATTACCCTGGAGGATCTGACCGGGCAGATCGAGGGCCTGGTATTTCCGAAGGTGTACGAACGCTATTCCGAGCAGCTGGACGCCGACCGGATGGTAATCCTCACCGGGAAGCTTTCCTTCCGCGAGGACGAGGAACCGAAACTCCTGGTGGACGCCGTACAGCCGCTGACCAAAGAGACTGCGGACGAAGCCAAGCTGAACCGCAGCATCGCTTTCGCGCAAAAGAACACCGGCGCGGCACTGCCCCCCGCCCGCAGCAAGCCCAAGGCTTTCGCGCGGCTTTCGGACGCAAATATCCAAACGATATTGGCCTATCCCGATTCCGCCGAGGAGGCGGAAGTGGACGAAACCCTGCTTAACGGCGCGCCGCATGCGCTGTAACGCGGAAAACTAGCTGGAAAGCAGGGAGCGATATACGCCCAAAAGCGTCCGCCACCTTGACAAAACACAGCGTTCGCGATAGTATACAAAATACAAAGAAAAAACAAGGAGTGTCTGGATGACAGCCATGCGCTATTCTTCTTCGGGCGTTAACAAGCCCATACGGGAAATCGCGTACGAAACGCTCAAGCACGCGATCATCACCGGCGAGATTTCCGCGGGGATTCGCATCGTGGAGACCGAATACGCCAACAAGCTGCATATCAGCCGCACCCCGCTGCGGGAAGCGCTGCGCAAGCTGGAGCGCGACGGGCTGGTGGAGTATGTCATCCGCCGCGGCGTCGTGGTGCGCGCGTTTACCATCGAAGATGTGGAAGAAATATATACCATCCGCAACGTGCTTGAGATGATCACGCTTCCCGCGATCATCAGGAACGCGACGCCCAGGGATATCAAGTCCATGCGCGACAAGCTGCAGGAAATGGACCGCATGATGGCGGAGGGCAATATCGAGAAGCTTTCCTCGCTGGCCCGGGCCTTCCACGATCAGCTTACGGCGATATCCGGCCTGAAGCGCATCCTGCGCGTCATCCAGGGGCAGGACGAGTATATCCACCGCTTCTCCGCGCTGTCCATCGCCAAGGACAAGCGCCGCGCCGAGGCGCACCGGGAGCATTACCGTATCGTGGAAATGGTCGAAAACAAGGATCTGGAAGGATTTGAAGCCATCATGCGCAAGCACATCGAATCCTCCAAGCAAAGCTGCCTGGCGGCGCTGAAAGAGACAACTGTCCAAAAACGGGCATAGGAATAGCGAACCCGTCACTGCAGTAAACAGCTACGGGTGAACTTTGTCATGAAGGAGTACCGAACAATGGAAACAACATGGGATCTGAGCGTATTTTACAAGGGGTTTGACGATCCGGCGCTGGAAGCCGATCTGGAAAAACTGGGAACGATGTCCGAAACAGGGCTTGCCATCCTGAAGCAGGAGAAGGACGCCGAAAGCGTACTGTTCGAGATGCTAACGCATCTGGAAACCTATCACAACACGCTGTCGCGGGCTTATATGTACTGCGAGCTGACGATGAGCGTCGAGGCCGAAAATCAAAAGGCGTTTCAAACGCTGGAGCGCGTCAGCACGCTGATGGTGGACTACGACGTGTTCATGAGCGCCTGCAAGCGCTTCATCGGTTCGGTGGACGGCCTGGAAGCGATCATCCAGGGCAATCCCGAATTGAAGAAGAACGATTTCGCGCTGCTGGAGGCGCGCGAACAGGCCAAGCACATGCTGCCCGAGACCATCGAGCGCTGGATGCTTCGCATGTCGCTGTCCGGCGGCGATTCCTTTTCCAAACTCCGCGATCAGCTGATCGGCACGGTGACGGTGGAGATGGACGGCGAAAGCCACCCTCTGCCCGCTATCCGGGGCATGGCGCATGATCCCGATCCCGCCGTGCGCAAAAAGGCATACGAGGCTGAAATGGCGTCCTATAAAAAGATCGCGCTGCCGATGGCCTTTTGCCTTGGCGGCATCAAGGGCGAAGCGCTTACCATGTGCGAGGCGAAAAAGCACCCGGATATCCTTTCCCAGCAGCTGACCGAATCGCGCATGGACCGTGAAACGCTGGACGCCATGTGGACGGCCTGCCGCGAGGCGTTTCCCGATTTCAGGCGTTATCTGAAAGCCAAGGCCAGGCTGCTCGGGCATCAAAACGGGCTGCCGTTTTACGATGTATTCGCTCCGGTTGGGAAATCCACTAAGAAATTCACCTTCGAAGAAGCGCGCGATCTGGTGGTCGGCACCTTTGAAACCGCGCACCCGAAGATGGCCAAGTTCATGGCCAACGCGTTTGATAACAGCTGGATCGACGTATACCCAAAGCAAGGGAAGACGGGCGGCGCGTTTTGCGCGTCCAACCATGAGCTGAAACTAAGCCGCGTCCTGACCAATTTCATCGGCAGCTTTTCAGACGTCAGCACGCTGGCGCACGAGCTCGGGCACGCGTGGCACAACGAATGCATCAGGGATTACCCCCTGATGATGACGGAGTATCCCATGCCGCTGGCGGAGACGGCCTCGACCTTCAACGAAACGCTGCTTGCGCAAACCGTGCTCAAGACGGCGGACGACGAGCTTTCGTTTTCCATCCTGGAGGGAAGCCTGATGGAGGCCACGCAGTGCGTGATGGATATCTACAGCCGCTTCCTGTTCGAGACCGGGGTGTTCGAGGCGCGCAAGACCCATACGCCCTCGGTGGACGAACTGCGCAGGATGATGCTGGACGCCCAGAAAGAAGCCTACGGCGACGGGCTGGATCCCGACGTCATGCACGCCGACATGTGGGTCAACAAGAGCCATTACTACAGCGTCGGGCTGCATTTCTACAACTTCCCGTATGCGTTTGGGCTGCTGTTCGGGCTGAGCGTATACAAGAAGTATAAGCAGGAAGGGCAGGCGTTTCTTCCGAAGTACGACGCGTTCCTCGGCCGCTGCGGCAGCGGCACCGTGTATAACGTCGCGAAGTCCGTCGGCATCGACGTGCACAGCGTGGACGCCTGGCGCAGCGCGCTGGACGTGATACGCGGCGAAGTGGATACCTTTGTGGAATTGGTAGACCAGAGGAGCTAAAATGAACCAGACCCCCCTGCGCGCGCCTTGGCTTCAGGCCATTGCGCGTGTATTTGCAGGCAGCACGCTGTACTTCGTCGGCGGCGCGGTGCGCAATGCGCTGATGGATCTGCCCGTCAGCGACGTGGATTTGTGCGGCAAGCTGCGCCCCGAAGAAGTCCGGAAGCGCTGCGAGGGGACGGAGGTCGAGGCCAGGCTGCGCGCCGCGCGCTTCGGCACGGTGGAGCTGCACGCGGGCGGGCACATGGCCGAGTATACCACCTTCCGGCAGGACAGCTACCGCGGCGGGCATCAGCCCACCGAAGTGCGCTTTGCCAATACCGTGGAAGAGGACGCGCTGCGGCGTGATTTTTCCGTCAACGCGCTCTACGCGCCGCTTACCAAGCCGTCGCTAGTGATCGATCTGGTCGGCGGGATGGAGCATCTTAAAGAACGTATCCTACATACCGTGACCAGCGACCCCGATAAAGTGCTGAAAGACGACGGGCTGCGGATTCTGCGCGCCGCGCGTTTTCAGGCGGAACTCGGGTTCACTCCGACGGACGCGCTGCTGCAATCCGCGAAAAAGCACGCGGACCTGCTCGACGGGATCGCCGCCGAGCGGAAACGGGACGAGCTCAAAAAGCTGCTGACCTCCGATGTGAAGTATCCGACACTCAGCCGCACGGTTCCGCCCGTCTCCTCGGGGCTTTTTACCCTGGTGCGCGTCGGCGCATGGGAGAAGCTCTTCGGCGCGCTTACGCCGGTGGATTTCCGGGCGCTTGATAACGCAAAGGAACTAAACGCGGGCGGGAAGCTTGCGCTGCTCTGTCATACCGAAACGCCCGACAAGCTGAAACGGGCCATGACCGGGCTTCGGTTTTCCAAACGCGAGACCGCAGGCGCGGTAAACGCCCTTGCTGTTTTAAGGGCGCTGCAGAACGTACAAAGCGAACCGGCGGACGCGCTGCGCCACGGACTTTCGGCACTGCGAAGCGCGAAGACGATACTCACGGCGCTGGGCGGCGAACCTGCCGCGTTGGTACGCGCGGAAACGCTGCTCAGGCAGGTGCAAAAGAAGCGGTTGCCTGCGGATCTGAAAGAACTGGCCATAGACGGAGGCGAACTGCTTGCGTTGTGCGGCGAAATCGACACTCCGAAAGAGCGCATCGGGGGCGTGCTTACGGCGCTCTGGCGAGACGCGGTCAACGGACGTGTCCCGAACGAAAAAGAGCAACTTCTGGCGCGGGCGCGCAAGCATTTGATTGACAGTCAAAACCGCGTTTGATACACTCTATTCAGGGAATACCAAAAGCAATATAGCAGGGAAAGGAGCGCGGCCGGCAGTGTGCGTATTGGATGAAGACAGCGGCAGATTAGCGCTCTCGGACGCGGTATCCCTGCGCGCGAATATGGCGCGCAAACACGTGCTGGAAGCCCTGGAAACGCTCACCGGCACGCCCTGCGCGACGGATGATCCACAGCGCGCATCCATGCTGTCGTCCGGCGCGTTTTCATTTTGCGGCGCGGAGGCCGCCTGCGTTTGTTCTTTCAGCCAGGGAAGGCTGCGCACCATTGAGATATTCTTCACCGGCGGTACGGCGGAAAAGCAGCGCGAGGCCCTGTTCACGTTTATCAAAAGGCGGGATCCTTGTCTTGAAAATCCGCATAACGTACGCATGCGCCGTCCCTACGGAACGGTTTGGATCACCATCGATGCCCGCAGCGGCGATGCTTCACTGCGCATCGCCTACGCTGCCAAGGAGTGACGAGGATGCCGGGTAAAATCACGCCGATCGTCAATGATTTTCTGGTCCGCTTCCAGACGGGCGCGATCAAGGAAACGGGGCGCAGGCCGCTCACGTTCCTCCGCGAGCCGATGGACGAAGCGTTGATCGTGCCCGGCTGCCGGCGCCCGGGCTTCGCGTTCTGGCAACCGATCGCCTGGCCGGAGGGAAACGCGCCCATCGGCGAATATGCTGGGGAGTTTCATAAAAATATCGTTGGTTACCTGTCCGTGTGCCAGACGCTTGAGATACGCTTCAAGCTTCCCGTGACCCCGGCCAAAAGCCCGCTGAGCTTTTTATATAACCGCGTGTTCGAGACCTATCCCAACACCGTATCCTCACCGCCGTTTCGCGCGTTTGAGGAGGCGGCGTTTGCCTGGCGCTTCAATCCGAATATCCCGCTCGCGTTTTGCATGGCGGCGAGCTGTGACGACCTGGAACCGCTGCAGATGATGCTGGGCGCGTCCGACGGCCAGATGTACGTCCTGCGCGCGTACGATCCGGACCAGCCGGTGTTCTGCAAGATTCCCGTGGACCGCCTGCTGCCCAAGCTGCGCTTCGTATATAACTTCTGATTTTCCCGGGAAAGGAGGCGGCCACCCATGATTATCAAGGCCCACGGCATCGTGAGTTACGCGGGGCTTGATAAAAATGCGCTGCTCTCCGGTGCCGGATACCCCGTCAAGCAAACGGATATACCGCCGCGGTATAAAAATGTGCTGCCGTTGTTTCCCGTGGAATTGATCCAGAACATGGCTTACGTCGGCAAGGCGTCCGGGGACAACAAATACGCCGCGCCCAGCGGCTTCAGCATCAGCCCGGCGGAGTATCATCAAAAGATGATGCAGGAGCGCCCGGAGCTGTATACCGGCGACAATTACTACCGGAATTTCGACTATGAAGACAACTACCAGGGCACGAGCGTGTTCACGGTGGATGCGGCGTGGGCGGAGATGTTTCCCCAGTACCGCCCGTTTCTGGGGGAGAGGCTGGTACTGCATCTGATCGGCGGCGGCTGCCAGGCCGTCGCGGTGCCCGAAAGCGTCAAGGTCCGCTCGGGATATATAGACCGAATGGAGGAAATGCTGGAGATCACGCCGCGCGCGCAGTCGCTGGTGCGCTTTGCCGTTGCCACCATACGCGCTGGCGAGCCCTACGAAGCGGACGCGTTCGCCGGGGAATACCTGCGTTCGACCGACCGCGAAGCCGTCAGCGTTTCGCAGCGTGAATTGGAGCTGCTGCTCCAACGCAGGGCGATGATCTCAGCAAAGCACGAAGGGAACGGGAGAGAGACGTTCTACCTGCGCAAGGCACGTCAGGCCGTGAAGATACGGCAGTATACGCCGATGCGATACGCCTGCGATTTGTTTGCGGAGCAGAGCGTTACGCCAACCTGCGCGCGGCTTGTGCAGCCGTATTTTGCCGGGAGGGAATTTTTGGGCGATCTGTGGATACCCTATGCGGACGTGCATCAATATATGAACGGCGCGGGCACGGCGCTGGATATGCGCGCGCTGTGCGGGAGCTTCCAGATCGCGCCCGCGTATGACCCCAAAACCCTGGGCGGCAAATACCCCGACGGCGTCCGCATCGCGGTGGTGCGCGACCGGGAAATGACGATCATGACCGCCGACGTACTCAACAACCCCGCCTACGGCAGCGGGTTGAACCCGGACGGCAAGATCGGCAAGCACGTGTGGATAGAAAACAGCATGGAGATGATCCGCACCCGCCGTATCGACATCGAGAAACGGACTTTCCGCTGCGAAAACCTGTCGCTTTCGCCTCAGGAGTATCTGGCGCAGCGCAGGAAGGCAAAGGCACAGGAAATCAAGGGCAGGCTGATTGACACGCTGTACCGCCTGAGCATGGCGCTGTCGGACAGGAATGCGGACAAAGAACTGCTAATGAGCCTGACGGAGCGCGCGGACAGGCTGCGCGCTGCCGTGCCGGACGCGGGCACGATGAGCGGCTACGACGCCGATATCGGCTATCTGGAGAAAAAGCTGGGCGACCCCGCGTATGAAGACGAGCTGCGGGAGGCGAGCGTGGAATGCGGCTACGCGATGCGAAACGCCTGGCATCGCGCGCAGCAGGCGGAAAGCGCGCGGCAGAACCCTGTCAAGCCTGACAGTGATACACCCCGCCAATCGAAAGGAGATACTCAAATGAAACTGACGCCCAAGGATATCGCGAAGATGCTGGATCACAGCACCCTGCAGCCCTTCCTCACGCAGGAGGACATCCGCAAGGGGTGCGAGCTGGCCCTGAAATACGGCACGGCGAGCGTATGCGCCCGCCCCGCCGATATGCCGCTGGTGAAAAAGATGCTTTTGGGCAGCGACGTGCATGTATGCACGGTCATCGGCTTTCCGCACGGCAACCACAAGCCCGAGATCAAGCTGGCCGAGGCCCAGGCTGCATTGGGCGACGGCTGCGACGAACTGGATATGGTCATCAATATCGGCAGGCTCCTGGCGGGCGACGACCAGTATGTGCAGGATGAGATTGCCTCAATCTGCGCTCTGGCGCACAGCCGCAGCGCCAAGGTGAAGGTGATCATCGAGACCTGCTATCTGAATGATGAGCAGAAGGCGCGCGTATGCAAGCTGGCCGCCGCCGCGGGCGCGGACTGGGTGAAGACCTCGACGGGCTACGGCACCGCGGGCTGCAAGCTTTCGGACGTCGTTCTCATGCGCAGGAGCGTACCGGCCGATTGCCAGGTGAAAGGATCGGGCGGCATCCGCGATTTGGACACGGTTCTGGCGCTGCGCGTGGTCGGCGCTACGCGATGCGGCGTATCGGCTACCGAAAAGATCATGCAGGAAGCGGAGGCGCGCTTTACCGCCGGCGACCTGACCGAACCTTCGCTGGACGAGCTTTCGTTCGAAGAAAGCGACAACTACTGAATAAACCGCCGAAACGTATATCC
This sequence comes from Clostridiales bacterium, assembly GCA_016930575.1. Taxonomy (GTDB): domain Bacteria; phylum Bacillota; class Clostridia; order Christensenellales; family Aristaeellaceae; genus CAXXOK01. Next base: position 737 of record JAFGGL010000053.1, on the reverse strand, counting down.
GGGACAACGCCGGTGACATTGTATGCGGGTTTGATTGTTCACAAAGCGTATCGGTGATACGATTATACTGAAGAACCGAAAGGAGCTATAGTATGGAGCAGGAGCAAAAGCAATACGTCTGCCCGAAATGCGGGAATCAACGCTATGAATCCGACCAATTCCAGGCGACCGGCGGGAATTTCACCAAGATATTCAATGTACAAAACAAGAAGTTCATCACGCTTTCCTGCACGCAGTGCGGCTATACGGAGCTGTACAAGGCGCAAACGGATACCGGGATGAATATCCTGGATTTCCTGTTCAATTAGCCAGGATCCCGGGTGCGGTTGCGGTTTCTTATCTTGACAGAATCACGCCCCTGTGCTTTTCGTCGTCGCGGACTCCATATCGTTCACAGCGACTATTCTACGTTGAATAATCGCTGCTCATTCATTTCGTCGCTCCTTCTTTCGTTGACCCACTCGCTTTTATTGTCACACAATTCCCTCATTCGGTCATTGTGCTCTGTAAAAAGCTCCCATTCTCGGTTCGCTTTGCGCTATGCGCAAGCCGCACACAGGCGGCACGCTCTCCTCAAATGCCCGAAACAGGTTTCTCGGCATCTTGACAGAACACCATCTCTATGTTTTAATAATTAGGCGCTTTTTGGTGCTTCGGTCTGTTGGCTCAGTTGGTAGAGCACATCGTTCACATCGATGGGGTCACTGGTTCGAGTCCAGTACAGACCACCATATAAT
>JAFGGL010000052.1 GCA_016930575.1 Clostridiales bacterium | reverse complement strand
GCCGACCTGTACGACGAGGTCACCATGCCGCCGGAGCTGCGCAAGGCCCACCAGAACAACGACCGCGCCGTGATGCAGGCCTACGGCTTCTCCACCAAAATGACCGAATCCGAATGCGTCGCCGAACTCATGAAGCTATACCAGAAGCTGACGAAAAAAGGAGCAGAATAAAATATCTTATAGTGGTTTACAATTTGTGAAATTTGGTCTGATAGCTTCTGATAAGATATCAGAAAGAATGGTAATTTTTTGATTTATAGCTTTGCACAAGCAGTCATAAGACATACCGTTGAATCGGCTTTCAATTAATCCAAAGAATGGTGTTCTATGATCAAGATAATCATCGGAAATTATACAACTATCTTTATTGATGAAGGTATAATGCATCATACAGCTTCGAAACTCTCCATCAAGTAATTCCATATATTCCGTTGGTGCGAAACGTATGGTATTATTTGGTAAATACTTCACTAATTTCTCGACACTCCTATATGCATAATACATTATGATATATTTAATGCGTAGAGACCATATGTTGTTTTCTGAAACAAACTCATCCAATACGTATCTGGCAAAGTTTACAGAGCAAAGAACATGGAGCAGACGAAGAGAGAAGTCTTTACCGTTTTTATAGCTTTGGAAAAAGTTGAAATTCCTATTAGTATTGAAATCTTGATAGAACACTGGATAATGTCTTTGATATATATCTACATGAAAATTTGGTTCGAAATTTTTAAGGCCTTGACTCACAGAGTTAATTAAAGTACCAAGCAAACGACTAAATTCTTTTACTTGTTCGCCTTTTATATCTCTTTTTGAAAAGCGTTTGTCTTGAAACATGTAATACATATATTGAGTATTACCAATTATGTATTTATCTTCATTAACGAATATTCCAAGATTATAATGTAGATTCAAATACTTCAAAATTGGGAATCGGAGTTTGTTTTTAAATTCCATGTCTTGAATGTTATCAACGGTTAGTATCTGCTTCTGCATTTTGCCATATTTATCATCAAACAGTTTAAGTTTATTTCTGATATCTGAGACTGAGAATGGTGAGTTATTGTCTAGATTGATCATTAGTCCTTTTGAACGATAGTATTCACTAATAGCCATGCAAAAAAGAGCAAAATACGGTAAAAAGCTAAGGCCAATTATTGGTTGTGAAATAGCTGGAATAAGTGCCTTAATCGTCTCACAATCGTTCTTGATTGTAGTTATTGATAACATTCGATAGTATTCATCTTTACTAACACTTGTACAGCTCCAATCCAACGTACAACACCCCAAATATAATAAGATTATTACAAATATTCGGATTGATCCCTATGTCATCAGATAAGTCGCTCCACAGATGAACAGCGCGGGAGAAACGAGTGTCTGTCCGTAAGCGTCATTTAAAGATCGACAGTATCACGGGAAGCGCCTTCATCATTAAGCGTTTGCTTATCATAACCATTGTAACGTTTTCTTCGTCCGCGGGCAATATCCCTGTGTTTGGAACTTATTTCAAACCGCGTCGTCTAAACGGCAGAAAGCAAAACTGCGGGCGTTGCGCCCGCCCAAACGCCGAAAGGAGAAACACCATGAAAACGAATAAACTAGCAAGCCTGCTGCTGACCGTCTTCCTGGCCGTTACGCTGCTGGCCCCGGCCCTCGGGCAGGGGGCGGAAGGCGGCGAGCCGATCAGCGAACAGCGCTTTGCCGCGCTGCTCGAGGAAGCCTTCCCGGATTACACGCCGGACAGCCAATTGGACGCCGGCGCCGTGCTGACCTACGAACGCGCGCTGGCCGCGCTGTTTGAAGCGCTGGGATATACCGGCGGCAGCGCGTCGGAGAACCTGGCCCTTGCCATCGAATACGACCTGCTTCCGGGCATACCGGCGGTCACGGGGCATGCCGTGACCGAAGCGGACGCCGTAAGGATGATCGCGGCCTTCGCGGCGTTTCGCGAGGAAAGGCTGGAACAGGCGGTGATGGAGGAATACCAGCGCACCTATGTCATGACCGGCGCGGCGCAGCCGGCATCCGGCGCGATGTACTCCATGGCGGAAGACAGCGCGGCATACACGCCCGCGCCCGTGGCGTACGTCGGCTACGGCTTTGATTACAACAGCCTGAACGACGAGAGCTACGGCAACACCGGGGAAAACCGTTTCCTGAATCCTATCGACAATCCGTTTTCCACCTTCGCGCTGGACGTGGATACCGCGTCCTACGCCAACATCCGCCGCTGTTTCCTCGGCGGGTGCTTCCCGGACAAAGGCGCGGTGCGCATCGAGGAGATGCTCAACTATTTCGATTATGACCTCACGGGCGCCACGAAGGCCGCGCCGGTCGCCGTTACCACGGAGCTCGCCGTGTGCCCGTGGAATACGGAGCATATGCTGGCGATGATCGCGCTATCCAGCTACACGCCGGATAAGGACGAACTGCCGGGCAGCAACCTGGTATTCCTGGTGGACGTCTCCGGCTCCATGGAGCAATCAAACCGGCTGCCGCTGGCGCGCCAGGCGCTCAAACTCCTGGTACGGCAGCTGTCCGAAAAGGACACCGTCACCATCGTGACCTATGCGGGCACCGTGGGCACGCTTTTGGATACCACACCGGCAGACCAAAAGGAGCTCATCAATTCCGCCATCGACAGCATGAACGCGGGCGGGTCCACCAACGGCGCGGGCGGCATCCAGGCCGCGTATCAGAAGGCGCGCCAAGCGTTCATCGACGGCGGCAACAACCGCGTGATCCTACTGACCGACGGGGATTTCAACGTGGGCGTGCACAGCGCGAGCGAGTTGGAAGCGCTTATCACCGCCGAACGCGACAGCGGAATCTACCTGAGCGTGCTGGGCTTCGGTATGGGCAACTACAAGGACTACGAGATGGAGACCCTGGCCGACTGCGGCAACGGCAACTTCGCCTACATCGACACCCTGAAGGAAGCCAAGAAGGTGTTCGTGGACGACATGACCTCGACCATCTTCACCGTCGCCAAGGACGTGAAGCTGCAGGTGGAGTTCAACCCCGCGGCCGTCGCGGGCTACCGCCTGATCGGCTACGAAAACCGGATGCTTAACACCGAGGACTTTACCGACGATACCACCGACGCCGGGGAGATGGGCGCGGGGCACCGGATGATCGCGCTGTACGAGATCATCCCCGCCAATGCCGGCGCGCAGACCCAGCCGACCGCCGAAAGCCGCTATCAGGAAAAAACGCTTATCGACTCCGACGAACTGCTCTACGTTGCCGTGCGCTATCAGAAGCCGGACAGCGGAGAGATCATCCAGACTGGCAGCGCGCTGGCGTCCGGCGTTCCCGCGGACATGAGCGAGACCCTGGCGTTCGCTTCCGCCGTGGCGGAGTTCGGGCTGTGGCTCTACGACTCGGAATACAAGGGCAGCGCCAATCTCCAAAGCGTTCTGGAGCGCGCCCTCCAAAACCGCGGCGAAGACCGCTTCGGCTACCGCGCCGAGTTCGTGCAGATCGTGGATCTCACAAGGCTTTTGAACGACCGGTAAAGAAAACCGCAATGACAACAGACCGGGGCCGGCGCAAGCCGGCCCCTTGTTGTTCCTGCGCTGTTTTTGTAAACAATTCCGATAAAGTAGCATAGTAAGCTTGACAATTTGCAAAGCGTGCTTTATACTCTTGACAGACGATAAAAAGGGAGTGAAGCTATGAAACTGAACAACCGGTTACGCAAACTGCGGTTCGAGCAGGATGAGATGACGCAGCAGGCGCTGGCCGATGCGCTGGGCGTTTCCAGAATGACCGTTTACTCCATTGAAAAGGGGAAATACGTACCATCGACGCTGCTGGCGCTCAAGCTGGCCGGCGTGTTCGGCAAGCCGGTCGAGGAAATTTTTTATCTTGGGGACGCCGTTAGCGGGAATGAGGAGGAGAATGAACATGACTAAACTCAAACGCCTGAATACCATATGGGCCGTGCTGGCCTTCCTGGGTCTGGCTTACAGCCTGACCGCATATCTGATTGTACAGCCGCAGCTGGTTCCGTCGCTTGCAGAACCTACCGCAGTTATCAAGCTGCTCGGCAATCTGACGATTCCGGCGCTTTTTGTGGTGGGGCTGTACCACCTCTACTTGCTGATGCATGCGTTTCGAACCCTGCCGGGCAGGCATCACGGGTATTTCTGGCATTCCTGCTACGTTGTGTTCATCGCGCTGTCCGGGCTGTTTCTGATCTCCGACCTGACACTGCTGTCGGATATCGGCAAGGAATACAGGCTGTTCAGCGTAAGGGAACAGTGGTGGATGCTGTACGGGTTTACCGGAGTGCATGTTGCCGTGTGCCTGGCAGGCGCGCTGTACAGCCGTAAAACGCCGGAGCAGGACCGGCGCTTGTTCGATGCGATCCGTTCGGGCAACGATGCGGTGTTTATCACGCTGCACCACATCGGCCTGCTGTGCGGCCTTATGGGAATCATCTGCGCGATCGTCTCCTTCCCCGATTGGATCGTGACCCAGCGGTACAGCGACCCGTGGATGATTCTGTTGACCTGTATTGCCCTGTTCCCGCTGGCGCTGATCGTGTTGTACTGGGTGATTAACAACCGCAAAAACCCGGCATCCGCCTGGTTGGATGAGAAGCAGATATCCGATACCGCCGTGGCTTCACTTGCGGGGTTTACGGCTATGTTGCTGTCGTTGCCGCTATGCGGCGCGCTGGTGTGGGCGGGCGTAACCAGCTTGTCCGCAATCCGTTGGTTCGGCCTGTTATTTTTCATCGGGCTGACGGTGTTCTGCGGTGCTGTCATATGGCGGAACCGAACGGCTGAATAACCGCTTGACGCCGCACGGGGCGATATCGGCGGGAGTATAAAAAATACTCCCGTCTTTTCTTGCGAAAACGCGCTTCACTGCGCAACAAAGCGGGTATCTATCAAAGGAAAGACTTGATTAAGCGCAAATCCTGCAATACAATGAAGACAGACGTTATCACCCGACCGCCGAAAGGAGAATGTATTATGAAAGGCGACCCGAAACTGATTGAGGTATTGAATTCGCTGCTTGCGGACGAATTAACGGCCATCAACCAATACATCGTCCACGCGGAAATGTGCGAGGACTGGGGCTACGGAAAGCTCCACAACGGCTTTGAAAAGCGCGCTATCGACGAGATGAAGCATGCCGAAAAGCTGATCGGCAGGATCCTGTTCCTCGAGGGCGTCCCGATCGTGTCGGAGCTAAAGCCGATCCACATCGGCGCCGAGGTGCCCAAGCAGGTCGCAAACGACACCGGCTCGGAGCTTGACGCCATCAAGGCCTACAACAACGCCATCGTGCTGGCGGGCGAGGTACGCGACTACGTCACCCGCGAGATGCTTGAAAAGATCCTCGCCGACGAGGACGAGCACCTGGACCAGCTGGAAGAACTGAAAAGCCAGATCGACCAGATGACGCTGCCTATCTTCCTGACGACGCAGATTTAACTGAGAAACGCCGCGGGAATCCCCTGCGGCGTTTCCCAGCCGTTTCTGCCCAAGCTGATACGGCGTATGGATACGCGAATAAAAAGAATCGGTTGATAGCCGGTTCTTTTCCTCTGGCCGGGTGACGCGGCTTCTTGGGAGTCTTTCCCTTTACCCGTGGCCGAAACTGTCTTCGGGCCACATGCTGCTCATTACGCGTCTGGGGGATATGGTAAAATCGGATGGGTGAATTGCCGGGAGTTGCCAAATCACGGGTTTGATTTATTTTTCACATACTCCTCAATGTCTTCCGCCGCCATCGGTTTGCAGAAGAAATAACCTTGAATATTATAGCATAGCCTGTTCATCAGGAAGCTCAGTTGCCTTTCCGTTTCAACGCCTTCAGCCACAACGTTTATACCGAGGCTTTCAGCGAGCGCTAAAATTACGGTGATAATGGATTCGTCCTTTGTGTTGTTGTTGATTCCATGGATAAAATTCATCGGAATCTTGATTCTGTCTATCGGGAAGGATTTCAGATACTGTATCGCGGAATAACCGGTACCGAAATCATCAATGGCAAATTTCACTCCAAGGCCGCGAATCATTGTAAGAACTTTATTTACGGTCGTTATTTCTTTGACCAGGGTTGTTTCCGTGATTTCCAGTTCAAGGTATTTCGCCTCCAGCCCTGTTTCCAGCAGAGTGTTTTTAACAAGTTCAAAAAGATTATTGGAGGTTATCTGACTTATTGAGATATTGACCGCTATCGGTACAGGTTTCATACCGCTGTCCTGCCACGCTTTATTCTGGCGGCACGCCGTTTTCAGCACCCATTCGCCTATGGGTACGATCAGCCCGGACTTTTCTGCCGCTGGGATCACTTCCATAGCGCCGAGCAGCCCTTTCTGGGGATGTTCCCAGCGGATCAGCGCTTCAAAACCGATCACTTCATTCGTGTTGGCGTTTATCTGCGGCTGATAATGAAGTCTGAACTCGTTATTATTCAGCGCCTTTTGCAGAGCGCTGACGATCTCCATCTCATTCCGCCTCAGCTGCTCAAGATCTTCTGAATATATCGCAAAGCGGTTCTTGCCGTCCTGTTTGGCTTTATACATCGCGATATCGGCATACTTGATCAGGCTCTCGGCATCTTGCCCGTTTTCGGGGAATTTTGATATTCCAATACTGCAGCTTACGGTCACGTGACGCTTGTTGATGGTATAAGGCATGTGGATTCTATCGAGTATGCGCTCTGTGACTTTGTGAAGATGGTTGCCGTCTTTGACATCCTGCAGCATGAGCAGAAACTCGTCGCCGCTTACCCGGCACACCGCGTCGCTGCTTCTAAGCATTCCGGTTAACCGATCGCCTATGGCTATTAGCAGCTCATCGCCGCTCGAATGTCCAAGCGTATCGTTGATGAGCTTGAATAGGTCAATGTCGATAAACAGAACGTAGAGTTCCAGATGATTGCGTTCGGAAAATTCTAATGATTGATTCAACCGGTCGAGAAACAGGGTTCTGTTGGGAAGTCCCGTAAGTTGGTCATACATGGCAAAATGGGCGTTTTTGTCTTCCGCTATTTTTCGCTGCGCCATTTCACTGCGGAGACGGATCAATTGCTCCCTCAGTTTATTGATGTGTCTCAAATTGATTTCATATACCGCTTTGGAGACCAGGTAAAGCAATGCAAACAAGACGAACTGCGTGCCAATGTAATAGGTATTCGTGCCGAAACTTGTCGGCGCTTGAAAAAAGCTTACATATACGCCTGCCAATGCAACGGTTATGGCAGAATGGATAAGCATGAACTGTGAATTTTGAGAAAGCGAGAGAACAATCTGAATAAACGCAAATGTCCATAATGCGGGACCGACGATGGGATAATATCTCCATACGGAAAAAAGGAAAATAATACTATAAAAAACTGAAACCAGATGATGTCTAATCGCTTGCCTGACGTTGGTTCTGAGCAGTATTTCATAGAATACGGCGAATGCAAGCATAAAACAGGCGTCAAAAATGAGCTCCGGAACAGGCCGGCGGAAAACGAGAATCCCGAGCACAATGATACCAACGGCGCTTACGAACAGGAGCGGCGACATGAACATGCAAAAAAGCTTATCGAAGTTTCTGGAATACTCGTTTGTTTCGGTGGAGTTGTCGATATCAGCTAGTACTCTGGGAACGGAAAATTTTAGCTTGTATTTATGATTCATCGAACCAACCTCCGAGTATTGCGCAAATAAGTATGAAATATCGAGGATTTTCAGTTTAATATACTTGCTACTGTATGGACGTATCGTAATGGATTTCAGTTCGGCTGTCAAGGTTGGGTGGCCGCGCGTCCGGCCCACGATTGTGCCGACTTACATGTGACCTGCTAAATAGCCTACGAATCGGAGCAAAAAGAACCGGCCAAAAGGCCGGTGCTTTTTTGTTCGGTAAACAAGTACTTACGGCACCATTTCCTTGACTTCTTCTTCCGGCTCGGCGGTCTTTTTCTTCTCACAGATGGAGAGCAGGAGGGTTAAGAGGATGCCGGCGATTGCGGAGCCCGCGATGCGGATTGACTTATTCCCCCTTCATCTCGACGGTCTTGGCCCTGCCGTCCAGTACGTCCAGGCAGAGCCGCACGGACTGGCAGATGGCTTGGTCCAGGTCGTCGGGCTGCACGCCCAGGGGCTCGCAGCCCAGGGACTTATCGATGAACTGCTTGCGGCATTGCAGGGCGGAGAATTGCGAGAGGTCCAGGCCGCTCTGCAGCCCGGCGGCTTCCTGCCTGCGCTTCATGCCCCGTCCGACGGCGGCGAACAGGAAGTCCGGGATGGTAACGATCGGCTTATGCGGGCAGCCCATGTGCCTGTGCATGATCTTCAATAGCTGCCGCCATGTCAGGTTTTCGTATCCGAGCGGATAGCACGCGCCGCCTGTGCCGCGCGTAAGCGCCCCCGCGACGGCTTGCCCGGCCTGCTTGACGGTCATCATCGCGCTGCCTCCGCGCGGGTACAGGGTGAACAGTTTCATGGCGCGGAGGTACTTGACCAAAAACATCCACACGGGCGTGCGCCCGGGCTGCGCGCCGAAGATATAGGGAAGCTCCAGCACGGACACGGCGAAATCATCCCCGGCGAAGGCCAGCGCCGCTTTTTCCTGGTCGCGCCGGCTGCGGATGTAGGGATGCCGTTTGGAGAGTTCCAGTTCCGTCCAGAGTTTATCGAAATACGAGAAATACGAGCCGCAGACCACGGCGCGCTTCACGCCGGACTGTTTCGCCAGGCGCAGCAGCCGCGCAAGCGGCGTGACGTTATACTTCTTGAACAAATCGTAGATCGGCGGCGGGCCTTCCACGCGCTCGTCCACGCCTGCCGCAAAGACGAAACCTTCGCAGCCGTTAAGCAGTTTTAGTAGTTCCCCGTCCGTCATTTTCAGGTAGTTGCCGAAGGTGATCTCCATATCCGGCGGCGCTTCCCTGGGTGCTGGCGGCAGCGCGACGGCGGATACGGTATGCCCGTGGCGTATAAGCTCCCGCGCCGCTGCGCTTCCCAAAAGCCCCGTGCCGCCTATGATCAGTGCTTTCATATCCGTTTTGCTCCCGTGTCGTATTGCTTCACGCCTTATTATACCGCCTTTGGCCGCGCTTGTCTCCCGCATTGCTTGACAGGCAAGCCGGGACAGATTACTATGTTTAGGAAGCGGATAAGCCTTTGGCCCTGCGGCGGCGGACGCGCGCGGGCGGCGCTTGTCTCGCTCCCAGTCCAATTGCCGGAGGTACGCATGAAAATTCTATTGACGGGCGGAACCGGGTATATCGGATCGCATACCTACGCGGAGCTTTGCGCCGCCGGGCACGACGCCGTGATCGTGGATAATTTCTGCAACAGTTCCCCGGTCGTGCTGGAGCGTCTAGAGAAAATCACAGGCAAACCCGTCGCATTCCACGAGGCGGACGTCTGCGACGAGAAGGCGATGGATGCGATCTTCGCGCAGCACGGATTTGACGCTATCATTCACTTCGCGGGCTACAAGGCGGTGGGCGAGAGCGTGGAAAAGCCGCTCGCCTACTACCGCAACAACCTGGACAGCGCCCTGACGCTTTGCGAAACGATGAAAAAGCACGGCGTGAAGCGTATCGTGTTCTCCTCGTCGGCCACGGTGTACTCGCCCGAGTGCGTGCCGCCGCTTGCCGAAGGCATGGCCAGAGGCGGCTGCGTGAATCCTTACGCATGGACGAAGTTTATGATCGAGCAGATCCTCACCGATACGGCGGCCGCCAACCCAGGCTGGTCGGTGGCGCTGCTCAGGTACTTCAACCCCATCGGCGCGCACAAATCAGGCACCATCGGAGAGGATCCCGTGGGCATCCCCAACAATCTGATGCCCTTTATCACGCAGGTGGCCTCCGGCGTGCGCGATAAGCTCAACGTGTTCGGGGACGATTACCCGACGCCCGACGGCACCTGTATCCGCGACTATATCCATGTGGTGGACCTGGCAAAAGGCCATGTGGCCGCCTGCGATTACCTGATGGCGCACCGGGGCGTGGAAGCGATCAACCTGGGCACGGGCACGGGCTATAGCGTGTTCGACGTGATCCGCGCGTTTGAAAGCGCCACCGGCATTCAAATTCCCTATGAGGTCGTCGGCCGCCGCGCGGGCGATTTGCCTGTAAGCTATTCCGATCCGTCCAAGGCGAAAAAACTGCTGGGATGGACCGCCGGAAAAACGCTGGACGATATGTGCCGCGACTCCTGGAGATGGCAAAGCCAGAATCCCAAAGGCTACAGATGAAGTTGTGAAAACGAAACCGTAAAACGGCCGTGATTACGCACCGCCGTTTTTCTTATGGCGCTTGCAGTCGCGCCAGTTCATACCACAAACCGCTTTGGTTAACGTCCATCGCAAGCGCGACGGCGGGCTCGCCTGTAGCGGGGTTTAGGATACCCGCCCAGAGCCTGTACGCGCAATTCTGCGGGGCGATGGTCGCGGATACGCTCACCGACTCCCCCGGCAGAATGTCGATCAGGCGCAGGTCCAGGGGCAGCACGGTTTTGTTCCCCAATGCGTCGGTGACGCGCAGCGCGGGCTGCCAGGGGAAATAGAACGGCGCGATGCCGTCGTTGATCCAGGTAAGCGTCACCAGCAGCCCGCCCAATGCGGTTTGCTCAATGCTTGACTGTGTAACGCGGAGGCGGTAGCCGATCGTGCGCAGGATTTCGTCAAGCGCCGCCTGATCCCGCCCATTCTGCCGGATGTCTGAAAAGCTGCCCGGACCGATCCAGCTGGTGTGGGATTTTTTGAACAGAGAACACGTCTGGTCAAAATAGTCCCGCAGCAGCGCTTCGCGTCCGATGCTCGTGGAAAGTTCCCCGCCTACGGGCGCGGTCTGCCAGGCGTCGGGCATCGGCACCAGCGCGCCTCGGCCGTCGGGGGAATCGTAATCGCCACCGGATTGGATCCACGTAAGCCAGGTAACGGTGGAATCGTACTCTCCGGCGGTGTCGTTAAACAGGCCGAAGCCGTAGTCCGCGGCGATGGCAAACGGCCTGCGCATTAAGAGATACGCGTTCGGGAACGCGTCGATATAGGGCAGCACGTAAAGGTTCCGCACGTCCTCGGCAGGCATCAGCCCGAGCTTGTGATGCAGGTGCCATTCGCCCCAATGCCCCAGCGAACCAAGCTCTACAAAGGCGATAAAGAAATCATCTCCGTAGCGCTCCCCGAGCGCGGCGATAGCTTCGGCGTGCGCCTGTATCAGCGTTTCGTTTTCGTAATTGGGGCTGAAGCCCTTGCCGTAGGATGTGTTATACTCCGTGCCGTCGCCGCCGGTTGCGTCGTAGAGCCAATCGGGTATGTCGCGGTGCTTCTTGTCGCCCGGCATGTCCATCACGAAGCGCAGGATCACATGCTTTCCCTTGGCGCGCCAAAGCACAAACCGGTTTTCTTTCTCAAAAGCATAAAAATCGTATACGCCCTGCTCCGGCTCGAATTCGGCCCAGGTCAGGTCGGCGTACACCAGGGTAAAGGGCTGCTCGTGCTCGTGTTTGTCGTTCGCCCACACGACGTTGCCGGTATAGGGGTTTACGAGCACGTCCTCGCTTGCGGGATATAAAACGGAAACCGGAAACGCGGACGCGTCCATACAGGGCAGGAAAAGCAGCGCCGCAAGCAGCGCCCACGCGAGCGGGCGTTTGAACGCCGCCATCTTACCATTAATCCACATAATCGCCGTCGTATTGCACGACCGTGATATCCCACACGTGCTCCATCGCGCGGATACGGTCCACGAAGGACAAATCGTTCTTCTTCACGCGCACTTCCACCGCCATCTCCATGTCAGCTTTGCGCATGGTTTTAGACTTGATCTGATATGGCCGCGTGCCGATTGCCCTGCGCACGCCCTCGTCCACGTCCTGGCCCTCGTAGTGGATGAGCAGGATGTACATCTCGTCACGCCTGCGTCTGCGCCGGGTGAGTATCAGCAGCAACGCGAGCATTACCACAAGCACGATCAGCGAGATATAGAACATGTTCGCGCCGATGGCGATGCCGGCGGCAATCGCCCAGAACAGGTACAAAAGATCCAGCGGATCCTTGACCACCGTGCGGTAGCGCACGATGGACAGCGCGCCCACCATGCCAAGCGACAGCACGACGTTACTTTGAATGGTGACGATGATGGAGCAGGTGAGTACCGTCATCCCCGCCAGCGACGCCGCGAACGAGCGGCTGTACACCACGCCCATGTAGGTTTTGCGGTAGATCCAGTAGATGAACAGGCCCATCAGGAGCGAGAGCAGTATCGTGCCGGCGTACCCGAGCACGATCTCCCAGGTGATGCCCTCCAGGTATCCGCCCGCCTCCAGTACCGAATTTTTAATGATATCCTGAAAAGTCAGCGCGTTGTCCATTGCAGCCCCTCCGTTCGGTTTAAGTTTTGTTCCCGTACCGCCGCGTTGCAGCAAAGCACGTATTTAGACGCCGCCGTCATGATGCTGGAACGCGGCGGCAGCAGCTGGCGTATGATCCGGGGCAGGAATTCCGTGTACTTGATCTCCATAATCATCTGGTTGGCGGGCAGCACCTCCGCCATGGGAAGGAAGGGATCAAACAGGTCCATCTTCCCAAAGCCCGCCCGCACGTGCTTATCAAACGTGATGCGCACGTCCCCGGCCCCCATCACGAACGGCTCGCGGTCGTAATCCACCATCACCCGCGGCCGCATGACCCGGGATGTGCACTCGAAATAGAATTCCCGCAGCAGCTTGTGCTCGCTCTTTTCCAGAAACAAATAGTTGCCTTCCATCAGCATGCCGTACTGCATGCGCGTGATGGGCGCGCTCTCCTTATGAATATACGGTCCGATCTTTAATTTGCGCTCCAGATTGATGACCGTATCCCGGCAGTCGTAAATGCGCAGACGGTACTTGTGCCGCAGCTCTACGCCGGCCTCCTTATCCTCAAAGGCGCTGTTCCAGTAATCGTCGAAGTACAGGCTGCGTATCCAGTATTCGCCCGTCTCTCCGGCGTTTTTGTCGCGTTCCATCACGCCCGCCATACGCGTTTTCAACAGCGCCCAGTCCGGCAGGTTGATGAGGTATTTGAGCTCGTGGCGAAATCTTGCCGCGTTCATTGGGCGTTGAGCACCTCCCCCGCGTCCGTCACGGTAAAGCGCCGCATTCCGTAGTGGTTCACGTCGGTGGTGACGAACCAGTCAAAGGCGACCTGCGTATAGCCGTTTTCGTTCTGGGCGGTCACGCGCCAGCAGTAGTCGCCCGCGGGGGGCATCGGGATGCTTTCGGACAGCTGCAGCTGCGGACTGCCCGTATGCACGAGCGTTTCCGGCGCAAACGACCAATCCGTTGCGACTTCCAGCGTATAGTGCACGGTCTCGGCTTCGAAGCTGAACGCCTCGCCCCACGACAGAACGAGAGAGTCTTCTTCCAGGTACACGTCGTCCAGGAAGAACGGCATGGGGTTTTTAAGCGAATCCAGGAAATCCTGGTAAGCGGTATCCACATCGTAGGGCATGTTCTGATAGAGCACTTCCAATTGCTCCAGGGTGCAGGTGAGGTTGATCGTGTCCGGCATGCGGCCGGTGAAGGTATCCACAACCGTGCGGTAGGCTGCGATCTCCGCGGCGATGCGCTCCGGCGTGATGATCCCGCGCAGCAGTTCCATCTTCTCCCTGAGCGCGTCGCGGTATTCGTCCACGCGCAGCATCCGGTTGAACAGCCGCATGCCCCAGTAGTTGGATACGCCCCGCTGCCAGCTTGAGGCGGCGTTCTCGTCCTCGCAGTATGTGGTCTCGAAGCGGGTCAGGCAGCCGTCGCCGTCCCAGCAGATGAAGTACCAGATATCCGAGTTGACGGGGCTGTAGAGCAGGTAGTTCTGCGAGTTGGTGTCCACGTTGCCCATCAGGATATTGTAGGCAAGGAAACTGGTGACGTTGTCCAAATCAAAGTATTTTCCCACGGTTTCCTCGATCGGGACCGCGTAATCGTTTACGTCGTCAAGTATCGTGAGCAGTTTTTCGTGATCTTCGTTGGTTTTGGGCTCCAGCACTTCCGAGAAGGCGTCGATATCGTAATTCGGGTCGGTCGCCAGGCGGAGCTGGTCTGAATAGCGGTAAAACTCGCAGTAGTTCGCCTTGTAGAGGTTGCCGTTGCGGCTCAGGCTGTGGTTGCGAAGATACCGGCCGTTGGGCAGCTCTACCTGCGTGAACAATCCGTAATCGGTGAATGCCGTTTCTCCCGCGGTCTCGTCCTTGATGAACACCTGTACGAACTGCGTGCGCAGGCTGGTCATGTCAGGCACGTCCTGCAGGAGGGTAAAGTACAGCATGTTCCTGAGACGTGTGCGGTCATAGGGATGCTTGTTGATGGCGATGGCGCGCTGTCCGCGCCACAACCCGGCGGTGTTGTACAGGTCGATGCGGTAGGATTTTTGCGGCGCGGTTGTGGACGAGCGCCCGCGCACGTTCATGCTCGCGTTGTTCATCGTTTCGCCGTAGCCGATCTCGCCAGGTAGCGGGCCGGTCTCGTCGCCGATCTGGAAGAGGATGCCGGTCTTGATTTTGTTGACGTTGGGATTTTCCTGTACGTTCCTGTAGGCGTTCACCTCTTCAAACGTGTGGTTGGTGCCGTCGGCCGCGTTGCCGCCCCGCACGGTGATATAGAAATACACGAGGGAGGCTGCGTCCTGGTCCGCGTACAGCGTCTTATCGTCGGTCAGCGCCAGATCGTTGATATCCGCCACGGCAATCTTGTCCGCCGCGCGCGTCGCTTCGGCGTCGGCGGCCGGCTGCTCTCCGGTCTGCGTATCCATATCCGTCATACAGCCGGTCAGCAGCAGCAATGCCGCCAGTATGCCTGTGATCAGCACGATACGTTTTTTGGTCATGCCTGCATATCTCCTTTTCCGGAATATCGCAACAGCGACTTTTCCAAAGAACTCGCCCGCCTGTTCAGCCGGGTTGCGAGTGTTTTCATCAGGTTTGGCTTTTGGACGGCCAGCACCGGCTGCCCGCAGAACACATGGTAGTCGATGGAGCGCACGTAGGTCAAGAGCCTGATCAGGCCGAAACCGTACATCACGATGCCCGCCAGCGTCATGCCCAGGCCGTAGTACAGGGGATCGCGGTTCATGGTCCACAGGGTGCCCGCAAGGTTTAAAAAGAAGTAGAGCATACAGGTCATCAGCGCGCCCTTGCGGTCGTTGAAGTAGAGCTGCAGCAGCGCCATGCTGTTGCCGACGGCGTAGGCCGAGTACCCCACCGCCATCACCTGGAACATCCCGATCATATCCCGCGTGAACCCTAAGCTTTCCAGGGCATAGCGCATCAACACCGAAAACAGCACCATCACGAACACCTGAATCTGCGTCAGGCGGAAGATCTCCTGCGTGAGTACTTTTTTCATGTTCTCCCGCGCAAGACCGATCTCCGAGAGCGTACCGCCGCCCGTAATAGCCGAGAAATAACGCTTGTATTTCTGATAAAAATTGACCTCCACCGACACCACAAAATTCACGCTGGTGGGGACAGCGACCAGGTACGCAAAAAACGCGGCCGAATCGTGCAGCGGCGCGTATACGAAATGCCCCGCGATCACCGTGCCCAGCGGCGAGAACCACATCACGATCAGGTGCACGAACGCGCCCGTCATCGCGAAAAAGCCGATAAAGACCAGATCCGGATACTTGCCGATCCACTCGATGAACGCGAAGATGCTGCCCTTCCCGGCCGGGAAGATTGTAAGCAGCACGCCGTTGAACGTCACCATCATGATGCCGTAGCCGCAAAACAGCGCCAGCATCATCCCGGTCACGGGGCTCATGTCCAGATAGAGCAGCAGGCTGCCAAGCAAAAACACCGTCAGCACGCCGCCTGCAAACCCGAGCAGGATGCGCTTGTAGTCCTTGGCGGCGGTGATATAGGCCATCTGCAGCCACACCATGATGAGCACGATGAACAGCCCCAAGTTGAGCGCCTTGTCCAGCATCGTGATATCCGTCGCGGTCCATAGGAACCAGCCGTATAAAAGCCCGCCGGGAATCATCAGCAGGAACGCGCCGCCGAACAGCGACGGCAGCACGCGTCCGGTGGATTTCTGGTACATCATGTCCGCCACGTAGCGCGACAGGAGCATCTGCAAAAGCGAGCTAAGAATCAGCGAGCCGAGCATGGCGTAAATCATCAGCACCACCAGGGTCTCGGTCTGGATGTCCGCCGCGCCGAACGCCCGGGTCAACAATTGCGCGCCGAGCATCAGCATGACTGCGAGTACCATCGTGCCGGCGGTGATGATGCTGGCGTATGCGTACGCGCGCACCTTGGCGATCGCGCCGCGGCCTACAAACAGCTTGCGAAGTTCAAATCCTATACCTGCCATCGGTTATTCCCACCGCCTTTCCGCCCGGTCCTGCGCCGCCCGGTATACGTCCAGGTAATTTCGCACCATCTGCTCGTGCCGGTAGAGCGCATATACGCGCTTGCGCCCGTTTTCGCCCATCTCCCGGCGTATTTTTTCGCTCCGGCACAGGGTGAGCATGGCTTCGGCCAGCTCGCCCTGGTGCATCACCGGCACGCAGAAGCCCGCGTTTCCGAAATCGTCGTCAGGGCCTTCCAGCAGCTCGCGGCAGCAGCCGACGTTCGTCGTCACCGCCGGGCGGCCCGCGGCCATCGCCTCCAGCACCGCCAGCGGCTGGCCTTCGGAGATGCTGGTCAGAAGTGTGAAATCGATGCGCGCCATGTACTCCTGCACGTTCACCCGCCCGGTGAAGGTGACGTTTGAAAGCTCCAGATCCTTCTGCAACTGCAGGCACTCTTCGTAGTATTCCTCGTCCTCGTCGGTCGGGCCCATGATGTACAGGTGCGCCTTGTCGAATTCGGCGCAGACGCGCGAGAAGGCGTAAAGCATGGTTTTGATGTCCTTGATGGGCACGATGCGCACTACCGCGCCGATATCGATTTGGCCGTTGGGCTCCTTTAGGGGGATGCTCTCAAAGCGTTCGGCATGCACGCCGTTTGGGATGACGGCACATTTCTCCGCGCTACAGCCGATCTCCTGTTGTATAAGGCTGGCGCGCGAAAACAGCGAGGTCACTTTGTCGGCATGGCGG
Organism: Clostridiales bacterium; assembly: GCA_016930575.1. Taxonomy (GTDB): domain Bacteria; phylum Bacillota; class Clostridia; order Christensenellales; family Aristaeellaceae; genus CAXXOK01. The sequence continues at coordinate 21,270 of JAFGGL010000052.1, read as the reverse complement.
TAGGCGCAGCGGGTGAACATGTAGAACATGTTGATCCACAAATCCTTGAAGTGCGGCGGCACCCAGTTGGTGCGCAGGATCTCCTCCTCCCGCTCGCGGGTGTAGATACCGTGCTCAGTGAGTACGTAGGGTTTTTTATAGCGCTGTGCCGCCATGCTGCCAAGCACCCCCGCGTAACCCGCCGACACCGAATGGTACAGGTCCGCCTCCGGCGGCTTGCCGCCCAACAGGTATAAAAGCGGCAGGAACATCGATCGCATCGTCCAGAAAAAATCGGTGAAGCCGACGAACGGGTAGTATTCCCGGCAAATCTCCTTCAGGATGGCGAAGAAATCGCGGTTCAGCAGGAATTCCACGCCCTTGAGCCTGTTGCCTTCAAACAGAGAGAAGATCTCCCGCCAGTCGGGGTCTTTGGAGGAAAGCATGTTTTGGACGGCGTCGCGCTGGGGTTGGGTGAGGCGGTAGCTGTGCGGGTTTTCATGCAGGGTCTCGTGAATGACCGCGTCCAGGTACACGTCCGCCACCTGCACGACATTTTCGGGCAGCTTGTAAGCGAAATGCCCGCGTTGCTTCTCCTGCGCGGAGATCGCCCACACCACGAACTCGTGCTGGGGCATGCTTTGGATCATCTGCTGCAGCCAGCCGGATACCCCGCCCGGCACAAAGGGGTAACAGCCCTCGGCGATAACGCATATCCTCACGGCGCGGCCTCCCACGCTACGCGAACGACGTCGTCGTCCGCACGAATCCAGTAAAATCCCTCCGCGATCTTGTAAAGCTCCCCGCCGGTGATGGATCTTGGCTCTACCCGCGAACGGAACGCAAGCCAGGCCTCGTCGTAGAAATTGGAAAGCATCAGCGTCATGCCTTCGTCGCTCATATCGCGCTTGACCACCAGGCGGTCATAGCGCTGGATAGCCGCCGCGCCCTCCGAGGCGGACAGGAAGCGTATCATCGGATAGGTTTCCGCGATGTGATAAAGCCGCGCCTTGAACGAGGCATACAACTCGCTCCAGGTATGGTTCCCCGCGCGCTCGCTGTCCAGAATATCATCGGGATGGATGAAGTGGGAATATACGCCGTGGAGCACCAGTTCCTGTGCTGTGACGAATTCCATATAGTCGTCGATAACAAAGCCGGAGGTCACGCGCGGCACGTTCACGGCGCCGTCTTCGCCCTCGTCGAACTCCTGCACCAGGGCGTCTACGCCTTTTTCCGCCAGATACAGCCCGGCGATGGCTTTAATTTCGGGCAGGGTTTTCAAAACCGTTTCGCGGCCGATATCGCTGAGTAAATTGGACGGCGCCACATAGGTGCGGTAGTCGGCGCCTAAAAACAGGGTCTTTCCGTAACGGGCAAGCTCTAAAAGCCCTTCCGCCATGGCTTTGGTCGACGGCCAGGGTGTATAGTCGATTCCCGCGTAGTCAAACCCGACAGGGCACAGCGGCTGGTGGTTGTAGCCGTGCAGCCCCAGTTCGCCGCCGGAGTGCAATAGTTCGGCGGTGTAGTATTTCAAAAGCGAATCGTCCAGTTGCTCGGAGGTGAAGGGCCCGTCCACATTATCGTTATAGGTTTCGATCAACAAGCCCGTATAGCGCACGCCCAGATCCCAGCACAGCTGTTTCATATCCGGCCACCAGTGGTTGCGGAAAAAGCCCTGGATGTCGTAGCCGAATTCCTCCCGCAGTTCCTCATCAAAACCCTCGGGCTGGGGTGCGGGGAAATCGTCGATAAACACCATCGCCGCGTTGATGATGGGGTAGACCAGCGTATCCTCAAGCGCGTACAGGGTGGATACGGCGAACCCGCGCCCGCCTTTGTTGACCATCAGGGTTGTGTTGAGCACCGCGATGCGCCCCTTGCCGACAGGGCGTTCCCACAGCAGGGGAATGGCCATATCGCCGCCGGATTCCATATGCACCGTGCAGTGGTCGTCCAGCCGTACGATCAGCGCAAAGTCTGACAGCGAATGGCTTTCGTGATATACGCTGTCGCCCCACAGCGGCAGGAGGTCGGACACATACTGTAGCGAGGCGTAATTGTAATACTCGTGGCTGTACTCTACGATTCCCAGCTTGCGGTAGAGGATATGGAAGGCGTCGTTGTCGACCGGGGTCATCATCAACGCGAAATGCCCGCCCTCGTCGATCCACTTAAAAAGCACGTCCATCTCGCTCTCGATCGGTGACAGGGACTGGCTGCAGTACAGAAAGATCGAAAAACCGTCAAGCTCCGGCAGCGCTTCGCTGGAGACGTCCACGATTTGGCAATTCATCCGCAGCTGGCACAGGGTGTCGGTCAGCGTAAGGGCAAAAGGGGCTTCCACGCCGTTGGTTTTGTCCACGGCGACCAGCACGTTCGTTGGCGCGATGTTCTCTTGAGTCCTCTCCGGCGGCTCGCTTTCCAGATAGTTCAGCGACGCGCTGCGCTCCTCCATGCTGATGCCGGTCATTTCCGTCAGCAGCAGGCCGATGAACACAATCATGACGGCAACCGGGAGCAGGAGTTTCATGTAGGTCGACTTTTTTATCACGCCGGCAGCCCTCCCAGGAAATTGAGATGCTCGCGTCCCGCGGCGGTCAGGTCGATCTTTTCGTCTCGTATGCGCTTGAGCAGCCTGCGCATGCCTTCCTGATCGCGCGTTTCGGTATATACGCGCATGTTTTCGAGCCACGAGCGCTCGTCATGCGGGTAAAGGGTGATCAGCTGGCCGGCGGTACGCTTGGCCTCCTCCGCGTCCTTGAGCGCCAGGCAGTTCCCGACCTTGATGTGCAGGATATCGGCATCGTCCTCCAGCGCCAGCGCGTCATCTAACGCGCCTTTCAATAACAGCTGGTGCCTGCGCAGAAGCTGCCCTTCCAGCAGTCCGCTTTCGCAGTAGCGGGAAAGCAGTTCGATATACTGCCGGTGCGTTTCGGGCGGTGCGCCTTTCTTGGTCAGTTCCAGTTGGTACTGCTGCAGCTCCAGTTGGAATTGCCGTTGGATCTCCATGATGGAGGCGGTGGCGTAGTGCGCGGTCTCGGTATCGTCGTTATAGCGCGCGATCAGCAAAAGATCCAGGTAGCGCATGGGGTCGGAGCGCAGGACGTTCATCATTAAATTGCGACGCTTGCGCGGATCGTTGATCAGCAGCGCCTCTTCCAGCGGCACGGTGCTTTCCACGTTGCCGTGGCTGACGATATGCACGCGGTGGAGCTCCTCCTGCTGCGACAGCCAGTCGGCGTCGGGCGGCTTGCGATGCAGCGCGCGCACCAGTGAAAACCCGGCCAGCGGCCCGAACACCGGAATGAGCAGAATCCAGCAGAAATGCGCGTAATTAAAGGATCTCCTGTGTTTGCGCGCTTTAAGCAGCAGCGCTACGCACAGCAGCTGGTGAAGCGAAAGCGACAGGAGCACGATATCGAGGTTCGTCATTTCACGCCTCCTGAGACGACACCGCGCAGATCAGGCCCGAAGCCAGGAAGCGTTTCTCGATCTGCGGCATGTTGTCAAGGCTGGCCTGCGGCAGCAGCACGTAGAGCTGCCCGTTGTCAAGCCTGCCCGCGATATCGGTGCGCCGCGTGGCCAGGCCGATGCGGCGGTCGTACTCCTCAATGGACGCGACGGGAGCCACGCTGTGCACGCTCAGCAGCAGGTATTTCGCGGCGCGCTTCTTGCGCATCTGGCTGTATACGCTCAGCGTGGAGCGGAAAGCCCTGTCGGTCAGGATGTGCGTGTTTTCGATATACATATCCTGCGCCGAACCGAAGTAATGCAGCGCGCGCACCATGGCCGACTGCACCAGCCCCGACACGACGGAGAACAGGTTTTGCCGGTACAGGGTCTGCTGCTCGAAAGGCACGTCCCACAGCGCGATGAGCGCGATGGTCCTGACGTCCTGCACCACCGGCGCGCAAAATGCCGGATACCCGGGCTCGAGTTTCGAATTGGCGAAGATCTCGCCTTTTTTATACACGCCGTCAAGCAGAGGATATTCGTTCATATCCATGGACTTGGGCAGGTCCTCCATCGAACGGGAATGCACCACGAGGCGGGCGAAGGAAGAGTTGTCCCCGCAGGTGTACAGCGCCACGGACTGGTTTTGCATCACGTCCTCCAGCACGTCGAGCGTGGATAAAAACACCTGTTCGGGCTGCAGGGTATCCAGTTCCTGGGTGATTGCGTAGATGCGGCCATAGCTGTCGCGGAAGCGGATCACCTGTTCCTGCAGGGCGTTGCGGTCGGCGTCCACCTGCTGGTACATGGTCTGGATGAATTGGGCTTCCTCGCCGCGCTGCTCCATCTCCTGGCGCATGGAGTTCAGCTTTTCCTGGCTACGGTCGTGCATGTAGCCGAAGATTCCGCCGCTCAGGATATACATGATCAGCGGCAGCCAGTTGTCCTTGTTGTATAAAAGCAGGTACACGTCATGGCCGGCCTCGAACCAGTTGAAGCTGTAGCCGACGCAGGCGATGATCCCCGCAACGATGCCGATGGGCCCGCCATGCATGGTGCCCATCAGGATAACGTACAAAAGCCAGTAATCCAGAAACCGGAAGGGGGCGTTTACATCCGCCGTGCGTAAAAGCATCCCGGCGGCGACGGCGAACACGACCAGCTCCACCCAGGGCAGCGCGCTTCCGAACAGCCGGCGCATGAATGCGGACAGCCGTTCGCGCAGGCTGCGCCTGGGCTTTTTCACGGAGGACTTGGAGAGTATCTCCTCCAGTTCCGTCACCCAGCGGTGGCGGGGAATCCATCCGGTTTCGCTGTGGGCGGCATTGCATTGCAGGTTGGTGCGGGGCGCCCGGTTTTCGGTATAGTTTACGGTAAGCTCCGGCAGAAAGGCCCGCAGCATTTTCGCCGTTTCCGCATAGCTGAACATTTCCCCGTAGGCCAGGTGCACGACGCCGGTCAGCTTTTTTTCCAGCGCCAGGGTGATGAACAGCCCCAGGTCGTCGATATGCAGAAAATCCACCGTGTTTTCGGGAATCCCGTCCAGCATCATCGGCTGGCCGTTATCGTAGTATTGGCGTACGCGGGCAAAAAACGCGTCCCCGGCGCCGGAGGTGTACAGGTGGGTGACGCGGATGAGCAGCGTCTGCATGTCGTTTGGATCGATGCAGCGCAGCACTTCCTCGGCGGCGTTGATCAAAATGCCCGTCGGCGTATCCGGCAGGGGGGTCTCGTCTTCACGCCCGGCCTGCCCGCCGCCGAACACCCGCACGTCCGTGATCAGGTAAAAGCGCTCCACCCCGCAGGCGGACGCGGTATGCTGCAGCTGAAACAGCGCGTCCAGCATCGAGCCCTGGGCGGAGCCGTAGGCGCGGATATCCTCGCATTGATACGCATAAAAAAACACAACCAGGCCGAAACGGCCCGCTTCCAGAACCTGCGCCGCCTCGGGGTGGCCCGGCGATATTTCGTGCACGGCCGCCTTGCTTCCGGCGGGCGCGGGGGTTACGCCGTGCCCCAGCAGCGATACCTGATGACCTTCCCTTTGGAGCCGGTCCACCATCTCCCAAACCATCGGGGAGAGGATGCCGGTCAACAGTATTTTCAAAAGCGCTCTCCTCCAGATATGGTAGTATGAACGAGTTTGGCAAACCGCTTGTTGTATAAGTATTATTTTATGAGAATTCCGGGTGTTTGTCAATGAAACCGAAGCGCCTGCACCGCCGCGTGAGCGGAGGGAGCGGATCATAGTTTGACATCCATGCAGTTCCAATGGCAATTGACTGTAGTGGACAACAGAATATGGGAGTTCCGCAGATGTTTGGCAGAAGGAAGGACAAAAAGCAGGCGAAACGGGATACGTTTACAAAACTGAAGTTACTCGGTATACTGAAGGAAGAAGGGAGCACGAAGTTCTATTTCCTTACCTGATCGACGCAAAAGGTGATGAATATGAATAATGTCGCGCTGGTCTATCTGAACAGCTTCGCCGTTTTGGTCCTTCTGCTGGTCCTCAGAAATTACAGGCGGAAACTCAAGTCCATCTGCTGTGAAGAAAAAGTATTCATCCTCTTTATCTTCGCAACGCTTGTGATGCTAGTCGACGAAGCCGCCATCGAAAACCTGTGGGGGGTGCCGGGGCAGGCGATCCGTATCCTGCTATATATCCTGCAGACCCTGGATTACTGCCTTGCGGTGGCCATCCCGATGCTGTGGCTGTATTACTGCCTTTTCAGGATTTTTCATATTTCCAGTATCGGGTGGTGGCTGCGCTGCCTCGTTGCACTGCCCGCCATGCTGTATGCTTTTGTTGTGCTCGTTACGCTACCCGGCGGCGGCGCCTTCGGAATAAGCGAAAACAACCAGAATATTCTGGGGATAGCGTATGTCGGCAGCTATGTGTTGGGCTTTATGTACATAGCGGCGGCGGCGGTCATTATATTGGCAAAGCGAAAAACGCTCAATCGCGGCGAGCTGATACCCTACCTGTTGGTTCCTGTGATCCCTGTGACGCTTGCGTTGATCGAAATTGTATTTCAATCTCTGACTGGGCTGATGTGGGCGGCCACGAGCCTGGTGATACTGGAGATCCAGATGCTCGTTCTGAACAACAGGACGAACATCGACCACTTGACGAGCCTGAACAATCGCATGGCGCTGGATACCTACACCCGCAGGATGATGGAGGAATGCCGAGGCGCGGATAAGCCGCTTGGGCTTATCATGATCGACGTGGATGATTTCAAGCAGATCAACGACCGATACGGCCATATTGAGGGCGACAGGGCGCTGAAGGCCACGGCGGAGATCCTGCGCGAATGTTTCGGAGGCAGGTATTTCATCGCGCGTTACGGCGGCGACGAGTTTGCCGCGGTTTTGAAAGACTGCGGCCGGGAATTAATGGCGCAGTATCTGAAAAAAATGGAAGACGAGCGAATCAGGAAAAATATCGAGATCAGCAAGCCGTATGCGATCAGGCTGAGCATCGGCGCGTATATTTTTAGAGGAAGCGAGATCGTAAACCTGCACAGGCTGTATATGAAGGTCGACGAGTTGATGTATCGGGACAAAAACGCAAAAAAGAAAACGGCAGCGACTGTGGGGTAAATCCGGTTGCTGCCGCAAAAGGCGCTTGATATGCGTCAGCCGTTTTTTCCAAGTTCGCTGAACTTCGCCTGCATTGTGGGGTTGTTTTTTGTCAGGCGCTTTACGCTTAGATCCTGTGCCTTGTCGTTGGCCAGGCGCAGGTTGTTTTCCGACTTCTGCAATGATTCCTTCGTATTTTCCAGATGCTTAATCGTTGTTTCGATTTCCTTAATCGCGGATTGGAACCGTTCGCTTGCCAATCGGTAGTTATTGCCGAATCTGGCTTTGAACTCGTTCAAGTCGTCTTCAAAGTGCGAAATATCGATATTCTGGTTTTTGATCTCGGCAAGCTGCCGCTGGTATTGCACGGAATGCAGCGCCGCGTTGCGCAGCACCGTGATCATGGAGATAAAGAACTGCGGACGGATGATATACATTTTCGGATATTTGTAAGAGACGTCCACGATACCGGCGTTGTACAGCTCGCTGTCCGGCTCAAGCAACGATACAAGCACCGCGTATTCGCAGTTCTTTTCGCTGCGGTCCCTGTCCATCTCCTTGAGGAAATCCTCGTTTTTCTTTTTCGCCGCCGTCGTGTCCATCTCGTTTTTCATTTCAAACATGATGGAGATGAATTCGATGCCCTCGGGCGTTGAATCCCTGAAAATATAATCGCCCTTGCTCCCGGTTTTCGCGTCGTTGTCCTTTTCAAAATACGCGTTTTGAAAGCCCGTGGCTCGCAACTTGTTAAACTCGATCTCGCAATGCTGCTCCAGCGTTTCCCCGACCATTTTGGTGGAAAGTTTTGCTTTCAGGTCCTTATGGAAGGCGATTTCTGTGTCCTTGGCCTTGAGCTGCACGGTAAAGTTTTCTTTGAGGGACTGCTCCCGAAGCTGGCTGTCCTTTTCGGTCTCCTTCAGCTTGCTCTGGAGTTCCGCGATCGTCCGGTCTTTTTGGGCGAGCTCTTCTTGTTTGGCCGACATCACCTCGTTGACGGCGATCGTCCGGTCCTTCTCTTCCGAGGCGATCTGCGACTTCAGCCGCTCTATCTCCCGCATCAGATCGGAAAGCGACTGTGTTTTATCCTTTTCGGCGTTGGCTTTGAAAAGGTTCAGCGCGGCATCTTCCGCGATTTTAAGCTGTTTTTCGCGCTCGGTCAGCGCTTTGTGGAATTCTTCGTCCCGGACCTGGGACGCGATCGCGGCATAGCCGGATTCATCAACCTGAAACACCTGTCCGCAGTGCGGGCACTTGATTTCATGCATATTGTTGCCTCCATGGTCGCAGGGTATGGTATCGCAAAGGCTGCCGCTTTGGTATCGGCAGCCCCAGTATAAACCATCGCTTGTTGATATTCCAGTAAATAAGTGGCTCTACCGTTTGCTCAGGGAATCTCGCTGAGTTTCTCGGCAAGAAGGGTGGAGGAAATGCCGTCGGTGTGGGGAAGGTATACGATATCAACCCCGTATTCCGCCAGCTCTTTCTCATATTGCTTCCACTGCGGCGTGCCCTGCCAGTCGCTGCCCACGAGCAGGCAGTCGTACTTCAGCCGGAAGTACGCGTCAAGCTTGTTCTTGTCTTCCTGCGCGACGACCTCGTCCACATAGCGGATCGCACGGATGATCTCAAGCCGCTCTTCAAAGGGGATGATGGGCTTTTTTTGCTTGACGGCGACGGACAATTCGTCTGTGGTCACGCCCACGATCAGGCGTTCGCACAGCGCCTTGGCGCTTCGCAGGATGTTCAGATGCCCGATGTGAAACATATCGAACACGCCGCAGGTGTAGCCTGTTTTGTACTTCTTCATCCCGTATCGACCTCCGCGCAGTTTCGCAGTCTCTCGACTGCGAATTATACAGCATGCGCATAGCTTTCGCAAGCCGGGACCACCGCGCCAAGGGCGGCTGCACAGGAATCTTGCAATGCGGCAAAGAATATGTTTCATGTATGTATCGGAGAGGGGCGGGAATTGCTATGCCGGAGCGTGGGGAACTGCTATCGCTTGGGGAGTTGCAGGATGTTTTGTATGAGATGCTTAAAAGCTTCGCCGATTTCTGCGACGAAAACGGCCTGCGTTATTACTTATATGGCGGGACCCTGCTGGGCGCGGTGCGGCATCATGATTTCATCCCGTGGGACGACGACGTCGACGTCTCCATGCCGAGGCCGGACTACGAAAAACTCATAACGCTGACCGAAACATCCCCTTGGGAATATTACAAGATCGCGCAGTATACCCAGCCGTACGTCAAGATGGTCGACACCCGCATGATGATGGAGGAGCGGCTTATGAAGCCCTCGCTGAAATGGCAGAACGTCTTTATCGATATCTTCCCCATCGACGGCCTTCCGGACGCTGAAGACGCGAAAGCCCGATATTTCAGACGGATACGGCTTTTCAAGCGTTTTTTGATATACAGCATCGTCGACACCGGGAAGTACGTTGAAGGACGGTCCCTGAAGAAAAGCGTCACAAGGCTGTTATGCCGCCTGTCTTCGCTGGCCGGATACAGGGTGTTTCTCCATATGCTTGAGAAGGCAACGAAAAAATTCCCGTACGCCGGCGCGACCGACGTGACCGTCAGCCCCGGGAGCGGGTCTTTGAAGAATATCAGCGACCGGGAAGATATGGAGCAAAAGGTGGCGCTGCCGTTCCGGGACACGGCCTTCTGGTGCCAGGGGGACTATAAGGAATTTCTGCAGCGGAAATACGGCGACTATATGCGGATACCGCCTCCCGGGGAGCGCCCGCCCGTTCACGGCAGGTACTATCGGACCTGATACCTTATCCCACAGAATGCACAGATAAGGAGTGCGCCAAATGCCGGCCGATCTGCAATACTCCATGAGTTCGTTCCTGATGTTCCGCGAAAGCGCGGATCAAAACAAATGGTTTTCGGACAGATTTCCGAAGGCCTTCGTCGATTTCCCCAAAGACCGCACAGCCGTTTGCGACAGCGGAGACCTGCTGCGCGTTTTGAAGAAACAGATCGACGACTATACCCGGGGGAAAAAGATCGGATTGGCCTTGAGCGGCGGGATCGATTCCGCCATTCTGCTGAAATTGATGCCCCAAAACACCGTCGCCTATACGCTCAAGTGCGTGTCGCCGGGCGCAGAATGTATTGACGAAAGCGCGCAGGCGAAACGATATATCGATTACGCCGCCCCGGATACCGGGCATACCGTCGTTCCGGTCTCATGGGAGGACATGGAAAGCCTGTCGCCCAGGCTGATGCGGCACAAAGGCGCGCCGATCCACTCCATCGAGGTGCAGATCTGTAAACTGGCGATGCAGGCCAAGGCGGACGGCTGCGACGCGGTCGTCTTCGGCGAGACTGCGGACTGTATCTACGGCGGCCACAGCAAGCTGCTTGCCCGCGACTGGAGCTTCGGCGAGTTTGTGGATCGCTATGCTTTTGTGCCGCCGTATCGGGCGCTCAAAGATCCGCAGCTGATTCTGGAGCCGTTCAGGGCTTATGAAAAAGACGGGTATATCGATGTTTTTAGGTTTATATCGGAATTTGTTGTCAGGATATCCGTGAACTCCTATATCAACGCGTGCGCTGTAGCCGGTATCGAACTATTCATGCCCTATGCGCACACGGTGATGGGCTGCCCGCCGGATATGGGCAGGATTCGCGGGGGAGAGGGCAAGTATATCGTCCGCGGCGTGTTCGAGCAGCTTTATCCCGCGATCGGCGTTCCGCTGAAATTGCCCATGCCGCGGCCGATGAGCGAATGGCTCAAAGGCTGGCCGGGGCCGGTACGCGACGAGTTCTGGCCGCATTGCACCGATACCATGACCGGGGACCAGAAATGGCTCGTGTGGTCGCTGGAGCGCTTTTTAGATATACTTGACGATGTGTAATACGGATAAGCCGTGATATAATGGCTTTGTATACAACATGCGGATTTAACGATTCCAAGGGCAATACCAAAGAAAAGAGCGATCTGCCGTGAAGATATCTGTGATTCTTCCCGTATTCAATGCTGAAAAATGGCTTCGGCGCTGTCTGGAAAGCATTCTTGCGCAAACGCACCGGGAACTGGAAATTATCGCCGTGGACGACGGCTCGTCGGATCAAAGCCTGAATATCCTGGGCGAGTATGCTCAGAAGGATAGTCGTATCATTGTGATCAAAACGGCACATGAAGGCGTCAGTGCCGCCCGGAATGCGGCGCTGGATATCGCCTGCGGCGACTATATCGGCTTCGCGGACGGCGACGACGTGTTGTCCGACACTATTTTTGAAACGCTTCTTGAGGATATTACAAAAGCCGCGGCGGACATATCGATCTGCGGATTTTGGTTTTGCTATACCGACGGCACAAAACGCGCGTCATCCAATCTGGAAGAACCCTGCATCCTTACAGGAGATACGGCGCTGGAATGGACGCTTCGCGGAGACCATTTCGCCGGACATCTCTGGAACAAGCTCTTCCGCGCGTCACTTTTCGAAAATGAAAGATTTGATCCGGAACTCCTTGTATGTCAGGATGTGCATATGTGCGTCCGGCTTATGCAAAAGGCAAAACGCGTCGTTTTCAATCCGACGCCTTTGTATGATTACTGCATTCACGACGAAAGTTCGTATAACAGCCCCGTAAGGGCGGCGCATTTAGCGGCGCACACAGCGTATGACCGAATCATAAATATTCTCAAGCCGTCGTTTCCAAACCTTATTAAATACGCTCAGGCGCAAGGCATACAAAATGATCTGTTTCTTCTTCGGAGGCTGTATCGCCAAAAAACAAACCCTGATTACATCAGGCGCGCGCACAAGCATTTGCGGCGAATGACCAATGTGAAAAGCATTCGCTGTATCAGAGGCTGCGATAAATATCTGGCGCTTGCCGCCTATGGAAGCCTATGGTTATATCGGCTGTGTTTCGGTTTATTGCATGCCGCGCAAAGGATAAAACACAGGCTGCTCCATCGATAGTTTTTTTGGCAGCCGTACGAACATACGCTTCGGTATAACGGGGCAGAAGGACACAACCCGTGATTTTGTCAAGATAGGCGCACTTGCGCCGAATCGGACGCGCGCCTAAATGCCCCGCTCCGCAGGATATCGGCCAGTTGGGCGGAGGTATGGACATCTGAAGGAATCTCCGTACAGCCCGTGCCCAGATCCGTAATCTGGTGATAATCGCTGCCCGAAATCCGGATATGCGATGGGTTTTTGTCGGCCAGGGCGGCGGTCAGGCCGTTGCGGTTCTCCTGGCGGGGGTTGCCGTTGAAGACCTCGTAGCCGTCCACATCGGCGGGGTCCGCGGGGCTGCAGTATTCGCGGTTGGGGTGTGCCTGAATCAGCAGGGCGTGATAGCGCTTTGTAAGCGCGTGGAGCGCCGGCAGGTCCAGCTCGTACAGCGCGGGGTTGTCCGTCAGGAAATCCGGCTCCGTGCCGTAGACCAGGTAATCGTTCGTGCCGCTTGCAAGCGTGATCTCCACGCCGAACAGCACCGTGAGTCCAAGCCTTTCGCCCGCTTCGCGGGCTTTTTCATAGCCGCCCAGCCAGGAGAGCGCCTGTTCAAGCGGCGTTCCGGGGCGATAGGATAAATTATACAAATTGTAATGGTCGGTGATCACGATGCCGGAAAAACCCGCCTCGGCGTGCCGGGCGACCAGCCCCGAAGCGGGCACGAGGCTGCAGCGGCTGCTTTCGGCCGTGTGCGCGTGGAGTTCCCATTTCATGTACGCGTATCCTTTCCGTCGGGCATCCGCAAGCGGCTCACTTCAGCAGCGTATCCAGCAGCGACGAGAAGTTGATCTCGTCCAGCTTGCGGATGATGTCCTTCATGCTTTTCATCCCGAACTTGTGCAGGATGCTGTGGATCTGCGTCTTGATGGTGCCGATGGACACGTAGCGCAGTTCCGCGATCTTCTTGGAGGTCATCCCATGATAAATACACTTCAGTAATTCGAACTCGCTGTTGGAGAGCTTGGTCAGAATATTGAAGGAATACATCAGGCTTTTTGCTCTTCCTTCACGCGGCTGAGTTCCTCGATGAGCTTTTCGGCGTATTTGGGGCGCAGCACCAGCTGGTTGTTATTGGCGTTGCGGATGGAGGTGAGGATCTGGGAGATGGAATCGGTCTTGACGATATAGTCGATCACGCCCGCGCAATAGGCCTGGAACAGCAGGTTGTCGTCCTCCAGGATCGTCAGGATGATGATCTTTACGCCGGGGACGGATTTCAAAATCCGGTCGGAAGCCGTGATGCCGGCCGTGCGGGTCTCCATCTGGATGTCCATCAAAACGATATCCGGTTTCATCTCCAGCGCTTTCTGCACGGCCTCGAGGCCCGAGGACGCGCAGCCGATCACATCCATATCGGCCTCGTGCGCCAGTATGCTGATGAAGTAATCCCGTATCTCGGGATTGTCGTCAACGATCAGAATTCGTATGGTTTGCATGCCTACTCCTCCTGTCTCTGGGAAGCAGGATATCCACCTGCGTGAACTGCCTGTTCTCCCGATCGTCGCTTTTGATCCGCGCTGCCTATTGATGGCATCCTGTATCGGATGCCTTTATATCCTGCGCTTTCTGTCTTTATCATAAAACGTTTAATTGAATCATGGCCATAATTCTCCCATATGTTGCACATTTCCGATATTTTTCATGAAAATCGCTTGACAACAGGGAGCAATGGCGCTATACTAAGTAAAACGTTTTACTCATACATCACGGAGGAGGGACCTGCGCATGCCCGGTCGGAATATGGGTATCGCTCCCTGCGGGAAACACCGCAGCCTGCGGCGGTCCCTGCATAAAAACCACTCCCTGCTGCTGATGTGTTTTCCGGTCATCCTGGCCCTGCTTATATTCTGCTACCTCCCGATGCCGGGCCTGTACGTGGCCTTCATCGACTACAACTACGCCAGGGGCCTGTTCGGTTCGGCGTTCGTGGGCTTCCAGAATTTCCGGCCGCTGATCCTGTCGGGCACGCTGTGGACGCTCACCCGCAACACGATCCTGTACAATATCGCCTTCATCCTGACGGGAAACGTCGTGCAATTGATCTTTGCGATTCTGCTCAACGAGATCGCCAATAAGTTCTTCCGCCGCACCACCCAATCCATCATGATCCTGCCGCATTTCATCAGCATCGTGGTGGTGGGGCTGTTTCTCTACAGCATCATCAACTACGACCGGGGCATCCTCAACAACCTGCTGGTGGCCCTGGGGCAGGAGCGGATCTCGGTCTACAGCACCCCGTCTGTGTGGCCGGGGCTTTTGGTGCTGCTCAACCTGTGGAAAAGCGTGGGCTACGGCACCATCGTTTACTTCGCCGCCATCACAGGCATGGATTCGGAGATGATGGAAGCGGCGCATATCGACGGCGCGACCACCTGGCAGCGCATCCGCTATATCCAGCTGCCAAGCCTGCGGCCCACCTTTGTAATCGTGCTGCTGCTGGCGCTGGGCGGCGTGATGCGGGGCAACTTCGGGCTGTTCTACAACACCGTGGGCGCGCAGAACTCCATGCTCTACGACGTCACGGACATCATCGAAACCTACGTCTTCCGGGCCCTGATGAACAACTTCAACTTCTCCATCGGCAGCGCCGTATCCCTGTACCAGTCGGTGGTGGGGCTTGTGATCATCCTGTCGGCCAATACCCTGGCCCGGCGGATCGACCCGGACTGCGCGCTTTTCTAGGTAAATGCTGATTAAACCCCCTGCACGCTGGCGGTTATATTACCGCCATCCCGGGCCTTCAAATCCTTGACGTAGCGCTGCTACTACTTCGGATTTTCAGAACCTAATCTGACGGTAATCTATCGCGCCATCGCATAGGCTCTTAATCATCATTTACCTGGAAAGGAGGGGAATTGGCATGTTGAAAGCAACGCCGGATATCAGGCGCCGCCGCCGTATCCGAACGGATGCTTCGGGCGTCGTGATCAAGGCTGTCGGCTACGGCGTCGTCACGCTGTTTACGCTTCTTTGCATTATCCCCTTCTACATGATGGTGGTGGCGTCGTTCTCCACGGAGCGGCAGCTGCTGGTCAACGGTTACCGGCTCTACATCCAGGAGCCCACGCTGTTTGCCTACAAGCTGGTGTTTGAAAATCCCGACAAGGTGATCGGCTCCTATGTTCTGACGATTCTATTGACCTTCATCGGCACGGCCGCCGGGCTCCTGGGCACGGCCATGGCCGGATACGCGCTGCAGCGGCCCGACTTTGATTACCGCAACAAAATCAGCATGTTCATCTACTTCACCACGCTGTTTTCCGGCGGCATCGTGGCCTATTACCTTTTGATGACCCAGTTTCTGCACCTGAAAAACAACTATCTGGCGCTGCTGCTGCCGGGGCTGTTCTCGCCGTTCAACGTATTCATCATGCGCAATTTTATGCGGAGTATCCCCCATTCGGTCACGGAATCGGCGCTGATCGACGGCGCGGGGGATTTCAAGATCCTCCTGCGCATCATCATCCCCATGTCCACCCCGGCGCTTGCGACCCTGGGGCTGTTCATCGCGCTTGGCTACTGGAACGAGTGGTACAACGCGCTGTTGTTCCTGCCCAATACCAAATACCGGCCGCTGCAGTTCTTCCTGTACAACATCATCACCAAGCAGGATTATATCAAGAATTCCGCCGCCGCGTCCCATATCCGTACCGCGGACGTGCCGCTGGAAACCATGAAGATGGCCTGCGCCATGATCACCACCGGCCCTGTGCTGCTGTTTTATCCGTTCGTGCAGCGCTATTTTATCAAGGGCATTACCATCGGCGCCGTAAAGGGGTGAATCTCACGGGCCTGAAGCCTGTGCAAATATACGAGGAGGAAGAGAACATGAAGAAAACCATCGTTGCCCTGCTGCTTGTGCTTATCTTAGCACTGCCTGCGTTCGGCGCCTGCGCCGATGAAAGTCTGCCTTTCGCTACAGACGTCGACCTGAGCGAGCCCGTCGTGATCAACTTCCAGGTCTTTGGCGACCCGCCCGCCGGCGAAGCCCTGGTTCTGGAGAAGATCAACGAGATCCTCGCCGCAAAGATCAACACCACCCTGAACTGGCAGCGCGTATCCTGGACGGACTGGTCCACCGTGTACAACCTAATGCTGGCCACAGGCGAGGATATGGATCTGATCACAACCTCCGCCGCGTGGCTGGGCCTGTGGGAGAACGCCGGTAAAGGCGCCTTTATGGACATTACCGAGCTTCTGCCCAAGTACGCGCCTAACATCTACGCCAATACCACGGCAAACGAATGGAACATGTGCAAGTACGGCGGCGGAATCATCTGCGTGCCGGGCAACCACTACGCCCAGTATTCCAACCACGGTATGATGTACCGCGGCGACTGGCTCAAGGAATTCGGCATGGATGAGATCAAGACCATCGAAGGCCTTCAAGCCTACTGGGCGAAGGTCGCGGAAGTCTACGGGCCCGAGGGCGTTGTGCCCTGGAACACCAAGGGCGGCGTGGGCGACCTGCAGCTGTTCAACATGTACGAAGCCGCCTACGCTCCGCACCTGGACATCAACGGCCTGTCGATCGGCCAGTTCCCGAGCATCCAGGGCGTGTCCCTGGAGGATCCCTACACCCTCTGCCAGCCCCTGACCGAGGACTGGTTCGTGGACTTCGCCGTACTGATGAAAGAATGGGCCGATATGGGCTTCTGGCCGACCGACGTCATGAACTCCGCCAATGACGCCCGCGCCCTGCTCAAGGCCGGCCTGTCGTCCGCCGATCAGCATCACGTGGCGACCTACACCGGCCTGGTCACCGAGATCGAAAGGGAAGAAAACCAGCCCGGCGCGGATCTGAAGATCTTCCTGTGGAGCGACCTGAGCGGCTACATCGTCAGGGAAAGCTTCCTGCAGGACGTCGTCGCGGTCAGCGCCAAATCCAAGAATCCCGAACGCGCGCTGATGGTGCTGGACCTGCTCAAGGAAGACGAAGAGATCCATACGCTTCTCAACTATGGGCTTGAAGGCGTGCAGTACGTGCTCAACGCCGAAGGCAAGCGCGAGGAGCCCGCGGACTTCGATACCGCCACGGACACCTACTGGTCCGACGCCTGGGGCGTGCGGGAAGACAAGTACCTGCGCAAACTCCCCCACGTGGACGACTGGGCGGGCAAGGCCGCGATGTTCGCCGATCGCCTGGACCCCATCTCCGTATCCAATCCCTATGCCAATTTCGTGTTTGACTCATCGGCCGTAACAGCCGAACTGACCGCCGTCACCGAAGCCGTGAACCGCTACTCGCCCGCCATCCAGTTCGGCAAGGTGGCCGATCCCCAAGCGGCTGTCGACCAGCTGCGCGAGGCACTGGACAAGGCAGGCATCCAGACGTTGTTTGACGAACTCCAGCGCCAGATGACCGCATACAAGGAGTCGCTGGGCCTGTAAACCAAAAGGCCGGGGGAGGGATCCGTTCCTTCCCCCGGCCCCGCCGGACAAGCGTCCCCGTATCTTGTTACGCAAAGTCGCATATGATACGATAGGTTAATCCAGAATATCTCACGGCAGGAGGTGTTCCTATGGCGTCCATCCGGGATGTATCCAAACGCGCGGGCGTATCCATCGCCACGGTGTCAAACGCGCTCAACGGGCAGCCCAACATTAGCGAGGCCACCCGGGAGAAGGTGCTCAAAGCCGTGCAGGAACTGGGGTATTTCCCCAATATCAACGCGCGGCTGATGAAGACCGCCAAAACAAACGCCATCGCCGTTTTCTACCCCAACTTCAACGCGTCCTTCTACACGGGCATGCTGCAATCCATGTACGGCGCCTGCAGGGAGAACGGCTACGATATGTTCGTTTATATCTCCAAGGCCGATACGTCCCGCAAGCTGGTGGCGTCCATCCTGTCCTCAAATTTCGACGGGGCCGTCATCCTGCACGAGAAACTGGCGGAGGAAGACCTGCCGCTGCTGGCCCAGCGGAAGGTGCCCTATGTGTTTATGGATAAGGAAGTGCCGGGCAAACTGATGTCCGGCGTGCTCATCAACAACTTTAAGGGCATCATGCAGGGGCTGGAATACCTTAAGCATACGGGGCATACCCGCATCGCATTCATGGGCGGCACGGGCAACTACGACAGCGTGATGCGCCACGACGCGTTCATGCGAGGCATGAAAAAGCTGCGCCTTCCCATTGATCCGGACTACATGTTCCAGGGATATTTTCAGGAGGACGCCGCGTATTCCATCATCCGGGGCAGCGCAACAGGCGGCCGCTTTGCAAACGACAAGGCAAGGCCCGACGCGGTATTCTGCGCAAACGACGTGATGGCCAAGGGCGTCGTCAGGGCGCTTTGCGACATCGGGCTGAACGTGCCCAGGGACATCAGCGTGCTCGGCTTTGACGACAACGAATACGCGCTGCAGTGCGCCCCGCCGCTGGCAACCATCCGCTATTCCCTGGAGGACATGGGTCGGCAGGCCGTTTTGGAAGTGCTGCGCCTGATGAAACCCAAGGCGCAGGGGAAGCTTTTGTATATCGACACGAAACTCGTGGTGCGCGAATCCGTCAGCATCCGCTATGAGGGCGAACTATAACAGCAGGCGGATTTCGCCTTAAAGAAAGAAATTTACCTCTCCAGCCGCCGCAGGTGTGTGCGGGGGACGGAGATTGATATTGCAAAAACGCAGCGTCAGGCTGCGACTTCGGGAGGTTGCCATGGCTGAACTACGAGGGATCAACCTGGGAAATTGGCTGGTACTTGAAAAATGGATGCATGAGGAGCTGTTCCGCGATACCACGGCAGAGGACGAGACCGAGCTGTGCAACCAGCTGGGCGAGGCGCGCTTTCAGCGGTTCAAGGAACACCGGGACAGCTATATCACCAGGGCGGATTTTGAGTACCTGGCTTCCCGCGGTTTCAACGCCCTGCGCATCCCCGTGCCGCACTTTATTTTCGACGATTGCCCGCCGTTTGTGGGCTGCGCCGAATACCTGGACAAGGCCTTCGAATGGGCAAAGGAAACGGGGCTTTTGATCCTTATCGACCTGCATACCGTCAGGGACGGGCAAAACGGGTTTGACAACGGCGGCATCTGCGGCGTATGCAAGTGGCACCTGAAGGAAGAAAACCTTTTGCACACCCGCCGGGTGCTCCGCCGCCTTGCGCAGCGCTACAAGGGCCATCCCGCACTCTACGGCCTGCAGTTCGTCAACGAACCCACCCGGCCCGATATGTTTGCGGACATGGTCAAGGCGGGCCGTTATCCGCCCCATGATACGGAACGGGCCAAAGGCTCCTGCGGCGTGCCCGACGACGTGCTGATCCGCTTTTACAAGGATTGCTACCGCGACCTGCGGGCCGTTCTGGGGGAGGACGTCCCGCTGGTATTTCACGACGGGTTCCGGCTGCGTTTGTGGAAGGAAGTGTTCCCGCCGGAGGAATACAAGAATCTGATTTTGGACACGCATATGTACGTGGTTTTCAATACGTTTGAGAAAGGGACGGACGCCTTTGAAACCGTGCTGGATACCTCGTTGAAGGAATTTCAGCAAAGCATCCGGGAAATGCGGAAGTACTATCCCGTGATTATCGGGGAATGGAGTTTTGCCTATCCTGAAAGCGCCTTTGGCGACGGGGAGACGCCCCTGATGCGGGACGCCGCCATGCGGGCCAGCGCGGCCTGCCAGCTGCGCGTTTTCGAGCAGGCCGACGGGTGGTTCTTCTGGAGCTACAAACTCATCGGCGGGCCTCCGGGCTGGGACATCCGCAAGGCGATCGAGGCGGGCTGGATGCCGCGCAGTGTAAACCCGCAAACCGAGTAAAACACACAAGGAGCGGCACGATATGAACTTCAACGCGATCCGTACGAACATCAAGGACGGCATTTATTGGCAGCCCTTTACGCCGGAGACGAAAAAGGCGGATCACAGCCGTTTGATCAGCCTGTATCCCGACGTGCGGTATCAGACGGTTCAGGGCTTCGGCGGCGCGTTTACCGAGGCCGCGGGCGATACCTGGCTGAAGCTCGCGCCCGCCGCGCGGGACGAATGCATGCAGGCGTATTTCGGCGAGGAAGGCTTACGCTATACGCTGGGACGCGCGCACATGGGGAGCTGCGATTTCGCCCTGGGCAATTACGCCTGCGTGGACGATCCCCACGACGATGCGTTGAACAGCTTCTCCATGGAGCGGGACGAAAAATACATCCTGCCGATGATCTTGAAGGCGCAGGAAATCGCCGGGCGGGAGATCGGGCTGCTGCTCTCCCCCTGGAGCCCGCCCGCGTTCATGAAAAGCAACGGCGAAATGAACAACGGCGGTAAGCTTCTTATGAAGTACGCGGACCGCTGGGCGCGCTGCATCGCCGAATACGTAAAGCGGTACCGTGCCGCCGGCGCCTGCGTAACTATGATCACCGTGCAAAACGAGCCGGAAGCCAGGCAGCTCTGGGACAGCTGCCTGTATACCGCCCGCGAGGAAGGGCGGTTCGTAAGCGGCTTTCTCGGCCCCGCCCTGGAGCGGGCGAATCTCAGGGACGTGCGGCTGCTGGTGTGGGACCACAATAAAGAACGCATGTTGCGGCGGGTGACGGAGACCCTTGCCGATGGGCAAGCAAAGCAATACGTTACGGGCGTCGCCTTCCACTGGTACACCGGCGACCATTTCGAGAACGTCGCCATGACGGCGCAGCGCTTTCCGGAACTGGAGCTTATCTTCACCGAAGGCTGCGTGGAGTTCAGCCGGTACTCGCAGGCGGGCGAGACCGAAAATGCCGAAATGTACGCCCACGACATTCTGGGCAACCTGAACGCCGGTGCGCACGGGATTATCGACTGGAACCTGCTTTTAGACGCGCAAGGCGGCCCCAATCATAAGCACAACTTCTGCCAGGCGCCGCTGATGGCAACCGCCTCGGGCGGGGTGGAGCGCAAGGCGTCCTACTACTACATCGGGCACTTCAGCCGCTATATCCACCCGGGCGCTGTGCGCATCGGCCTCTCCCGCTACACCGATACGCTTGAGGCGGCGGCGCTTCAAAACCCGGACGGCAGCATCGCGGCCGTTTTCCTCAACCGCGGCGAAGAACCCAAAGAAGCCTTCCTTGAAATGCCGGATGGCAAAGCCTGTTGCGTATCGCTCAACGCGCACGAGATTGTGAGTATTTTGTTGACATAAATGCAATTGGGCGAATAGCATAGCCGCGAACAAAGCGAAGTCCGCAATCGCGCTTCGTCTTTCGTGCTTTCGTCCTACTCCGTATACACGCTTCAAAGCTTGCTTTGAAGCAGGAGGAGGAGCGACGGAATGAATAAGCGG
>JAFGGL010000051.1 GCA_016930575.1 Clostridiales bacterium | reverse complement strand
GTGCCATGTGGTGGGTATGGTTCAGTCGGTTAGAACGCCAGATTGTGGATCTGGAAGTCGTGGGTTCGAATCCCACTACCCACCCCATTTTTTTATTGGGGTATAGCCAAGCGGTAAGGCACGGGACTTTGACTCCCGCATCGTAGGTTCAAATCCTGCTACCCCAGCCAGCAAGCTGCGTGAACCGTACGGTTCACGCAGCCTGCCGTTTCTTATTTCTTACGATTTATTCGAAGAACCCGCTTTCCCTCCGAAAAGCGGGTTCTTCTTTTTGACTTATTCTGCAGGCTTATTGGAACATCGCGTACAGCATCGCGCCGTCCACGGCGTTGAAGATGGCGTAGGAGTCGTAGTCATACTCCGCGCCTTCGTTGTCCCGGTAGATCACATACCACGCGGGCGTGAATACCATTCCGTCGGTTTTATCGGCGGCACGGGCGGGCGCGTAGGTCAGCTCGATGCTTACGATGTGGTCAAGCGTCATGTCGGAAAAGCGCGAGTCCGTCATTTCCACAGGCAGGGCAGCCATGACCGATTCCGGTGAAACCAGCGTTTCCGGCGTCGACACCACATCGCCCCGGATGTACAGGTCGCGCAGCTGCAGGTATGCGATACCCTTTTGCGTTACATAGGCATAGATGTCGAAACGGTTGCCGTCCGATTTGACGCCGTTTGTATAGTGCAGGTAGAAGCCCTCGTTTTCCTCCGCGGCAAGCGAGTAATCCAGAACCGCCGAATTCCATTGGTTTTCCTCCAGAATCCGGTTCCACGTTTCGCCCATGCTCCGGATACGCTCGATATCCATATCCAGCGCGTAGTCGCAGGTATAGCCTTCCACGTTCAGCGTTTCAAGCAGCGCTTCGAGCTTCGCCTTGGCCGAATCCAGCGTAATGCCGGCAAGCGTTGTTTTCTCAAGCGTGACGCCTTCCCAGCACGCACCCTCGTCCGGCCAGTTGTTATACGCATGTCCCGCCAGATCGGAAGCGGCATTGCTGAGGGTTTTCAAAGCCAGAATCATGGGTTCGCGTTCGGGCTTTCTGTAGTTGCCGTTATACGTGCCTTTGTATTCGCCGTAGAACAGCGTTTCGGGCGACCAGTTAAGCTGCGCTTCGTCGTTGAAGATAATGAGAGTTCCGTCGGTCTGCGCTACGCCGGACTGGTTAAAGAGTTCGGGCTGCAAATTCTCGCCGAAGTCGCGCGTGATCGCGTTGTAAACGGGCAGCGTGCCGGTTTCAGTGTATTCCTCGGGCACGATCAGCTCCACGTCGCCGATAGTCTGCGCGGGCGTCTCCGTATCGGCAGCCGGTTCCCCCGTCTGCTCGCTGATGGGTTCGGGTTGAATGGTAACCAGCCAATCGCCGACCTGTTTTGTATCCTGTATCAGATTGCCGTCCGCGTCGGTATCAAAGAAGTACGAGTGCATCTCGATTTGATAGGTTGTTCCTTCGTCCACAACCACGCCGTCCGAAACCTCGAAGGTGTACAGGAAGCTGCCGTCCCGCTGCTGCGCCCACGAATAGCCGGCACTGCCGGGCTCCAGCAGTTCGCCGCCGTCCACGCCGATTTTGCTCAGGCGTATGCAGGCCAGGAGAACCTTGCCGCCTTTTTCCTTGGCGACGTCGGCGACGGTTTTCGTGCCCTCGGGCGCGGTTTCGGGCCTGCCGATTCCGCCGTGGATATCATAGCCGTAGGGATCGCTTAACAGCTGGTCGTTCATCATGATGACCACGTCGCTGCCCTCTTTGGCGCGGATGGTGCCCACGCCGTACAGGCCGTTGTTGCGGTAGACCACTTCGTCCAGGGTATACACGATGTCGCCAAGGGTATAGGTTTGGTCAGTCGTCGCTACGCTGCCTTCTTCAAGCCAGCTCTTGGTATCGTCTCCGTACATGGTTCCGAACAGTTCCGCCACCTGCGATGAAAACACCGCGTAGGCCGCCGCCGTAAGCAGCACGATGATCGCGGCAGCGATGAGCACCGTTCGCATGGTATGTTTCATTGGTTTTTCCTCCGTTTTTTTCAGGGCGAAGGCGACGCGGCGGGTGAAACTGTCGGGCGTTGCGCCGTACATTGTTTGCAGATCGTTTTTGTTCATGCGCGTACCTCCTCCATCTCCGGCGTATCCCTGAGGAGCAGCCGTCCCCGGTGCAGCCGCGATTTAAACGTTCCCTGCGGCATTTTAAGCATCCGGGCGCACTCCTCCACGGAATAGCCTTCTACGTAATACAGCACCATCGGCAAACGATATTTTTCATTAAGGGAGGTGAATAATTCGTAAAGATCGGGACTGGCGCCGGGCGCCGTTTCCCGCTCGGGCAGGGTATCGGAAAGCGTCTCGTGTCTGCGGCGGCGGAGCAGAGCGTAACACTCGTTGACGAGGATGCGGATCACCCACGCGCGCACGGCGCGGTCATCCCTGAGTTTCCCCTGTTTTCGCCACGCTTTTTCGATGGCTTCCTGTACCGCGTCTTCCCGGTCGCACAGCTGCGGCAGAATGGTGGTGGACACGCGGTACAGCGTGTCCTGCATCGCCACAATGCGACGGGCAAACTCCTCTTGCGTCATATCATCTCTCCATTTGATGCTGCTGGTGAACGTAAAATCGATTCTACTCATATAGGATGATCAAAGGACTAAGAAGGTTGCGCTGATTGGCATTTTCACGCAAATCGTAGCACGAAATCAAGGCCGCGTAAAGCCTGCGGCATGCGCGAAACAGGTTTCAAATACCCCGTTTCCCGGTATAAACTATATAGATAGAACAGCTGCCATGCAGCGGGCTATCGGCCAATTTCGTTCAACCGACACGTGAAAAAAGGAGAATTCTCATGTATACGCAGATCCAGCTACCCTATGCGTTCAGCGCATTGGAACCACATATCGACGCCTTAACCATGGAGACGCACTACACCAAGCACCACGCCGGATATACCAAAAACCTGAACGACGCAGCGCAGAAGGCCGGCGTCGGCGACCGGGAGATCACCGAACTGCTTTCCAACCTGGACAGCATTGAGGACGAAGCCCTTCGCGCGGCCATCCGCAACAACGGCGGCGGGTTTTACAACCACAACCTGTACTTCGGCGCGCTGAGCCCCGACGGTGGCGGGCAGCCGGACGGCGCGTTCAGATCGGTCATCACCAACACTTTCGGGGATTTCGACACGTTCCGGGATAAGATCACCGCACTGGCCGCCGGGCGCTTCGGCTCCGGCTGGGCCTGGCTATCCGTTGACAAGGACAACAAGCTTATCCTCTCCTCTACCCCCAACCAGGATAATCCCCTGATGCAGGGCGACGGCACGACGCCGATCCTCGGCATCGACGTATGGGAGCACGCGTACTATCTGAAGTACAAAAACCTCCGCACCGAATACCTCAAGGCGCTTTTCAACGTGATCTCGTGGCAGAAGGTCGCGGAGAACTACGACAGAGTAGTCAGAGTCGGCAATATAAACCGGAAATCCGCCTGATCGTCTCCACTCACAAAAAACGCCCCGCGAAAGAGGGGCGTTTTTTCTCTGTATATAATTTTTCCAGCGGCTATGGTATTATAAACACAACAAAGGCACACAGGCATCGCCTGCGAATAAAAAGAGGTAAACGCTATGAGAACCATCCTATGCTTCGTCCCCGAGAAATGCGCGGATTTTGAGGCCGTATTGGCGCTGCATCTACTCAACGACAAGAAGGACAGGCAGATCATGACCGTCGGGTATTCGCACGAGCCGGTCAGGGCGCAGAGCGGGCTTATGTACACCGCCGAACTCACACTGGAGGAAGCGGCGGAGCGTAAGAACATTGAGGCGTTCATCATGCCCGGCGGAGAACTGCGCGAACCGAATGAACGGCTGAACGCTTTCATCCAAGCGCTGCATAAGCACGGCGTGCTGCTGGCGGCCATCTGCTACGCGCCGCAGTACCTGGCACACACAGGATTGCTTGATTCGCACCGCTACACCACCTCCTGCACGCCGGAGGACGTCCAAAAACTGGGCGTGCCCGATCCCTTCCCGCGCGGGAATTACGCGGACGAGCGCGTAGTGACCGACGGCAACGTCATCACCGCGCAGGGGCACGCCTTTGTGGATTTCGCGTTTGCGATTGCGCGGCATCTCGGCGACTGCGCCGGGCAGGAAGAGGAATACGACGAGTTCTATATGGAGATCATGAATAAATAGCAGGCACCGTTACAATGTACGGAACTTCTTCAGCGCTAACGTGTTCACGGTCAGCAGCACAAAACCGAAAACGGCCAGCGCCAGCGTATGCAGCCAGACGCCGGAAAAATCCGCGCCCTCGACCATCACGCGGCGGATGGCTTCGGCGGCGTAGTACACCGGCGTAATATAGGCGATGTTCCCCAGGCCGAAGGGGATGGTCTCCAGCGGGATCAGCCCGCAGAAGAACACCTGGGGCACGACCAGCACGGGGATCATCTGCGCCAGCTGCATTTCGGACGCCGCGACGATGGACGCCATCGCGCCGAACAGCACCGCGACCATCGCGTTTACAAGCATCACCAAAAAGATCAGTCCCACGCTGCCCGCACAGGGCAGCGCCAGCACATACAGCACATATACCACGACCAGTACCGTTTGGATCGCGGCGAAAAAGCCGTAGCCCATCGTGTAGCCGCACATCACCTGCCAGCGCTTGACGGGCGTCATCAAAAGCCGTTCCAGCGTGCCGCCCGTGCGTTCGCGCACCAGCGTCATCCCCGAGATGACGAACACGAAAAAGAACGTGAGGAACGACAGGTACACAAAGCCCATCGACTCAAACGAACTCGCGCCCTCGTTATACACCACGTGGCTTTCCATGGTAAACATCTGCTGCGAAACGGACTGGATAGCGGCCTGCAGGGCCTTGACGGCCTGCGCGCTTTTGACCGTGCCTTCCAGGATATAGGTATCGATGGCCGTACCGCTTCGCACGATCACCATATCGATGGATTTGTCGTCGATCAATAGCTGCTCCTCGTTGTCGTAGGTCAGCGTGCCAAGGTCGATGACGTTTGCGCCCTGGTCCTCAAGCGCCGATATCACCTGCGCGGGGATGGCTCTTTCGTCCACCGCGATGGTGGGCACATAGCTGGAATCCCCCAGCAGAAAATAGATCAGCGTAAACAAAAGGATCGGCGCGAACAGAATGAGCGCAAGCGTGCGCTTGTCGCCCCGCATCTGCCGCATCACGCGGATGGCTATCCCTTTCATGCTATTGCACCGTCCCTTCCGCGGCCTTGAAAAACAATTCTTCGATACGCCCCGTATCGGTGGAGGCGATCAGCTTCTTCACCGCGCCGTATCGTATTAGCTTCCCGCCGTATAACAGCGCTGCCGTGTCGCACTCGGTCACCTCGTCCATCACGTGGGTGGAGATGATCAGCGTGATGCCTTTGTGCTTCATCGCCGCAAAGCGGTCCCATACGGTGCGCTTGAGCACCGGGTCGATGCCGACGGTCGGCTCGTCAAGCAACAGCAGTTTCGGCTCGTTCAACAGCGCTGTGGCCAGCGACAGCCGCTTTTTCATGCCGCCGGAATAATAACGCACCAGCTTCTTCCTGTCCTCCATCAGGTCCAGGAGTTTCAGCACGTCCCCGATGCGCTCTTTCTTTCGCTTTTTGTCCATCCTGAATAGCGAACCGTAGAATTTCAGATTGTCCTCCCCCGACAGGTCTTCGTACAGCGCATCGTTTTGCGGCATGTAGCCGATATCCTGCAAAACGCCGAGGTCGGGTACTTTCCTGCCCGCGATCTCTATGTTCCCGCCGTCGGCGGGTATCGCGCCCAAAATCAGCCGGATCAGCGTGGTCTTCCCCGCACCGGACGGCCCCAGCAGGCACAGAATGCTTCCGCCGTTCGTCTCAAACGATATGCCGTTTAAGACCGGTTTCCCCGAAAAACCTTTGGATACGTTGTCCACGGTAATTTCCATCGTATCACTCCTTTAATGCTTCTATCTGCCCGATAAACGCATCGGCGATCATCCCGGCCCGGGATAACACAAACGCACTCACATCGTCTTTTTCATGGAACAGGCCGTAGCTCAGGCTTGCGCCGATCAGCGAGCTCATCAGCCAATCCAGGCATGCGGGCATACACCTTCCGCCGCCGTGCTCCGGGTATTTCTCAACAACCTGCCGGATATTTCCGATCGCCTTTTGGCGGATGTCCGTAAGCGCAAGGAATGTGTCCTCGTATTTCTGCGCCTCGAAGATCAGCATACGGATCAATCCGTTCACACGGATGAAGTGGCGCAGCAGGTTTTGGCAGATACTGAGCATATCCTGCCGGAAATTACCCGTCGCGCCGGCGGGGATGTTCGTCAGCCCGAATTTCTCGCCGATGTACGCCGCGGTTTTGATAAACAGCGTTTGTTTATCGCCGAAGCACCGAAAGAGCGTCACCTCGGCGACGCCTGCTTCCGCGGCGATCGCTTTGGTGGTGGCAGCTACGAAGCCGTTTTCCTTAAACTGCCTGAGTGCGGCGAGTATGATCCTCTCTTCCGTTCCCATGCTGCGTCCTCCCCCGGATGTTAGTAAGTACTTACTAACATTCATCATACGACGGTTCCGGCCGCATGTCAACAAAAATTGGAAACAGTTCCTATATTTAGGAGCACCTTGCAAAGAATTATCAAATAGGCTACAATAAATATCAGAGAAGATGAACAATAGCCCGTTTTTAAGGCTGAACATGCGAAAACCGCCGTTTCTATTGCATTCATGATCCGATTGGAAGTCCTTTGAATGAGTTTTATGAAAACGGACGCCAGCGAAAAGAAGGCGCTCAAGCAAGCGTTCCTTCGCTTTTTGCCGATTCCACTCGTAGTGATCATCCTCTCTTCGCTGCTGATCAGCTTCAGTTATTTCAATGTAAAAAAACATACCCTCATGCACCAGCAGCAGGACGAGATCGTTTCCGCGATGCTTGATTACCGCGACTATGTGTCTTATATGACCTCCATCGTACGCACAATAGAATCCGACTACCTGGCGCTGGCAGCCAGAGGCGATCCGGAGACGGATTTTGAAGACATGTTCATGAGCAATATGCTCGAGTATCCCATCATCGACAAGCTGCAGATACTGGACCTGAACGGCATGGAAATCCTGCGGCTGAACCAGGGTGACGGCGCTCCCTATGTGGTAGCGGAAGAAGACCTGCAGGATAAATCGGATCGCTATTTCTATCAGGAGACGCGGGTGCTCGGCCGGCATCAATTCCTGTTTTCCGCGCTGGACCTGAACATCGACAACGGCGTGATCGACATCAACCCGGAAACGGGGCTGGCAAAGCCGACGCTGCGCATCAGCTCCCCTGTCGATATCAACGAACAGCGTTTCGGCTACCTTGTAATCAATTTCCTGATGCGCGAAAAACTGGATGATATCCGCGATTTCCTGAACACAGAGGGTTGCCGTATCCTGATGTTCAACGAAAACGGCTACCTGTACAACGACGCGGACGATAACAACAATTTCGGCTTCTGCTATGACGAGGGCTCCACACGGTACAGCCGGACGATCTATGATTTCTTCCCCGATGTCGATATGGCGGAAAGCACCGGCTTCTTTATTCACGACAACAAGTTGTGCTCCTACACCTTATTTTCCAATATCTACGAACGCAGCAAGGACTATTTCCTGGCCGCGGCCTCGGCAAAGCAACTGGGTTTCCTGTTGTATTACGACAGCCAATCGCCCTATCAGAACGATTTGCGGTTTTCCTTCTTCTACCACCTGCTCGCCTCCTGGGAGATCCAGCTTTCGGCTTGGGTCGGCATCCTCCTGCTGTATTGGCTGATGCTGCGGCTGTTCTTCGTCTTTGACAGGATGCGGTTCACCGATTTATTCGCGGAAAACCGCTACGCGAAGTCCACCCTCCGCCAGGCCATTCGCAGCCATGAATTCGTCAATTATTACCAGCCGATCATCAACATCCAGGACGGCACGCTGCTGGGCATCGAAGCGCTGTCCCGCTGGAAGAGCCAGGGCCAGGTTTTGCCGCCCTCGATGTTCATTGACGAGGTGCTCCACTACCAGCTCGGGCAGATGCTGGATGAAAACGTATTCCTGATCGTGCGCGAAGACCGCAAACGAATGGAGAAGTATCCGTTGCTTAAAAACGCCTTCATCTCCATCAACTGCTGCCAGCAAACCTTCAACAGCCTGATCAAGGAGCAGCCGACCACCCTGATCCGCCTGACGGAGGAAGAAAAGACCTACATCGTGCTGGAACTGCTGGAAAATATCGTCTTCAACCAGAACTCGCAGGAGCGCATCCGCGAGCTGTACAAGCATAACATCATCTTCGCCATCGACGATTTCGGCACGGGCAATTCAAACGTCGCCTTCATCCGCAGCTTTGAGAACCTGAAGGTGAAGATCGACCGCACCTTCGTGCCGGTGGATACCACCAACCGCAAGGAGCGGGTAATCATCGAAGCCTTCGTGAAGATGTTCATCGACCAGGGGCTGAAGATGATCGTGGAGGGCGTGGAAACACCGGAGCAGATCCAATACCTGAAAAAACTCGGCATCCAGGGCGTGCAGGGGTTCTACTTCTCCCACCCCATGACGATCGACCAACTGATCGAGTTCATAGAAAAACAGGAGTATCGGACGAAACTCTAATTGTCAAGTCCCTTCACCCAAACCGGGAAGAAAAAAACGGTCTCAATCGTATTGAAAAGTATACAGGATCTGTCGTATTGCCGTTGCGCCCCGAATACGCAGCCGTTGCATTGGGCAAAGCGTCAAAAAATAAATGAAATAAAAAGGAGACAAAAACGATGTTCAAACGAGGCTTTATACTTTTCGTCATTCTGGTTTGCTTCCTGGCGTCGTCCTTGGCAGCGGCGGGCAGAGAATACCTGATCGAGGACAGCAATTCCCGGCGATTGACAGAAAACGAACTATGGAAATGGGATTATGAAACACTCGGCTATATCTTCCACGAGATATTCGCCCGGTACGGCTACGTTTTCGAAGAAGGCAATTATAAGAAATACTTCGTACAGCGCTCGTGGTATACAGCCAACACGAACCCGGACAATCAGACGCAGGTCTACGACAAACTGACCTGGCTGGAGTGGCGGAACTACGATACGATCAAGGCCGTACGGCAGGTCATGCGAGATTCGGGCAATCTGAACGAAGGCGGCCTGAACTGGAGAGACGTGATCGGCGAGGGCTCCTCATCGGCTTTGAATTTTGTGTCGATGGACCTCGATACCGATAATTCGGCGACCCTATACACTGCGCCGAGTTACTTCGCATACAGCATCGGGCGCGGCTTGTATACCCAGTACGCTTTGCGGCCCATCATCACCGTTGCCGGCTGGGACGGCAACTGGTTGCTGATACGTCTTGTAAACGCGATCGGCTCCAGCGTCAGTGTCGGCTATATCCACAAGAGCAGTATTGGGAATTATATCTACGCCCCGACGCTGAATTTTGAATATACAAGAAAAAAGTGCACACGGTCCGTGACGCTGACCGACGACCCCGACTATGCCAGTTCCGAACTCAAGCAGCTGTTGTATGGGGATACCGTGACCTTCCTCACCGCATATAACAGCGGGCCCTACCGCTGGGCCTATGTGGAAACGACGGTCAACGGAAAGACCGCACGGGGGTTCATCCCCGCAGACGCCCTCAATTAACTGCACGGTCGGCATCAGGCGGGTCTTTCAACATATAATGAAAGCGGCGTATAAAACATTGTACGCCGCTTAATATGCCTGCGTTTCAACGGCGATCACCAAAACGATATAATGCATGAAAGGAATCATAAAAAAGCGTTGCCGAAAACTATGTGTAGATCGCAAAACGCGTTGCCGCGAACTAAGCGAAATCCGTATAGCGTTCCCCCGCCTACGCGCAGGGAAACATGTTTCGGGCATTCAAGGAGATCGTGCCGCCTGTGTGCGGCTTGCGTATAGCGCAAAGCGAACCGAGAATGGGAGCTTTACAGAGTACACTGACCGAGTAAGGGAGCTGTACGATAATAAAAGCGAGTGGGCTAACGAACAGGAGGAGCGGCGGAATGAATGAGAGGTGATTTTTATAGAAAATCGCCGCGAACGATATGTAGTCCGCGACGACGATGGCAAAGGTACAATGATTTGATAAAATGCACCCACCCAAAGTCAAATCGTTGAATTTGAACCCACCAGATTTTACTTGTTATTTAC
>JAFGGL010000050.1 GCA_016930575.1 Clostridiales bacterium | reverse complement strand
TTTCTCCTAGACGTTTATCCTGCTTATATTATAACGCTTCCCTCTCTTTTAGCCTATTCTTTTCTGAGTTTTCGGACGGTCTGCAAGGAAGATCCAACCCAAAATTTATATAGATGGGCGGAGTATGCACAACACTATGGTGTACCCACAAGATTTCTAGATTGGACAGAAAACCCACTAGTCGCCTTATACTTCGCATGTAGATATGATAAATTTGATTATAGAGATGAGAGTCTTGGAGGAAAAGATGCAGTTGTATGGATGTTATATACAAGAAACTATAACAAGTTTGTTAATGGAAAGACACAAGGGAATCAAAGTATGTTGCAAAAAAGCGGATTAACAATTAGTGAAACTATCGAGAAGTTAATCAGAGGTGATAAGGTTATTGATTATCCAATTCTATATAAACCGTATTATTTAGATGTTCGTATGAGTGCACAATCTAGTTACTTTATGGTGTGGGGTAATTCGCAAAAGCCACTAGATTCCTTTTTCACAGAAGAAAACTATTTACACTCTTATAAAAACGAAGCAACAAAAATTCTGTCTGATAATCCGAATGAAATCATCTTTATATTCAATATTCCAGTTGATCGAAAGCAACCTATCCTTCGTGAATTAGATACTTGTGGAATAAATGAAAGGACATTGTTTCCAGGGCTTGATGGCATTGGGCGATATATTGAGATGAAGTATAAATTTGATCTTGAAGAAACCAAAAACATGCTATAAACATACCGGACAAATCAGCGCACGGAATCACAGGCTTTGAATGAAATACCATGATAGGCTGTGCACATGGAGGTTGCTATGGACTGGATCGACGGGATGAACCGGCTGCTTTCCTACATCGAGGAGCACCTGACGAGCACGGAGCTCTCGATCGAAACGGCCGCGCGGGACGCCGCGTACTCGCCGTTCTACCTGCAACGCATCTTTTCGGGACTGACGGAGATGACGCTGTCGGAGTATATCCGCAGCCGCAGGATGTCGCAGGCGGGGGAGGAGCTGCACGCGCAGGGCGCAAAGGTGCTGGACGTCGCGCTCAGGTACGGCTACGAAACGCCCGAGAGCTTCCAAAAAGCGTTCCTGCGCTTCCACGGCATCTCGCCGTCCGCCGCCAGGCACCCGCGGGCGAAGCTCATGTTCATGGCACCCCTTGTCATCAGCGTATCGCTTAAAGGAGGAAAAACGATGGATTATCAGATCGAACAAAAAGGCCCGATGACCGTGATGGGTTACGAGCGCAGGTTTACCATGGAGAACGCGAAAACGGATATCCCAAAGTTCTGGGAGGAGTTCTTTCAAAAGGGATTGATGAAAAAGATCAACCCGCTTCTCGGCTGCTGCTTCGACGACGGCAGCAAGACGGATTTCCCCTACCTGATCGGCGACTTCTGCGAAAAGGACGCGCCCGTGCCCGAGGGCATGGTGAAGCGCGATATCCCGGCCTACACCTGGGCGATGTTCCACACCGATGGCACGACCGGCAAGGATATCCAAACGCTCAACCGCCAGATCTATGCCGAATGGCTGCCCAGCAACACCCAGTACGAGCTCGCGTCCGGCATGAACATCGAGGTGTATCCCTGCGATCAGATGGATTGGGCGGATAGGCGCTGGGGCATATGGCTTCCAATCAAATCTAAGTAAGGCCTTGCAGCCGGCTGAAAATACCCAATCTACTTTGTCAGCTACAAGCGGCAGTCGGCATCACTTACGCCACGAGTAAGCTCAGCCTCCTGCCGCTTTTGCTTTCGCGTATCTCGGGCATTTTGAGCAGGCAATCCAACTTGGAGAGACGATAGGGGTTTCACCCCTATGACCCCGACAAGGGCTAATGCCCTTGACCTATCATAAAAGCCGCGCTACGGCGCGGCTTTTTGTGGGGTTCAGGGGCACTGCCCCTGATCAGGGGTTTGGGGATGAAATCCCCATGAGTTCGTTATTCTATCAGATCGAACATCGAAAGCTGCGGCGGCTCCGGCGGCAGCTCGCCGAGGTAGCGAAACACGGCGTGGGGGTCGGAAAGGATGTTGTGTTTCCGGCAGGTTTCAGTATAGAGCTTCATCAGCGCGCCGTTATTGGGGCTTTGGCATTCGTAGGAGAGGCCGTAGGTATTGATATAGCGCTGTTTGAGGCCGGGGAAGAGGCGATCGAGCTGGGCGTAGAAGTACTCGCGGTCGCCCTCGCGCAGGGTGAGCCCCATGCCGAACAGCAAAATGCCGTGCACGCCCGCGGCTATGCAGTAGTCCAGCAAGCCCTTTACGTTTTCTTCGGTATCGTTGATGAAGGGCAGGATGGGCGTCATCCAGACCACGGTGGGGATGACGCGTTTTCTGCATTCTTTGAGCACCTCCACGCGCGCGGCGGTGCCGGATACGTTGGGCTCCAGTTTTTTGCACAGCGCTTCGTCAAAGGTCGTCAGCGTGACCTGCACCACGCATTTTTGCCTGCGGTTGATTTCCTCCAGCAGATCCATATCGCGGAGGATGCGGTCGGATTTGGTGAGGATCGTCAGCCCGAAGCCGTGCCGTGCGATGATTTCCAGGCACTTGCGCGTAAGCCGCAGCTCGTTCTCCGGCGGGATGTACGGGTCGCACATGCTGCCGGTGTGGATCATCGCCTTTTTGCGCCTGCGCCGAAGCTGATCGTTAAGAATTATGTCGGCGTTGCGCTTGACCTCTATGTCCTCAAACGGATGGTTGATCTGATAGCAAACGCTTCTGGAATCGCAGTAGATGCAGCCGTGCAGGCAGCCGCGGTAGAGGTTCATGGTGTTGTTGGCTAAAAGCACGGTTTTGTAATCGGCGTAATGCATAGGCCGTTTCCTTAGTCCCTGCGCAGGCCGGTTTGCTTAATTTCGAAAATGCCCCGGATGACGTTTTCCGCGCGTGCAAGCGTTTCTTCGTTGTTTGGCAGTTCGTCTGCGGCGATCAGGGTTGAGATGCCGTGCACCATGCCCCAGCTGTACAGGATCAGTTCGTCCTGCGAAAAGGGGAGTTCGGGATATGTCTCCTTAAGTCCGGTGATCGTATCCTGCAGCACGCCGAAAGCGTTCACGTGCCGGTGCTGCGACGCGCCGGCGGCAAAGCGCCTGCGCAGCCGGATGTCCGACAGGAACAAAAGCCGCAGGGTTTCGGGATTTTCGGCAAAAAAGCGGACGTAGGCGACGCCCATTTCCGTCAGCTGCGCCATCGGTTCGCCGGGATGAAGCTCCACGGCGGCCTGCAGCCGCCTGCCGAAGGCGTCCAGCGCGTGGTTTGTGATCGCCGAGATCAAATCGTCCTTGCTTTTGAAATGCCGGTACGGGGCGGTCTGGCTTACGCCGCAGGCTTTGGCGGCTTTGCGCAGCGAAAAGCCGTCGTAGCCCTCCGCGTCCAGCAGTTTCAGGCCCTGTCTTATCAATTGGGCTTTCAGGTCGCCGTGGTGGTATTTTTGCGTGCTCATCCGCTGCCTCTTTATGCTTTATTAGAATCCGGTTAAAGTATATCATATTATGTTGACAACGTAAACATCTTGCGTTATGCTATGTTTACAACGTTAACATAGAGGAGGAAACGCAATGCAGGCGTATATACTCTTGGACGGCGAATACGCGACGCCGCGGCTTGAAAAGCTCGATGAGCTGGTCAAACGCGTGTTGGGGCAAAAAGGTTTTATGATCACCGAAAAGCGGCTTACACCGCAGGAACTGGATTTCTGCAGGGGCTGCTTCGGCTGCTGGGTCAAAACGCCCGGCGAGTGCGTGATTAAGGATTCAATGGCGGACATCAACCGCGCCATGATGAACAGCGACGTCGCGGTTTACCTGACGCCTGTGGTATTCGGGCAGTTTTCCGCGAATATGAAAAACGCGCTGGATCGCTGGATACCAAACATTCTGCCGTTTTTCATTGCCCGTGCGGACGGCTCCACCATGCATCCGGCGCGGTATGAAAAAAACCCGCAGTTCGTCATGATCGGGTACGGCGACGGCCTGACGGACGAAGACAGGGAATTGTTTGTTAACATCACCACAAAGCACCGCAGCAACGGCGCGGTGCTCTTCTACGACGGCGACGACCAGGCAACCGAAAAAGCGCTGGATGCCGTCAGCCTGCGCAGAACGGAGGGAGAGGTATGAACAGGAATACCGTCATCATCAGCGGCAGCCCCAAGGCGCCCGGCAAAGCGGCGTCCGACTTCCTGGCGAAGATCACCGCCGAGGTGTTCCAGGAGGACGGCTCACAGCCGCGTGTGATCAGCGTGCGCAGAACGCTGGATAAAAAGTATACGGAACAAGCCTTCCAAGAGATGGCGTCAGCCGACGCGCTGGTGATCATATTCCCCTTGTACATCTTCTGCCTGCCGGGCATCACCATGCGCTTTTTGCAGATGTATAAGGCGTACCTGGACGCGCATCCCGAAGCGAAAAAGGATATGTCCGTGTACGCGGTCGTCAACTGCGGTTTTCCCGAGCCGCAGATCAACCTGGAAGCCGTGCAGGTCGTCTGCCGGTTTGCCAGCGCTATCGGCGCCGGTTTCCGCTTTGGGGTGATGATCGGCGGCGGCGGGATGCTGAACGTTCCCCTGCGGTCCGCCAAAAAGAAACTGGAAGAGTACCGCGCCGCGGCACGGCAGATCAAAACGGATTTCGCGGAGGGGAACCGGAACAGGAAAGATCATATCCTTATCCATTCGCCTGCCGCCAGGAAGTGGTATTTTATCCTGGGCAATATCGGCTGGTCCATGCAGGCCCGGAAGTTTGGGAATAAAAAGC
Source organism: Clostridiales bacterium (assembly GCA_016930575.1). Classification (GTDB taxonomy): domain Bacteria; phylum Bacillota; class Clostridia; order Christensenellales; family Aristaeellaceae; genus CAXXOK01. Next base: position 105,361 of record JAFGGL010000050.1, on the reverse strand, counting down.
GGGATTTATATGCTAAACCATATCAGCCTGCTCAAAATACCTGATCTGCGGTGTCAACTGATTGCGACCTCGCCCCGCGCTTTGCTTGCGCGAGGCTACGCGCTTCATTCGCTTTGCGAATTTCGGGCGCTAGTCGGCTTCGCCTCCCTATTCGTCGGGATCGGGCATCACTTACAGACGAGTAAGCTCAGACCCAATCCCTCCTTGTCGCCTAGCATCTCAGGCATTTTGAACAGGCTGAATGAGATTGATAAATTGGTATTGATATGGGTAAATTTTATTTGAAAATAAAGACCAACAAAGGCTGCGCAATGCGCGGCCTTTATAATTGGCTTATGTGGTTTTCTTTTGCCTACTTTTCTTTTATCAAAAAGAAAAGTAGGAAGCTCCCATCATTCTCCTTTGCCCGTCACCCGGGAAGGTTGCACTTCAGCAGTTTCATGCGTTTGGCGGCGCGCTGGGCGCCGTCGATCCAGGCGACGGCCGCGGAGAACGCCAGGGTGATGCTCAGGAATCCGAGCAGGACGTCGCCCAGGTATTCGGCATGCACCTCCAGGTCGGCTGCCGCGCCCTTGCCGTTGCCAAGGCCCTTGCCCTGGCCGTCGCGCGGGCCGCTGCCGTGCCCGCCTTCGGCATGTTCTTCCTCCAGGCCGGCCGCCGGTTCGGCTTCGGCCAGATTGCCCGTGTCTTCTTCCGGCGGCTGCGACAGGGTAACGGCGGTTCCGAGCTCGCCCATCCAGGTAAGGAAGCTGGTCGCCGTCATTTGATACACGCCGAAGCCGAGGATCACTACGCTTATCACAATGGCGGAAATGCGCCGCGCAAGGAGCGGCAGTCTGCGCAGCGGCATGCGCTTGACGATCCACTCGTAGTGCAGCCCGATGTGCACGCCGGTAAGCAGCAGCGCCAGCGCCGATACCGCGTAGTGCGCGGTCTTGAAGGCCGAAGCGCCGCGCGCCCCGTCAAACAGCACTTTGCTTATGAGGATACCCGAAACCAGGATATAGGCAAAGCATAACAATTGCAGGAAGTCGATCAGCCAGTTCAGCTTGCAGCGCCAGGCGGTTTTTTTGGAAAACAACTTGCCCGTGACCACCAGTATCCACTTGCCGCTCAAAAGCTTATGGATGATGAACAGCCCGCACAGCGCAATGCCGCCGATCTCGTGAAAACCAAGTCCCAATACGTCTTTTTTGTACATCAGCAACAGCACGACGAGCATCACGACGTCCAGCGCCAGTTTGATGCGGTTTTTCACCTTCATAGTCAGGCTCACCTTTCGCTTCATAATATTGCGTATGATTCACCCAGAATATACGGGGTATACGCCGTTTCGTCAACCCTGAAACCGGTTTGTTCGGTTATTCTTCGCAGAATGCTCACACTTTCGCCGCAAAGGCCGGCATATTGGCGGATATGTTGCGGCTCCGCAGCGTGTGGGCGCCTGTCAATCCCCGCTTATATTCAGGCGGTTTTTTGGTATTGTTTGAGCGTGTTTGGTGGCCGGAGGCAAGAAATGATCGGCCAAAGCCGTGTTTTTCGTCTCCGCATATCCGAGTATTGGGTATTGCCGATACTTCATATCCTGCGTTATACTATTGATGAAGGATATAATTCCGCAGCGTTTGATCTTTATGAATATCCTGCTTTACGGACTGACGACACCCGACGGCCATAGACAATGAAAAGGAGCGGTCGGAGACATGAGCGATAAAAACAACCGCCAATCGCAGATTGACAGGCTCATCGAATTGGCGAATAAGCTGGAAGAACGTGAGCTGGCGTTAAGCCGGGAATCAAAAGACCTGGAGCAGCTGCGCGCGGCGCTTGACGAGCGCGAACGCAAGCTGGCTGCCGTAAAGGTTGAAAGGCCAGCCGCGGTCGCGGTGCGGGAACCCGTGGAAGCGAAAAGCGAGCCCTTACTCAAAAAACGTCCGTTGTTTGCGCCACAGGCAGCAAACCCGGCGGCAAAGCCGCAGCCGGAACCGGCGGCAAAACCGCAGGCCTCCCCCAAAAAACCGGAACCGTCCGCCCGGACCATAACGGAGATCAACGACATTTTAAAATCCATTTTCTGGGACTACTCCAACAGCGTGCACCAGATCTCCTCGCAGCTGTCCACCGTCACCGCGGCTATGATGTGCGCCGCGGTCACCTGCGTGCTGGAGAACCGCGGCTTTGACGTCAAAGACGTGTTCATGGAGGAAATGGAGAGGACGCTCCGGGGCGGCGGCCCGGGCGACGTTTGCGCAGCGCCGTCCGGGCATACCCGCCCCGCGGCCTCGCCCGTTTCCAGGCCGCAGGCGACGGCTGCCGGCGAAGAGGACGCTTATACGGCAAAAAGCAAAGCCGTTGCCGTACCGCAGCGCGGCGAGGACGGCATACTGCGCATCGCCAACGCTGCGGAATTCAAAAAACTCGGGGAATACGGCTTCCGCAACGATGAAAAGATCATCCGCGTCCAATTGCCCGAGGGCGTGGAGCAACTGCCCGGCAGCTTCTTCTACGGCTGCCGCAAACTGGAGGAAGTGACCCTGCCGGAGACGCTGCGCGAGATCGGTCCGTACGTGTTTTACGGCTGTGAATCGCTGCGCATCGTTCACCTAAGCGAGAATTCCGAGCTGCGGGAGATCGGCGAGTACGCGTTTGCCATGTGCACCACGCTGCAGACCTTCGACGTCCCGCCGAAGGTGGAAACGCTGGGCACCAGCGTGTTTCGTTTCTGTTCGTCGCTGCAGAAGCTGACCTTCGTCAAGGACGGCAAGCTCCGCCGCATCGGTAGCCACCTGTTGCAAAACTGCAGCTCGCTTGAGAAACTCCGCCTGCCCGACAGCGTCACCGTGATCCCGACCAGCATGTTCTACGGCTGCTCGGCGCTCAAAAAGCTGGTCGCTAAGGGTGTGGATACCATCGAGGATTACGCCTTCTACGGAAACGAGGCCCTGCGCACGATCAGGATCCGGTCCAAGAAAAGGATTGCGGCGCAGGCGTTTGAAGGCTGCGACCCAGCATTGGAAATTGAGTATTTAAATTACTAGGCTTGGCCCGCCCAAAATACCCAATCTACTTTGTCAGCTACAAGCGGCAGTCGGCGTCACTTACGCAACGAGTAAGCTCGGCCTCCTGCCGCTTTTGCTTTCGCGTATCTCGGGCATTTTGAGCAGGCTTTCGTTACTGGTACGGAGTAGTTATATAATGAAATTTGGTATAACCATGGAGGTATTTGAATGAAGGTTTATCCGGAGGCGGAATTGGTACTGGACGCAAAGGCGGCGCTGGGGGAGAGCGCGCTGTGGCGCGGGGAGGGCCGGACGCTTAATTGGGTGGACATCATCCGGTGCGAGGTGCACACGCTGGAGCTTGAGACGATGAAGCACAGCTATTTCTCCACGGCGCAGGCGGTGGGCGCGGTCGTGCCCGCGGCGGGCGGCGGCTTTGCCGCGGCGATGGCGACGGGGTACTATCTGCTGGATGATCAGGGTGTGGTAAAGCGGATCGCGGAGCCGGAAGGGCTGGTGCCCAAACTTCGGATGAACGACGGCAAGTGCGACAGGCGCGGCCGGTTCTGGGCGGGCACGCAGATCATGCGGGGCGACATGAAGGGCAGGGGCTATTTCTGGTGCCTGGATACGGACGGCACGATCCGTACCGCGCTCACAGGCGTCACGACCTCCAACGGGCTCGCGTGGAGCGCCGATGATGCGATGCTGTATTACATTGATTCGATGACCCATACCGTTCGTGCGTTCCCGTTCGATCTGGAGCGCGGCGCACTCGGCGAGGGCAGGGTGTGCGTGGAAGTGCCCAGTGAATACGGCTTACCCGACGGCATGACCATCGACCGCGAAGGCATGCTGTGGATTGCGCAGTGGGAAGGCAGCGCGGTGCGGCGTTACGACCCGCGCACAGGGAAGTGCTACGGCATGGTGCCCGTTCCGGCGTCAAGGGTCACCTGCTGCTGTTTCGGCGGAGATACCCTGGACACCCTCTACATCACCACCGCCCGCGTGGATACCGACGTGCACGCGGAACCCCTCGCCGGCGGCATTTTCAGGGCCGATGTCGGAACAGGCGGGTATGAGGCTTTCCCGTATCGGGGCGTGATATAACAGGTTCATCCATATATCATACACTGCCCACCCGCGCTGGTCGGCGCGGGTTTTCTGCCGCGATCAAAAAACTCGCGTTTTGTACGAAAAAAGCCTTTACGAAAACCATTTAGTTGTGATATGATAGGTTTACAATAAAGCAATAATTCAGCTAACTGGTTAATATATCGCGCGCTGCGGGGTGCACGAATACCGGGACGAAGGCGAGTGGTTACTTGGTGAAAGGGATGGCTTGGATGCGTCGGGCGGCATTCCTGTTTGCGCTGTCCGCATTGCTCCTGTCCGCCATTTCTTTAGCACAGGCCGATACGGTGCTTTTTGAGGCGGAGGACGGCGTACGCACCGGCGGCGCGACCGTCGGCTCCACGGCCGGTATCCGCTACGTGGAAAACTTGAGGAGCGACGGCGACGGCGTGGATATCGCCGTTTCGGTGCCGGAGGACGGCTTTTACGACCTCACGGTATCCCTGGCCAGTTCGGACGGAAGCTATAAGGAGAACTACATCCTGCTTGACGGCGAAGACATGGGCACGGTCAGCGTGGAGGGGAAAGCCTTCACCCTGGCCGTGCTCGAACGTCTGTATATGACGGAAGGGGAGCATGTGATCGGCGTGCGCAAGTTTTGGGGCTGGGTGAAGGTCGATTCGGTTTCCCTATCGCCCGCCGAACCGCTGAAAGAGGGGCTGTTTTCAATCGAGCCCGCGCTCGTGAACAAAAACGCGTCGGATAACGCGCTGCGTTTGGTGCATTACCTGTGCGACAGCTACGGGGAGAAGATCCTCTCGGGGCAATACTGCGACGGCGGCATGTACGGCATCGAAAACGCGGCCATCTGGCGCGCGACCGGCGGGCAGTACCCGGCGGTGCTCGGGCTGGATTTGATGGATTACTCCCCTTCGCGCGTCGCGCGCGGATCGACGTCCAATGCGACGGACTACGCCATCGAGTATTGGGAGCAAAACGGCATCGTCACCCTGACCTGGCACTGGAACGCGCCCGAAAAATACCTGACGGGCATCTGGTACAGGGGCTTTTATACCGACCAGACCAACATCGACCTGGACAAAATCATGTCTGGCCGCGACGCGGAAGGCTATCAGCTGCTGATCGACGATATCGACGCGATCGCCGTGCAACTGAAACGCCTGCAAGCCGCAGGCGTGCCGGTGCTCTGGCGGCCGCTGCACGAGGCCAGCGGCGGCTGGTTCTGGTGGGGCGCCAAGGGCAGCGATGCGTACCTGAAGCTCTACCGCACGATGTACGACAGGCTGACCAACTACCACGGACTGAACAACCTGATCTGGGTGTGGAACGGCGAGGACGCCGCCTGGTATCCGGGCGACGACGTGGTGGATATCATCGGCGTGGACACCTATCCCGGCGAGCATGTGTATACGCCGCAGACCGCGCGCTTCATGGAAGCCGCGAAGTATTCGCCCGGGGGCAAGCTGATCGTCATGTCTGAAAACGGCTGCCTGTTCGACCCGGACCTGGCCGTCCGCGACGGCGCGATGTGGGGGCTGTTCTGCACCTGGGGCGGCGAGTTCGTTGTAATTAACGATGCGTTCAACGCGCTGTCGGAGCAGTATACCGAGGAAACTATGGTACAGAAGGTCTACGCGCACGAAGCCGTTGTGAAGCGCGCCGATTTGCCGGACCTGCACAATTATCCGCTGCCGGAGACCCCGGCCGAAGACCAAGAGGAACCCGCTGCGGAAACGCGGGTGGATACGGACGCCGAAACCCAGCCTGCCGCCGAAACGATGGAGGAGTATTACGAGCTCGTCAGCACCAATTCCATCGACGCTTCCGTGCCGACCTACGAGGAGTATACTTCGTCCCTGCCCGGCGGCGCGGCGCAGGCCGAAATCGTCATCGGCGCGAATGGTTATTCGCGCTACGAGGAAGACGGCGTGACGCTGTACCCCATTCTGATGACGAACTACGAGGGCATGGATGGCACCGCCGTGCTGACGGCTGAAAACGCGCTGATCTCCTATCAGGTGGATATACAGGAAAGCGGCTGGTACGATATTTCACTCAGCTATTATCCCGTGGAGGGCAAGAGCGCCGAGATCCAGCGCGCTTTTTTTATGGACGGGCGGCTGCCGTACAAGGAACTGGCGCTGGTGGAATTCTGCCGCGTGTGGGCGAACACCGAGCTGCCCATGTACACCGACCAAAGCGGGGTGACCCTGATCGCCTGGCAGAAGGACAACCAGGGCAACGATATCAAGCCCTCCCCGTTTGAGACGCCCGTGTGGATGACTTCCATGCTCTACGACAACAACGGCTATATCTCCGAGCCCCTGGCTGTGTACCTGAGCGCCGGGGAGCATACGCTCACGCTTTTGTCGCTGCGCGAGCCGATGCTTTTAAAAAGCATCACCCTCGGCGGGCATGCCGATATCCCGGCGTACGAAAGCGTAACGGCGGAGTTGGACGAGGCGGGCGCGGAGGAGACGAGCGGCCGGCTTTTACGCGTCGAGGCCGAGAACGCCGCGCATACCTCCTCGCAGATGCTCTACCCCCGTCAGGAACAGGGTTCGCCCGCGGTGTACCCCGCCAGCTCCAGAAACCTCCTGAACAACTCCATCGGCGGCATGCCGTGGCGCTTTGCGGGACAGTGGATCGAGTGGGAATTCACCGTGGAGGAAATGGGGTATTACTGCGTCTCGATGCTGGACCGTCAGAACTTCGTGCGCGGCGTGGACGTGTCGCGCCGCATCCTCATCGACGGCGAAGTGCCATTTTCTGAGTTTTCCGCCTACCGCTTCGCCTACACGCAGAACTGGCGGCTGGAAACGCTCGATCAGGAGAACGGCGATCCTTACCGTATCTACCTGACTGCCGGCACGCATACCCTGCGCATGGAAGTCGTGCTTGGCGACATGGCGGAGATCATCGGCCGCGTGCAGAGTTCCGTGCAGAAATTAAACGCCGTCTACCGCAAGGTGATCTACATCACCGGCGTGAAGCCCGACAAGTACCGCGATTACCAGATCGAGGCCTCCCTGCCGCTGCTGGAGGGCGACCTGATCGATGTGAAAAACGAGCTGATGCTGGCCTTCAACGCGCTGCTTGAAACCGCCGGGGAGAACTCCGACAAGCTGACGGTGCTGCGCACGATGCTCGACCAGCTCGACGAGCTGATCGACGATCAGGAGCGTTTCACCGAGGTGATCACCTCCTTTAAGATCAACATGCGCGCGCTTGGCAACTGGGTCACGCAGGCGCTGCCCCAGCCGCTGCAGATCGACCGCATCTATATCCACTCCGCCGATACACCTCCGGTGATCGAAAAAAACAGCTGGGGCGCGCGCGCCTGGCACGAGATTTCGCGGCTGTACTACTCCTTCGTGATCGATTACAACTCCATCGGCAACGTGGTGGAGAAGTCCGCCGACACGCCCACGATCACGCTTTGGATCGGCACCGGGCGCGACCAGGCCAACGTGATCAAGGGATTGATCGACGAGAAATTCACCAATGCCTACGGCATCGGCGTGAACGTGCAGCTCGTGGACATGAACATGCTGCTGCGCGCGACGCTCGCGGGGCAGGGGCCGGATGTCGCCATCCAGGTCGCCAACACCAACGGCATCGCGGGCACGGTCCTAAACGTCGGCAACGATACGCCCGTGAACTTCGGCATCCGCAACGCCGTGACGGATCTGACGCAGTTCGGCGATTTCCCCGAAGTCGCCGCGCGCTTTGCGAAAAGCGCCCTGGTGCCCTTCTCCTTTGGCGGCGCGACCTACGCCCTGCCCGATACCTATACCTTCCCGATGCTTTTCTACCGCAAGGATATCCTCAAGGAGATCGGGCTTTCGGTCCCCACGACCTGGGACGAGGTGAAGGTCGCCATGTCGGTGCTTTCCAAAAACCAGATGGAGTTTGGCATGCTGCCCACCGAGCAGATATTCGCGATGCTTTTGTTCCAGAACAACGGCGGCTATTACACCGAAAACGGCGACCGCTCCTTGCTGGACAGTGACATCGCGGTCAGCGTGTTCAAGGAGTACTGCGAGTTTTATACCGACTACAAGCTGGACAAGGAAACGAGCGTCGAGGAACGCTTCCGCACGGGCGAGTGCCCGCTGATCATCGCCGATTACACGCTGTACAATAACCTGCAGGTCTCCGCGCCCGATATCCTGGGCCTGTGGGATTTCACCGCCGTGCCCGGCACCGTGCAGTCCGACGGCAGCGTCAACAACGCCGCGGGCTGCGTGGGGCTTGCCGATATCATCCTGTCGGCGACCGAGCACCCGGAAGAATGCTGGACCTTCCTCAAGTGGTGGACGTCGGCGGAGACCCAGGTGCTCTACGGGCGCGAGATGGAAAGTCTGATGGGCGCGTCCGCGCGCGTGGCGACAGCGAACCTCGAGGCGCTTTCAAGCCTGCCCTGGCCCATCCGCGATTACAAGGCGCTGGCCGGGCAGCTTGAGCACGTGCAGGGCATCCCGCAGGTGCCGGGCGGCTACTACTCCTGGCGCAACGTGAACAACGCGTTCTTCTCCATCACCACCGACGCATCCAAGAAGATCAAGGACAACGCCGCCGCCACCCCCCGCGAGGAACTCATGGAGAAGGTCTACTACATCAACGCCGAGATCACGTATAAGCGGCAAGAATTCGGCTTACCGATCGCGGAGGACTAGGGGGCCAGCCCCCTAACCCCCGGTAAAGGGCAGTGCCCTTTACAAACCTCCTTTTGACCGCGCATGCGCGGTCAATGAAGGGATTGTTAAGGGTCATTGACCCTTAACTGCGGGTGTGGGGCGCATAGCCCCACGAATAGAAAGGATCGCACATGACCACAGCAAAGCTGAGCAAGACCGGACGGGAGCCGCTTTCGCGTCGCATCTGGAAGGCGCGGTCGTCGTACCTGCTGATGGCGCCGTATTTCATCCTGTTCTTCTTTTTCACGGTGCTGCCTGTTCTAATGAGCGTGGGACTGAGCTTCACCCACTTCAACATGCTGGAACCGCCGGAGTTCATCGGCTGGCAGAACTACATCAAGCTGCTGCTGGAGGACGACATCTTCATCATCTCGTTGAAAAACACGCTGTTGTTCGCGGTGATCACCGGCCCGATCAGCTATTTCCTGTGTCTGTTGTTCGCGTGGATCATCAACGAGTTCAAGCCCAAGATGCGCGCGTTCCTGACGCTGATCTTCTACGCGCCCTCAATCACCGGCAACGCGTACATCGTCTGGAACCTGATCCTGACCGGCGACCGCTACGGCTACCTGAACGGCATTCTTTTGCGGCTGGACATCATCAACGAAGCCGTGCTGTGGATGAAGACCGAGAACCTGATCCTGCCGGTTTTGATCGTGGTGCAGCTGTGGCTGTCGCTTGGAACCGGGTTCCTGGCGTTCCTGGCGGGCCTGCAGACCGTGGACAAGGGCATGTACGAGGCCGCGGCGATCGACGGCGTGAAAAACCGCTGGCAGGAGCTGTGGTTTGTGACCTTGCCCGCGATGCGCCCGCAGTTGATGTTTGGCGCGGTGATGCAGATCACGATGAGCTTTGCGGTGGCGGACATCTCCATCTACCTGGCGGGCAACCCGTCGGTGAACTACGCGGGCGCGACGATCATCACGCATCTGCTGGATTACGGGTCAACGCGGCTTGACATGGGCTACGCGTCCGCCATCGCGACCATACTGTTTCTGCTGATGGTCGGCACGAATAAGCTGGTGCAAAGGCTTCTCAGAAGGGTGGGGAACTAGATGGCGCAGAACGTTAAACTCCGCCGCCGCTTCCGCATCCGCGAAAAGAAGCTCAACCGCTCCATGGCGGGCAACGCGCTGCTGTTCGGGCTGATGATCGTCTGCGGCATTTTCATGGTGCTGCCGCTGGTGATGGTCGTAAACAACGCCCTGAAACCCATCGACGAAATCTTCCAGTTCCCGCCGCGCATCTTTGTGCGCAACCCCACGCTGTCCAACTTTTCCGACCTCTTTGTGCTGATGAACGACACCTGGGTGCCGTTCTCGCGCTATATCCTCAACACCGCCATCATCACGCTGGGCGGGATGCTGGGGCACGTGATCATCGCGTCGCTTGCGGCCTACCCGCTGGCCAAGCACGAGTTTCCCGGCAAGAACATCTTGTTCTACATGGTCGTGCTTTCGATGATGTTTTCCTGGACGGTCACGCAGATTCCGCAGTACGTGATCATCTCGTGGCTTGGCATCAACAACACCTACGCCGCGCTGGTCCTGCCCGCATGGTCGTTCGGCATGGGGCTGTACCTCATGAAGCAGTTCATGGAGCAGCTTCCGGATTCGCTGATCGAATCGGCGCGCATCGCGGGCGCGAGCGAGTGGCGAATCTTCTGGTCCATCATCATGCCGAATGTGAAACCCGCGTGGCTGACGCTTGCGATCTTCCAGTTCCAGCAGATGTGGGGCAACACCGGAAGTTTGTTCCTGCGTAACGAGGAACTCAAGCCCCTGCAGTTTTCGCTGTTGCAGATCACGGCGGGCGGCGTTGCCCGCGCGGGCGTCGCGGCGGCTGTGACCTTCATTATCGCGGCCGTGCCGATCACGTTTTTCCTGATCTGCCAGTCCTCAATTATGGAAACCATGACGACATCTGGCATGAAAGAATGATGGAAGCCGCCGGTGCAATCAACATCCACGCTTGCGGCGGCATTGCACGGCATCTTCGCATTCCTCGGCCTTCGACGTAGCGCTGCTACTACTTCAGGCCTCCTCATGCAAATCTCCCGCACACTTCCACCGCAATCGCAGATGCGATCACACCGTTGGCTTCCATGGAAACCTCCAACAATACAACGAGCGAGCATGAAATACGAGTTATTTTCTTAACGAGATACTGAAAGGGGGGCACGACATGAACACAATCAAACGCATGTTGATCATTGCGCTTTTGCTGTGCGTGCTTGCGCCCTCCGCGCTGGCGGACCTGGATCTGCCCTACGATACCTACACCTACGACTATTGGGGCAACGTGCGCTTTACCCCGGCCGCGTACGCGCCGGTCTCCTCCGTCAGCGGAACGGATTTGACGTACAACGGCGAGCCCGTCGGGGCGTTCTCCTCGCCGCAGGATATCTGCCGTTCGCCCGGCGGTTTGTTCTACCTGGCCGATACGGGCAACAACCGCATCGTCGTATTGAACGAAGCGATGGATACGGTGATAAACATCATCGACGGATTCGAACTGGACGGACGGCGGCAGACCTTCGACGCGCCCACGGGCGTTGGCGTGTCGCTGCCGGGAGCGCTCTACATCGCCGACAGCCAGAACCGCCGCATCGTCGCCCTGAACCCCGACGGCACGCTTTTCAAGGTCGTTTCAAACCCGCAAAGCGAGGTGCTGGAGGAAGGCTACGTGTTCACGCCGCTGAAGGTGTGCGTGGACTATGCCGGCCGCATCTACTGCATCGCGCAGAAGATGTTCGAAGGCATCATGGTGTTTGACACGGACGGGCGGTTCACGGGCTTTTTCGGCACGATCGAGGTGAAGATCAGCCTGTGGGAGAAGTTCTGGCGGCGCATCGCTTCCAAGGAGGAACGCTCCAAGCAGAAGCTGTTCATCCCGACCGAGTTCACCGGCATCGACATCGACGACGACGGCTTCGTGTACGCCTCCAACATCGACACCGACGGCGTGCAGGCCGTCAAGCGCCTCAACCCGCGCGGCGAGGACGTGATCAAAAAAGGCCCTGAGGAAAACCTGGGCGGCGACCTGTGGATCGGCGGCTATACGCAGTATTCCGGCCCCTCCAAGATCGTAGACGTCGTCTACCGGAGCGACGGCATCTACTCGCTTTTGGACAGCCTGCGCGGGCGCGTGTTCACCTACGACCACGAGGGGAATCTGCTGTATATCTTCGGCGGGCTGGGCACGCAGCGCGGCACCTTCACCACGCCCGCCGCCATCGAGGCGGTCGGCGAGACCATCCTGGTGCTGGACGCCTACCGCGCGGCGATCCTGGTGTTTGGGGAAACGGAGTACGGCGCGCTGATCAACGAAGCCGTGGCCTTGCGCTACGACGGCGACGAGACGAAGGCCGTCGCCAAGTGGGAGGCCGTGCTGCGGCTGGACGAGAACAACGAGCTGGCCAACGTCGGCATCGGCAAGGCCTACCTCGCCGCGGGCGACAACGAGCAGGCCATGCTCTACCTCAAGCGCGGCATGAACAAATCCTACTACTCCGTGGCCTTCAAGCGTTACCGCAACGCGATCCTGCGGGATAATCTGGGTATTATTCTAACCGTAGTCATCGCGCTGATCATCGGGCTCGTAGTGCTGTTCCAAATCCGCAGGCGACGCCGGGCGGCGGGCAAAGGCGGCAACAGGCCGAAGCGCCCGAAATACGGACATGACGGCGGCAAGGCGGTGAGTACATGAGATCTCTGTTTTCAAAGGAAAGATGGAAAACATTGTTCTACACCGTGAGCCATCCCGCCGACGGCTACTATTGGATCCGGCATCAGGACACGGGCAGCGTATGGATCGCGGTGCTGCTGGTGGTGCTGTTTTCGCTCTCGTTTTCATTGAACCGCATGTACGCAAGCTTCGTCGTCTCCGACGTCGATCCCCGCTCGGTCGCCAGCCTGCAGGAACTCGGCGGCGTGCTGCTGCTGTACCTGATGCTGTGCGTGGGCAACTGGTCGGTCACCTGCCTGATGGACGGCGAGGGGCGCTTCAAGGATATCCTGATCGCCGTGGGCTACGCGATGCTGCCGATGATCGTCACCTTCAACCTGGCCACGCTGGTCAGCCAGATCATCGCCGAAAACGAGGAGGGCTTCTACGCCATCATCCTCATCATCGGCATCGGCTACACCGCGATGATGATGCTCACGGGCATCATGCAGGTGCACAACTACACGCTGGGCAAAACGCTGCTCACGCTGTTTCTGACGCTGTTTGCGGTGTTCATCATCATTTTCCTCGTGCTGCTGATCTTCAACTTCATCACCCAGATCGTCACCTTCTTCCAGAGCATTTACTATGAACTCATCTTCAGAACGTAGGAGCGCGGACGCATGAACGAACGAAAGACAGCAAAGAAGATGCAGGGGGGCATCCTCAAGCATCGCAGACGCCTGATCCGGCGCGTGTTTTACATCGCGCTCGGCGTGGCGGCCCTGGGCGCGCTTTGCTGGTTTTCATACGTCCTGCTGCGTTTCCAGCTTTACACGGGGTATCAGGAAATATTGGAAACCCGTGTCTATACCACCGAAGGCGGCGCGCCGTTTGAGGCGCTCCAGGAGGCTGAAACCAGCGTTCCCGGTATGGTACTGGCCGCCGAGAACGGGAATTTCAAGCTCTATACCGACACGGATACCGCGGGGATCGCCGTATACGACAAGCGAAACGGCGTGACCGTATACTCCAACCCGCCCGGCCTTGAGGACGACCCGATCGCCAACAAGACCAACATGAACTACCTGAAATCCCAGTTCATCCTGGATTATTACAACCCGAGCCGCACCGCGGGCGTGTACGACAGCTACTCCATGGCCGTGGAGCGCGGACAGTTCACGGCAGAGGCCATCACAGGCGGCGTCCGCTACACCTACGAATTGGGCGAGAAGGAAGAGATCGAATATTTCGTGCCCACGTCGCTGACGCCCGAAAAGTACGGGGAGATCCTCGCCGTCTCGGGAACGGCCGACGGCGACACCATACGCCGCATGTACTCGCTGGACCTGGATACCGAGGGCCTGTACGGGCTGATCTACACCGCGCGCAGCAACAAGCGCACGCTTCGCAATATCGACAAGATCCTGCAGGCGGCGGGCTTTACCCAGGAGGACTACCATACGCAGATGGCGCAGGGCGCGGAGGACAGCGCCGAGGCGATGGCCTTCGTGATCGCGCTGGAGTACAGGCTGGTGGACGAGGGGCTCGAGGTGAAGGTCCCCGTCAGCCTGATGGAAGAGAGGGGCGGCGGGTCCATCTACCGCGTGCAGCTGCTGCGGAGTTTCGGCGCGGCGGGCGCGGACGAGCAGGGCTATATCGTCGTGCCCGACGGCGCCGGCGCGCTGATCGGCTTCAACAACGGCAAATTGAACGCCGCGGCCTACTCCCAGTACATCTACAACATCGACCCGATGGAAGCGACCTATACGATCCTGGAAAACACCACGCCCGCACGGCTGCCGCTTTTTGGCATCTGCCGGGAAAGTTCCTCGATACTCGCCACCGTCGAGCGCGGCGCGGCGCTTTGTTACCTCACGGCGGACATCGCGGGCAAGTACAACAGCTACAACTACTGCTACCCGACCTTCGTGCTGCGCAGCTACGATATCCTGTCGATGTTCGGGGTCTCCGGCAACGAGGCGGAGCTTCCGATCATCGAAAGAGAGCTTTACGACGAGGACGTCACCGTGCTCTATTCGCTGCTGACCGAAGAAAACGCCGGATACTCGGGACTTGCCAACTACTACCGCGCGCGCCTGATCGGCGAAGGCGTGCTGAGCGAACAGGAGGAGGGCGGCAAACTCCCGCTGTTCTACGACGTGATCGGCGGCGTGAAGGGCACCGCGCACTTCCTGGGTTTCCGCTACCTGCAGGTGGAGAAGATGACGACCTTTAGGCAGGCGGGGGAGATCGCCGCAGAGCTCAAGGAACTGGGCGTCGACAACCAGATCATGAACTTCCAGGGCTGGATGAACGGCGGCTACTACCACGACGTGACCGACCGCGTGTCCGTACTCGGGCAGCTCGGCGGCAGGGCCGGGCTGGAGGCGCTGAACGCGCGCGTGGAGGAACTCGGAGGCACGCTGTTTTTAGACGTCGCCTTCCAGAACGTCACCCTGATCTCCAAGCGCTACGCCCGCGCCTACGAGAGTTCGCGCTACTACGGCGCGGGGTATACGGCGATCCTGGGGCAGGTCAACCCCGCGATGCTGCGCCGCGTGTCCGCGCTGGGTTATCCCGAAACCATGTACTCCATCATTTCGCCCAAGTTCCTCTCCCGCTACGTGGACGGCTTCATCGGCGCGACGGACGATCTGGAACTCGCGGGTTATTCCCTGCGGGATTTGGGCGACCAACTGCACTCCGACAAGCGCCGCACCGAAGTCATCTCCCGCGAGGAAGCCATGGCGATCGTCACGGCGCAGCTGGAAAAGCTTGCGGGCACGGGCAAACAACTGCTGGTCAGCGGCGGGAACCTCTACGCCTTGCCGTACGCCGCGGCCGTCGTCGACGCGCCGCTTTCGACCAACGAATTCTTCATCGTGGACGAGGCGATACCCCTGTATCCGCTGATCATGCACGGCTGCGTCGATTATGCGGGCATGCAGATCAACCGGACCGAAAGCGCCGACTGGCGGGAGGAGATCCTGCGCATGATCGAGTACGGCGCATGCTGCCGCTTCGTGTTCACCTTCGAGGATTCGGCGGAGATGAAGTATACGGGGCTCAACCGCTACTACGCCACCACCTTTGACAGCTGGAAACAAAGCGCGGCGGAGCTGTACCTGGAGCTTAACGAGGCGCTCGCGCCGGTCAGCGGCGTGCAGATGCTCTCGCACAGGCGCGTCGGCGACGTGGCGAAGGTGACGTATGCAAACGGCGTGACGATCTACGTCAACTACGGGGCGGAGGAAGCCGAAATGGATTCCCTTCCGATCCCCCCGCAGGATTACATTGTAGAGGGGGTCAAGCCGTGAAGAAATTCCGCCTGACGATGAGCCGCAAGCGCATGATCACCGGTATTCTGTTCATCTCGCCGTGGCTGGTCGGGTTCCTCTACTTCTACGTGCGCACCCTCTTCATGACGGGGCAGTTTTCCCTGTCGGAGATCACCATCGCGTCCACGGGCGGCTACCGGCTTTCCTTCGCGGGGCTGGAGAACTTCATCTACGCCTTCCGCGCGGACCCGCACTTCAAGCAGGTGCTCACCACGTCGCTGTTCGATATGGTCGTCGACGTGCCGCTGATCATCTTCTTCAGCCTCTTCGTCGCCATTTTACTCAACCGCAAGTTCAAAGGCCGCGCGTTCGTACGCGCCATCTTCTTCCTGCCGATCATATTGAACGCCGACGCGATCACCGAAGCGCTGACCATGCAGCTGCAGATGATGACCGGGGGCCTGAGCCCGATGAGCGAGGAGGTGGCCTCGGCGGCGTCAAGCTCCACGGTGAACGTCGGCTACTACCTTTCGCTGTTTGAAAACCTGGCGGTGCCGGAGTTCGTGCTTGACTATATCGTGGGCGCGGTCTCGCGGATCTCGGATATCATCACGGCGTCGGGCGTGCAGATCATCATCTTCATCGCGGCGCTGCAGTCCATCCCGCCGTCGCTGTACGAGGTCTCGCGCATCGAGGGCGCGACCGGGTACGAGACCTTCTGGAAGATCACCTTCCCGATGGTGATGCCCCACATCATCACCAACGTGGTCTACACCGTGGTGGACGCCTTCGCCAGAAGCCCGGTGGTCGACCTGGCCTACGATACGGCGTTTACGGATTACAACTATGGCCTGTCAAGCGTATTCAGCCTGGTGTCCACGCTGCTGGTCGGCCTGCTGCTGATCATCGTGGTTCGCGCCATACAAAAGCGCACGTTCTATTACGACTGAGAGGAGGGAAAAGCATGGAAAAACTGCGCGGCAGGTGGTCGCAGCTCAGGAAAAGCCCGGTGTACGGCGACGTGAAAAGCGGCGTGAAAAAAGGCGCGAAGGAAAAGCTTCTGAGCCTCTTTCGCTTCGTCATCATCCTGGGCATCAGCTACGTCATCCTCGCCCCGGTGATCGGGCTTGTGACCAGCTCCTTCTTTTCCAACGCCGACGCCTACAGCCCCACGGTGTTCACCATTCCCATGGCGCCGACGCTGGAGCGCTACGAGCGCGCGATCGTGCATCTTCGCTACCTGCCCACGCTCGGGCGCACGATGTTGTTTTCCGTCACCCTCACCCTCATCCAGCTTCTGGTCTGCTCCATGGCGGGCTACGGCTTCGCGCGGTTTAAATTCCCCTTGAAAAAGCTGCTGTTCGCCTGCGTGGTGATCATGATCGTCATCCCCACCTATACCGTCATGCTGCCGCTGTACGTCACCTTCCGGAACTTCGACCCCTTGGGGCTTGTGACGCTGATCACGGGCGGGCCCGTCAACCTGATGGGCACGACCTGGCCCGTGTACATCATGACGGCGCTGGGCTGCGGGCTGAGAAGCGGGCTGTTCATCTACATCTTCAACCAGTTTTTCCGCGGCCTGCCCCGCGAGATCGAGGAAGCCGCTTTCGTGGACGGCGCGGGCACCTGGTACACGTACTTTCGCATCATGCTGTTAAACGCCATGCCGGCGGTGATCACGGTGTCCGTGTTCTCGCTCGTCTGGCAGTATAACGATACGTTCTTCGGCCGGCTGTTCCTGATCCCGGGCGACGTGCTGCTTTCCAAACGCGTGGCGTCCCTACAGGTCAACATCAAGACGCTGGACAAGGTGATGGACCCGTCCATCCAGCAACTCTACGTCAGCGCGGGAATCGTGCTGCTCATGCTCCCCATGGTCATCCTCTACCTGTTGCTGCAAAAGAAATTCGTGGAAAGCGTCGAAAGAAGCGGAATCGTGGGATAAGTAAGGCAAGCGAGAACGAAGTTCCGCACACGCCGGCGACCTGCTTTCCGCCTGCTTGGGTCCTCAAATCTTCGACGTAGCGCTGCTACTACTTCAGATTTTCGGAACCCAATCTGACAAAAATCCGATTCGCCAGCGTGCGCGTCCCTTCATCCCCGCTTGCCTATGGGTAACAATGGCGGAGGATAGAAGACGAAGAACGAAAACCGCAGGTTATTGGAGACGGACATACGATACCTGGACCCCCCCGGTATGACTGACGAACAATGACTGACCGACGCTTAAGCTGAACACCAAGACCCGGAAGGAACATCAGGGAAATGATGAATGAAGACCTTGTGCGATGCCGAGTAGCATTTTCATCAGGCCGGGTTTGCGAAAACCGAAGTAGTAGCAGCGCTACGTCAAGGTTTTTGCGGCCCGGGATGGTGGAAATACGACCGGCAGCGTGCAAGGGATTTAGTCAGCGTTTTCCTGAAAAAAGCACCTTAGCCCGTTAGGGCGTAAAAAATAAGGAGGGAAACCCAATATGTACAAAAAGCTTACGGTACTACTGCTCTGTGTAGCACTCACCCTGGGCTTAGCCGGCGGGATAGCCTATGCCGCCGACGGGTCCGCGCCCAGCATCGACTTTGAGGACGGCCTTTACGGCTTTGTCGGGCTGGATATGTCTGCGGGCAACGCCGATGCATCGGTCTTGTCGGTCGTGGACTATCTGGGCTCCAAGGCCCTGAAGGTCGAAGTGCAAAAGAAAGTGCCCTATGTGATCTTTGAGATCTCGGCGCTGCTGGGCGACGACGTCGCCAAACTTGCATCGGTCACGATGGACATCGGTATCGACAACGGCGCGGACGACAAGTTCTACGCCTGCTCCGGCCGTATCTACAAGTATTTCGGCGAAGAGAACGAGAAAACGTATGACGAATGGTCGGTCTACCTGGCCTCCAGGAATCCCAACGCGGCCAAGATGGCCATGGACGACGACGAAGCCTTCATCGCCGGCGCGGGCAACTACATCGTCCTGTCCAAAGAGGTGGACAACTACGCCACCAAGACCGGCGACACCCCCGTATCCATGTACATCGACAACGTATGCTTCTACGACGCGGAAGGCAACATGCTGGCCGTGGACACCTCCGCCATGTTCGTTCCGCGCGAGACAGGCACAGACCTCTCCAACCTGTGCTGGCTGACAGGCGCGACGGCGTTCGAGGGCTTCGCAAAGAGCGCGGGCGCATGGAGCCAGGACGGGCTTGAGATGCCGCAGGAAATCATCGACGCGCTGGTGCCGGGCTCGGGCGTACAGATCGAGTTCTCAAGCGAGAGCGGCGATATGTGGATCGTCATGCCGGACTCAGCCGCGGGCTGGATGCGCGTCGGCGGCTGCGGCAACGGCAATTCCTACATCAACAACGCCAAATCCATCGCGCAGATCCCGTATGAACTGATCGCGAAATTCTGCGGCGAAGACAAGAGCACCTGGGGTGCGCGCATGCAGTGTGAAGCGAGCGGCGCATGGGAAGTGTACAGCGTGTCCGTAGGCAAACTCGTGCCTCAGATCACGCTTTCCAATACCGTGGAATTCGAAGGATTCCAAAAGAGCGCGGGCGCATGGAGCCAGGACGGGCTGGAGATGCCCCAGGCAATCATCGACGCGCTGGTGCCCGGTTCCGTTGTGGAAATCAGCTATGCGAGCGAAACGGGCGACATGTGGATCGTTATGCCGGATTCAGCCGCGGGCTGGATGCGCGTTGGCAACGATGGTTCAGCGATCTGCGTGGACGGCAAATGCTACATCACCTATGAAATGATCGAAGCGCTGTGCGGCGCGGATACGAGCACCTGGGGCGCGCGTATGCAGTGCGAAGCCAGCGGCGCTTGGGAAGTGTACTCTGTGCGCGTTGGCACAAAAGGCGAAATGGCACCGCTGAGCAACCTCGTTTCCTTCGCGGGCTTCGAAACGAGCGCGGGCGCATGGAGTCAGGACGGGCTGGAAATGCCGCAGGAAATCATCGACGCGCTGGTGCCCGGCTCGGTCGTAACCATCAACTTCGCGAGTGAAGACGGTACGATGTGGATCGTCATGCCCGACTCCGCGGCCGGCTGGATGCGTGTCGGCGGCTGCGGCAACGGCAATGCCGCGGTCAAGGACGGCATCAGCCAGATACCCTATGAACTGATCGAACAGTACTGCGGAGCGGATAAAACCACCTGGGGCGCCCGCATGCAGTGCGAAGCAAGCTCTGCCTGGGAAGTCTACTCCGTTGCGGTCGGCACGGCGGCGGAATAATCAGCAAGATTACTAAAGGAGGAAAGATACAATGAAAAACATGTCAAGAATCATCGGATTTACGTTGGCGCTGGTTCTGGTGCTGACGAGCCTTGGCGCCGTCGCCTTTGCTGCCGAAGGAAAGCGCAACATCGTTATCGGCCTGTGGTGGGACAAGTACTACGATTCCACCCACGAAACGCTGGAGGATGATCCGTCCTATCAGGGCACGATCTCCGACCAGATGCGGTTTGACGCCGTCAAAAAGATCGAAGACAAATACGACGTCACCATCGAATACATCAACCTGACCTACGTCGGCACGCAGGAGAGCATCAACACCTCCGTCCTCGCCGGCACGCCGGACTGCGACATCTACCTTGTGGATACCGCCATCGGCGTCCCCGCCGTGATGAACGGCTACGCGCTGGACATGAAGGAGATCCTGCCTGCGGACAGTGACATCTTCACCGACAAGATCATCATGAACTATCTGGACCTTGGCAACGGCGGCGCCTACATGCTCAAGCCCGTAGCGGCGCAGACGCAGGTGGAGGCCACCTACCCGCTGATGTTCAACCTCCAGATGATCCAGGACGCAAACCTCGAAGACCCGCGCGTCCTGTACGAAAACGGCGAGTGGACCTGGGATAAATTCCTGGAGTACTGCCAGGCGCTCACCAAGGATACCAACGGCGACGGCATCATTGACGTGTACGGCTTTGGCGGATACGAAGGCGAATGGTTCGAGTGCATGCTGATGTCCAACGGCACCCATGTGGCGTCCGACGGAATCGAGAACTTCTCCTCGGCTGAAGTCACCGAAGTGCTGCAGTTCATGCAGGATATGTACCTGAAGTACAACTGCGCCTATCCGTACGCCCAGGAAAGCGCATCGGATATCATGCGCTATATCTACCGCGACGGCAAGTGCGCGTTCTCGCCGGGCGCCGCGTGGATCCTGGGCGCCAACGCCGACTACAACTGGGACGGCTCCGCTGCGTCGACGCTTGAGTTCGACATGGTGTTCGTGCCGTGGCCTGTCGGTCCCAGCGGCGACCAGGCTACCAATAAGATGAAGCTCAGTAACGGCGAATTCTACATCATTCCCGTCGGTGTGGAAGATCCCGAGCTCGTCTACAACGTATTCTACGACTTCACCGACTGGTACAACGGCGACGTCTCCATCCGTGACGACGCCGAAACTCTGGGCTGGTGGTATGGCATCACCGGCAAGGATCTGGATATTCAGGACTGGAACTTTGAAGTGATGTACGAGTGCGGCCTGCGCGAGCAGTTCGACCTGGTCTCCTCGCTGTCCGTCTTCCCGGATTTCACCGGCTTCTTCAACGGCGATTACACGCCCGCGCAGTTCCAGGAGACCTATAAACAGGAATTCCAGGACGCGCTTGATACGACCTTTAAATAGTTCCTGAACGACTGACAAAAACGGCGGGGGAGCGGCCGCTCCGGCTGCTTCCCGCCGGACTTCATTTTCTCGGTTATAAACCATAGGAAAGGGGCTTCGTCTTATGAGTCAATACAAGATGCTTGCTTCAGGTACGCAGAATATCCCCTGGCAGGAGCGCCCCGCGGACTCGCAGGCGCCGGTATGGCGCTATGACGGGAACCCGGTCATCGGGCGCAATCCGCTGCCGGGCGTCGCCAGAATCTTCAACTCCGCGGTGATGCCGTTTGACGGAGGATTCATCGGGGTGTTCCGCGGCGAGCAGGCGGACGGCGTGCCGCACATCTATCTCGGGCGCAGCCCCGACGGCCTGCGCTGGACTTTCGAGCCTGAGCCGATACCCTTTCAAAACCAGGAGGGAGAACCCTTCATGCCGCCGTCGGCATACGATCCGCGCCTGGTGAAGGTGGAAGACATTTATTACATCATGTGGTGCACGGATTTCTACGGCGCGGCCATCGGCCTGGCAAAAACAAAGGATTTCAAAACCTTTGTGAGGCTTGAAAACCCCTTCCTTCCCTTCAACCGCAACGCGGTGCTCTTCCCGCGCAAAATGGGCGGCAACTTCGTGATGCTCTCCCGCCCGTCGGACTCAGGGCACACGCCGTTCGGGGATATCTTCCTGTCTGAAAGCCCGGACCTGTGCTACTGGGGCAAACACCGGCACGTGATGGGCCGCGGCAGCGGGTGGTGGCAGATGCTCAAAATCGGCGGCGGCGCCGCGCCGATCGAGACCTCGGAAGGCTGGCTGCTGTTCTATCACGGCGTGGTCGGCACCTGTTCGGGCTACGTCTATTCCGTCGGCGGCGCGATACTTAATATCGATGATCCGTCCGTCGTCAGATACCGCTGCAAAAACTTCCTGTTGACGCCCGAAACATGGTACGAGGAGCGCGGTTTTGTGCCCAACGTCGTCTTCCCCTGCGCAACCCTGCAGGACGCGGCCACCGGGCGTATCGCGCTGTACTACGGCGCGGCGGACAGCTACGTAGGGCTTGCATTCACCACGATAGATATTATAATGGACTACATTATCAAACATTCGAAAGTCACCGACGGCGATACGGAAACCGGAATTCGGTAACGATACGGAGGAAATCGTGGCAGACAGAAAGCACGTAAAAATGTCGGATATCGCAAAGGAACTGGGCATCTCCACGGTGACCGTTTCTAAAGCGCTGTCCGGCCAGAAGGGAGTCGGCGAACAGCTGCGCGGGCGTATCCGCCGCCTGGCCGACGAGATGGGCTACCAGTCGCCCGCCGAGATCCGGCGCAACCGGCAGGCGGCAGGCAGCAATATCGGCGTGCTCATTCCCAAGCGCTACCTGGATAACCACGAGACCTTTTACTGGAAACTCTACCAGGAGGTCGTCGCCCGTGCCAAGCAGAAGGAATGCTTTACGCTTCTGGAAGTGCTGGAAGACAGCGAGGCGATGCGGCATCACCTGCCCAAGATGGCCGCGGGAAACAAGGCCGACGGCATCATCATCATCGGCAAGCCCATCAACGGCTACGCCGCCATGCTGCAGCAGCGCTGGAACAAGCCCGTGGTGTTCCTGGATTTCTACGACGCCGACATCAGCGCCGATTCGGTGATCTCCAACGGCTTTTTCGGCGCGTACATGCTCACCAACCACCTGCTCAGCCTCGGCCATAAAGAGATCGGCTACGTGGGAACGCTGCTGACGACCGCGTCCATCACCGACCGCTACCTGGGCTACACCAAGGCGCTGATGGAGCAAAATATCCCCATCCGTCCCGAATGGGTGGTGGACGACCGCGATGCCGAGGGCATGAACCTGCCCATCGTTTTGCCCTCGCCCATGCCCACGGCCTTCGTCTGCAACTGCGACTATATCGCAAGCCGACTCATCCGGACCCTGCGCGAGGCGGGCCACCGCGTGCCGCAGGATATCTCCGTAGTCGGTTTCGATAACTATCTGATGCCGGGGCTTTGCGATATCGGCATCACCACCTACGCGGTGAACATCCCCGAAATGGCGCGCATGGCCGTGCGTATGATCCTGTATAAGCTCACCGGCCAGCCCTACCGCTCCGGCCTGCAGATGACCGACGGATACCTGGTGGAGAAGGACAGCGCGGCAAAAAAGCATAATCCTTAATAGATTAGCGTTTAAGCTGCTCCAGTTTCTTTAAAACTACAATCCGATATCGATGTTTTTTATTTCCTTGTTTTCATTTATCACATATTCATTATATTGATTTGTTTCTACATTCGGAAGTAATTCATCAATATTGAAATTTTCATTAACAACGCCAAGATATGTCTGAGTACTGATACTTTTATTTTCACTATTTTTAAAACTCGTTGTTCTTGAGCCGAGTAATATGTTTTGCTTTACGGCAAATATCGCAATTATATCTACTTCTAAACTATCACATGTAAAGGTATACCAAAAATCATCACTAAACTCTCCTGAATATGTGAATAATGATGCTTTATCATCTTTTTGTTTGTATATATACACATCGAGGGAGCCATATTCGGCAACTAACTCTGTGTATAGGTTATAAAAAGTAGTCTTTGCTTGATAGTATTGATTAGATTCTACAGCATCAATAGAATTTGTGGTTAATTCAACAGTACTGCTGGCAAACTCTATGATAGTATCTGTGTATTTATCATATTCATTACCATGTATACGAAACATTGATATTTGATTTCCAAACATTGTTACTGTTTGCTTATCAACAATATTGTATTCGTGCGAAGCTCTATTGTATTCGTCAAGAACAATACATGTGTGATCGTACAATAAATCTGGAATATCTTCCATTGGTGTGCCAAATGGAATATCCCAGAGTAAAATCAAGTTTTCTTCTGCATGAGTTCTACAGAAAGAGTATAGACAGGATATAAATGTGATTATTACTAGTATCACTATTAATCTACACTTTGTTATTTTCTTCGAATGTCCCATTCTATTCCCCTGTATGCATTCACTCTATATTACATTGCCTTGGTTTCTGTTGTATTAGAGATCAGTTTCATTCTATATTCAGTATATAGCGATCAAGATGATTGCGTCAATATAAAGGCGTAATTGACGCAAATACATCGTCTGCCCCTTGCGTGGTTTTTTCGCTTATGCTATAATAACTCGCACTACGCACCTTTGCCGATCGCGCGATTGTGCCGCGTACAGCGGTGTTCGCCCGGGATGACGCAGGGGGTGGAACCCACCGGCCCGAACTTGCATCAAAGATTTGGGTCAGGGGCAAAAAACAAGGAGGAATTTTTTTATGGCAGTCATTTCTATGAAACAGTTGCTCGAAGCGGGCGTCCACTTCGGCCACCAAACCCGTCGCTGGAACCCCAAGATGGCGCAGTACATCTTTACCGAGCGCAACGGCATTTACATTATCGACCTTCAGAAAACCGTACGCAAAGCCGACGAGGCGTATGCTTTTGTCCGTGACACGGTCATGGAGGGCAAAAGCATTTTGTTCGTCGGCACCAAAAAGCAGGCGCAGGAATCAATCGCGCAGGAAGCGCAGCGCTGCAATATGTTCTATGTCAACCACCGCTGGCTGGGCGGCATGCTCACCAATTTCCGCACCATCCGTGCGCGCGTCGATCGCCTCAACCAGATCGACAAGATGGAGCAGTCCGGCCAGTTTGACGTGCTTCCCAAGAAGGAAGTCATCAAGCTTGAGCACGAGCGCGAGAAGCTGGAAGCCAACCTCGGCGGCATCCGCGAGATGCACAAGCTGCCCGGCGCGCTGTTTATCGTGGATCCCCGCAAGGAGCATATCGCCGTGCACGAAGCCCGCACCCTCGGCGTGCCGATCGTCGCCATCGTCGATACCAACTGCGACCCCGACGAGATCGATTATGTGATCCCCGGCAACGACGACGCCATCCGCGCCGTGAAGCTGATCGCGGGCAAGATAGCCGACGCGGTGCTGGAAGGCAAGCAGGGCAAGCAGATGGAAGCCGTCGATGCGGGCGATTACGACGAACCCGCCGCGGCGCCCAGTATCGTCCGACCCGCCGCAGCGCCCAGGCCCGCCACGGTTCCCAAGTTCGTCCCAAAGGCGGAAGTCGCGCCCAAGGCCGCGCCAAAAGCGGAAAAAGCCGACACGGATGTGAAGCCGGCTGCTGATACCAAGGCTGCCCCGGCAGCCGCGGTTGCAAAACCCGCCGCGGTTCCCAAGGCAGCCGATGAAGCAAAAGAAGAAGCAGCCGAAAAACCCGCTGCTGCTCTGAAAGCGGAAAAAGCAGACGCGGACGAAAAGCCCGTGAAAGCCGAAAAGGGCGACGCGGAAGAAAAACCCGCCAAAGCTGCGAAAACAACCAAGGCTGAAAAGGCCGACGCGGAGGAACAACCCGTCAAGGAGAAGAAGGCAGCGAAAGCTGCCAAGACTGATGCGGTGGAGAAGCCCGCTAAGACGGCTAAAGCCGCCAAGGCCGACGCGGAGGAAGAACCCGCGAAGAAGGCGAAGACGGCCAAAGCCGCCAAGGCCGATGCGGTAGAGAAACCCGCCGCAGCTGCGAAGAAGACGACCAAAGCATCCGCCGCGGCCAAGAAGACCGCGAAGGCCGATAAAGAAGAGAAAGAAGACGCCAAGGAAACGGCGGAGACGGAGTAGCAGCAGATTGTTCATTGGCACTTCGATTTTTTGGGATGTGTCGAAGGGTCGAACCCTTCGACTGTCAATCCGAAATCAGCGACATGGTGTTTCGGCCTCGCCCCTCGCTTCGCTTGCGCGAGGCTACGCGCTTCATTCGCTCCGCGAATTTCGGGCACTAGTCGGGCAAAGCCCTCCCTCATATCGGTGATTTCGGAACCTTGCGAAGCAAGGGTACCCTACACGAAGGGCTGACCGCGAGCACGGCGAGCAAGCCCGGAGTGCAACCTCGATAAAGAGGCGAAGCCACTTTATCGAAATGCGAAGCAATTAAGTTAAGGAGAGAAAACCTGCATGGCGAATATAACAGCACAATTGGTAAAAGAATTACGCGATACTACGCAGGCCGGCATGATGGACTGCAAGAAAGCATTGATCGAGACCGACGGCGACATGGAAAAAGCCATCGAGTACCTTCGCGAAAAAGGGCTCGCCGCCGCAGCGAAAAAGGCCAGCCGCATCGCCGCCGAAGGCATGGTGGACGGCTACGTGACCGAGGATAAGAAAACCGGCGCCATCGTCGAAGTCAACTGCGAGACCGACTTCGTCGCAAAGACCGATAACTTCAAGGATTTCTGCCGGAATATCGCCAGGCATATCGCGCTGGCCGCGCCCGCGGACACGGACGTGCTGCTCAAGCAGAAGTTTGCCGACGACCCGTCAAAAACCATCACCGATTTGGTGTCCGACGCCACCGTGGCCATCGGCGAGAAGATTTCCATCCGCCGCTTTGCCCGCTACGAGACCGCCGCGGGTGTCGCCGAGACCTATATCCACATGGGCGGAAAGATCGGCGTGCTGGTCGAGGTCAAAAACGACACCCCCGCCACCTTTGAAACCGATGCCTTCAAGGCGTATTATCACGACCTCGCGCTGCAGATCGCAGCCGCCAAGCCCGAGCATGTGGTGCGGGGCGAAGTGCCCACCGAGACTTTGGACTATGAAAAGAAGATCCTCCGCGAGCAGGCGCTCAACGAAGGCAAGCCCGAAAAGATCGTGGACCGCATGGTGGAAGGCCGGATCGCGAAGTATTACAAGGATGTCTGCCTCACCGAGCAGCCCTTTGTGAAGAATCCCGACCAGACCGTGGCCCAGTACACCGCCGAAGTCGAAAAGGAGATCGGCGCCAAGATCGGCCCGGTGCGCTTTGCGCGTTTCGAGCGCGGCGAGGGTTTGGAAAAACGCAATGACAATCTCGCGGAAGAGATTGCCAAGATGTCTAAATAACGATTTGTCCGTTACACCTGTATTCTCAACAGGCTGGACGCCATCACCCCGATGACCAACCGGTCGTCGGGGATTGCTTTTCGGGAGGGAAATCATGCTTCGATTCGCGCCGCGTTCCGACCGTCCCTTTTCCGAAGCGGACAAGGCAAAGCTGCGCCCGTACACGGGCGTTATGGCCGCGCTGTTGTTTGCGCGCGGTTTGGAAACGGCGGCGGATGCGGAGCGGTTCCTGCACCCAGGACCTAATCAACTGCACAATCCGTATTTGCTCTCCGATATGCGAAAAGCGGTCGCCCTGATCAATGAGGCGAAGACCGGGAACCTGAAAACGGTCATCTACGGCGATTACGATACCGACGGTGTATGCGCCGCCGCGCTTTTGACCGAAGCGCTGCGGGCCTGCGGCGTGAACGCAACGCCCTACCTGCCCCTGCGGGACGACGGCTACGGCCTGAACGCCGGGGCCGTTGAGGAACTGGCGAAAACGTACCAACTGCTGATCACCGTGGATCTTGGCATCACCAACGCGGACGAGGTCGCGCTGGCGAAACGGCTGGGTATGAAGGTGATCGTCACCGACCATCACCAGCTCGGGCTGGCGGAATGCCCCGCCGACGCGGTGGTCGATCCCCTGATGAACGACTACCCGTTCCCGTACCTGTGCGGCGCGGGCGTGGCGTACAAGCTGGCGGCGGCGCTGCATGCGAACGACGCGGCGCTGCTTGAACGATTGTTGCCTTTGGCCGCCGTTGCGACCATCGCGGACATCGTGACGCTTACGGGGGAGAACCGCGTCATCTCAGCGCTCGGATTGCCTATGCTGCAAAACCGGCTCGGCCTGCGGGCCGTGATTGAGGTTGCGGGCGTCAAACAGCCGGTCTCGGAGGGCGCGGTGGCCTTTCAGCTCGCGCCGAGGCTCAACGCCGCGGGCCGCGTGGGCGACGCGAGCGCCGCCGTGCGGCTTTTGCTGACCGAAGACGCGCAGGAGGCGCAGACGATCGCCAGGGATTTGGACGCCGCCAATACCCAGCGCAAGCGGCTGGAACATGCGGCCGTGAGCGAGGCAATGGAGCAGGCGAAAGAGCACAACTTCGTTGAAAAGCGCGTGCTGTTCGTGCGTGGCAAGGACTGGCACAAGGGCGTGATCGGGCTTGCGGCGGGGCAGCTGAACCGCACGTTCTCCGTGCCCGTGTGCGCGCTATCCGAAGAGGACGGCATGCTGCACGGCAGCCTCCGCGGCGTGGAGGGCGTCAACCTCGCCGCATGCCTGAAGCAATGCGACGACCTTCTGATCAGATACGGCGGGCACGAGATGGCCGCCGGCGTCACCCTGGCCGAAGCGCAGTATGATGCGTTCCGTGCGCGCCTGGAGGATGCGGTACGGGCGTCTGCCCCGGCGGACGCATTTGTGCCCGCGCAGCTCTACGATCTGACCCTGAACCTGGAAGACGCCGATTTTGGCCTGCTCGATTCGCTGGAAACCCTCCGGCCGTTCGGCGCGGGCAATCCCGCGCCCGTGTTTCTCACCGCCGGGGCGAAACTGGAGTCTCGCCGCGCCTGCGGCGCGGGCGGCGCGCATCTGCAGTTGCGCCTACGGCAGAATAAAACGGTGCTGGCCGGCATCGCGTTTGGCAAGGGCGCCCAGGCGGAGGCCTTGCCCGATGAGGCGGATATCGCCTACACGCTGGAGCGTAACGAGTACCGCGGCAACGCGGAGATCCAGTGTCACGTCGCAGCATTGCGCCCCGACAGGTATGCCCGCAAGCGCGCGCTGGAGCTGGAAAACGAAGCGCCGTATCATGACGCGCTCATCGCGCGGCTTGTGCGGCAGGCAGGAAAACAAGACGCTGGCGCAGAAACCCATACATCCGTACCCGCAAAGGCAAAGGCCGTGAAACCGGACGCGCCGGTCGATGCGGATACGCTGCTCAGCGGCTGCCAGGGTACGCTGTATATCGCCTATACCAGGGAGTCGGCGGTCTCCCTGCTTCAAAAGCTTGAAGACCGGGTGGACGTCGCCGTGGGTACGGTTTCCGATACCCGCTGCTTCCACACCCTGCTGCTGCGGCCTGCGCAAGCCGGACTCTCGCCGTATTGGAAGCACGTCGTACTGCTGGACGGCGCGCTCTCACCCGCGGACCGCGCGGCTTGGCGGGCGCAATGCCCATCCGCCGCGCTGCTCGCCCCGGACAAGAGCCCTGCGCTTTGCCGCGCGATGGCCGCTTTGGACGCAGGGGACGACGCCTACCGGGAGCTGTACAAGCTGCTGCGCAAGTCTGTGTTCTCCGGCCTTGCGGAAACCGCGGAGGCCGCCGGGCTGCCCGAGGCGCAGACGCTGACGGGGCTTTTTGCCTTTCACCAACTGGGGCTCATCCGCCTGACGCTGCACCCGTTTTCCTATACGCTGCCGCCGGCGGACAAGTGCTCGCTTTCGGATAGCCCGCTGCTAAAACTCATCCGTACCGCCGCTTCGGGAAAGGAGGCAAACGGATGCTGAGCTATATCACCAACGAATGCATGGCGCTGGACAAGATGGTCGCCCGCGTGCAGAAGCAAAACCCGGGCGACGACAGCTACCTGCTGGTGAAAAAAGCATACGAGTTTGCCGAGAACGCGCACAGCTGCCAGATGCGCAAGAGCGGCGAGCCGTATTTCATGCACCCCGCGTCCGTCGCTTCCATTTTAACCGATCTGATGATCGATCCGGCCACCATCGCCGCCGGGCTTTTGCACGACACGGTGGAAGATTGTTCCTCCATTGATATCGACACCATCCGCAAGGAGTTCGGCGAAGAGGTCGCCGTGCTTGTGGACGGGGTGACGAAGCTGGACCAGCTGGATTTTAGTAACCGCGAGGAGCAGAAGGCCGAGAGCCTGCGCAAGATGATCCTCGCCATGTCCAAGGATATCCGCGTGGTGATCATCAAGCTGGCCGACCGCCTGCACAACATGCGCACCCTGCACCATCAGCCCGCCGAGCGGCAAAAGGCCATCGCCGATGAAACGCTGGATATCTTCACCCCGCTTGCGCACCGCCTGGGCATGAACGCCGTCAAGCAGGAGCTTGAGGACCTGGCGTTCAAGTTCCTGGAACCCACCGCTTACCAGGACATCGCCCGCAAGGTGGGGCTGCGGCGCATCGAGCGCGAGGAGAACATCCGCCTGGTCATCCAGAGCCTGTCGGAGAAGCTGGACGAGCACAACATCCACTACGAGATCGACGGGCGCTCCAAGCACCTGTATTCCATCTACCGCAAGATGACCGAGCAGAACAAAACCTTCGAGCAGATCTACGATCTGATCGCCGTGCGCGTGCTGGTGGACAGCGTGCAGGACTGCTACGCGGTGCTTGGCATCGTGCATACGCTGTGGAACCAGATTCCCGGACGGTTCAAGGATTACATCTCCGTGCCCAAGGGCAATATGTACCAAAGCCTGCACACCACGCTGATCGGCGGGCGCACGATGCCCTTCCCGTTCGAACTGCAGATCCGCACCTGGGAAATGCACCGCGTGGCCGAGTTCGGCGTCGCGGCGCATTGGCGTTACAAGGAAGGCGCAAGGGCCGACGATCTGGACAACAAGCTCTACTGGCTGCGCCAGATTCTGGACTGGCAAAACGACACCCGCGATTCCAAGGAGTTCATCGACAGCCTGAAGACCGATTTGTTTTCAGACGAGGTGCTCCTATTCACGCCCAAGGGCGATATCCTGAGCATGCAGCGCGGCGCGACGCCGATCGACTTCGCATACCGCATCCACTCGGGCGTAGGCGACCGCTGCGTGGGCGCGAAGGTCAACGGGCGCATCGTGCCGCTGGATACGGAACTGGAGACGGGCGACCGCGTGGAGATCATCACCTCCGCCAACTCCAAGGGCCCCAGCATGGATTGGCTCAAAATCGTAAAAACCCCGCAGGCGAGAAGCAAGATCCGCCAGTTCTTCAAGCGCGAGCTGCGCGGGGAGAACATGGTGCGCGGGCGCGAGATGCTCGAGCACGAGGCCAAGCGCCGCGGCGTGCATCTTCACACCATTCTCAAGCCCGAGTTTTACGAACCGGTCCTCAAGCGTTACGCCTTTCAGGAGCTTGAGGATATCTACGGCGCGGTGGGCTACGGCGGCATGGCGGCAAGCTACGTCGTCAGCCGCCTGATGGAGGAGCAGCGCAAGATTGAGGCTAGGGACGTTCCCGAGGTGAAGGAAGTCACCCAGGAGGAGCTTCACAAGCACGTCGGCAAACCCTCCCACGGCGTGTACGTAAAGGGGCAGTCGGGCATCTTGGTACGCTTCGCCCGCTGCTGCAATCCCGTGCCGGGGGACGAGATCGTTGGCTTCATCACCCGCGGGCGCGGCGTGACCGTGCACAAAGCCGATTGTTCCAACATCGGCGATTCCGACCAGGAGCGCATGATCGAGGTCGAGTGGGCGGATAGTGACAGCGGCGATTTCAACGCCACCATCAACATCATCGCCTACGACAGCGTCACCCTGATGGGCGACCTGGCGACCAGCGTGAACAACGTGGGCGTGCCGATCCTGGGTGTCAATGTGAAACGCGACAAGAAACGCCGCACCAGCAACGTCGCCATGGTCGTGCAGGTGAAAAGCCGCGAGGAGCTCGACAAGCTGATGAACGCGCTAAAGCGAAGAACTGATGTCGTCGAAGTATATAGAGGAACCGCGTAATGAGGGCGGTTGTGCAAAGGGTAACAAGAGCCTCCGTCGCCGTGAACGATCAGGTGATTTCCGAGATCGGGCGCGGATTTTTGGTGCTGCTGGGCGTGGAAGCGGGCGACGCGGACGCGGACCTGCAATACATAGTGGACAAGGTGGCCAACCTTCGCGTATTCGAGGACAAACAGGGGAAGATGAACCGCTCGCTTCTGGACACCGGCGGGCAGATCCTGGTTGTCAGCCAGTTTACGCTGCTGGGCGACGCGCGCCACGGGCGGCGGCCGGGCTTTACCGCCGCCGAGGAGCCCGCAAAGGCCGACCGGATGTATTCCGAAGCGGCGGAGCGCTGGCGCGGTATGGGCATATCGGTGGAAATGGGCGTGTTCCGCGCGGAGATGGCCGTGAGCCTCGTCAACGACGGGCCGGTGACTATACTTCTGGATTCCAGGAAATTGTTCTGACAGGAGACCGCATGAAGATCAACGTGGAAACGCTGGTTCTGGGAGAAGGCTTTGAGGTGAACTGCTACCTTGCGGAGAATACGGAGACCCACGAGGTTTTGATTATTGATCCCGGCGCGGAGGCCGGGAAAATCATCAGGGCGGTGGGGGACCGCGCTCCCGTTGCGGCGCTGATCACCCACGGGCATTTCGACCACTTCTGCGCCGCCGACGAAGTGTGCGAACGCTTTGATATCCCCTTGTATATCCACGAGCTGGACGCGCCGAAACTGAGCGATCCCGTGGGGAACGAAAGCCGCACCTTCGGCTTCAACGTTATTGCAAGTACGGAACCGGTTTCTGTAATCGGCGGGCAGGTATTAACCCTCGGCGGCATGGAAATTACCGTGCTGCACACGCCGGGGCATTCCAAGGGCGGCGTGTGCTACTTCCTGCCGGAGAACCGGGGCGTTTTCTGCGGCGATACGCTGTTTCACGGCGGGTACGGGCGGCATGATTTCGGCGACGGCAACTTTTCCGAACTCAAGCAGAGCCTCAGAAAACTGATGAACCTGCATCCGAAGGTCGTCGCTTATCCCGGACATGGCCCTTCCACTTTCGCAGGCAAGTAAAATGAAGATTTGTCTGCATACGCCGCTCCCGCGCCTTTCTAACGAGTTGTGGGAAGTGCTCAAACTTTTTTATAAAACCGAGAGTTTTGCCGTTGTCGCCACCGCGCCGCTGTCGCCCGAATACGTTAAGAAGGCGCAGTTCACCGCCACCGTGCCCACCGACGATATGCAGATTTTAGCGCACGAATTCTCCGGGGAAGACGGCAGTATGTGCTGCCGTTTTGTCTTTCAGGGGCAAACCGCTGAACGCCGCACGCCCGTGACAGACGGAGAAAGCAAGCTCGAAAAGCAGCGACGTATGAAACGCCTGTGCAAGCTGACACTGTACGAGCTGTGCAAACGGCTTACGGGCATGCATCCGGCCTGGGGCGCGCTCACTGGTATCCGCCCGACTCGGTTGTTTTACGAGCAGCTGGACAAGGGGCTTACCCACGGGCAGGCGGAAGCCGCGCTGCAGAAGGAAATGGACGTGCTGCCCGAAAAAACGGCGCTGCTTTCGCAGATTGCTAAAGTTCAGCAAGTTTTGCCGCAGGCGGGCGCGGATGACTGGGACGTGTATATCGCCATGCCGTTTTGCCCCACACGCTGCAGTTACTGCACGTTTGCGGGCGAGGCGATCGGCGACGGCGGCAAGCTGCGTCCGTACCTGAATGCGCTTTACAAAGAGTTGGACGCCGCCGCGGAGATCATGCGGGAGCGGGGCGCAAAACTCCGCGCGCTGTATATCGGCGGCGGCACGCCCGTATCGCCGGACGACGAGACCTTTGCGGAGTTTCTGAAGCAGGCGTGCCTGCGCTTTCCCAATCCGCTCGAATTCACCGTCGAGGCGGGCAGGCCGGACGCCATCACGGCGGATAAGCTTTCCGCCATGCGGAAGGCCGGCGTCACCCGTATCAGCGTCAATCCGCAGACGATGAACGACGCGACCCTGCGCCTGATCGGGCGCGGCCATACCGCCGCGCAGGCCGAAACGGCGTTTCACCTGGAGCGGGAACACGGATTTGATAACATCAACATGGACGTCATCGCCGGATTGCCGGGGGAGACGGCGGAGGATTTCCGACGCACGATGAACGCGATAGCGCTCCTTGCGCCGGACAGCCTTACCGTGCACACCCTGGCGCTCAAACGCGGCGGGCAGCTATCGGAAACCGATCTGCCGCCCGCCGAAACCGTGTCGGAAATGGTACGGATCGGCGGGGAAACCGCCGTGCGCATGGGCATGGAGCCCTACTACCTCTACCGGCAGAAGTACATGGCCGCGCCGCAGCAAAACGTGGGTTATGCAAAGGAAAACAAGGCCTGCCTGTATAATATGGACATCATGGAGGAGACCATAACGATCCTCGCTACCGGCGCGGGGGCGATCTCCAAGCGCGTATTCTTATCCCGGAACAAGCGCATCGAGCGCGCTCCGAATGCCGGCAACGTGGACGTGTATATCAATACGATCGACGAGATGATTAGGCGGAAACAACGCCTGTTTGCGGGGGAATCAGAATGACGGTATTTGCAGCGCTGGACCAGGGCACGACCTCCAGCCGCGCGCTGGTGTTTGATGGAAACGGGCGGATCCTCGGCGCTTTTCAAAAGGAGCTTAGGCAGATCTATCCCAAGCCCGGCTGGGTGGAGCACAACCCGGACGAGATCCTGACCGGCCAGATCGAGGCGCTTCAAACCGCGGTGCGGCTGTCGGGCGTGAATATCTCCGATATCGCCGCCGTCGGCATCACCAACCAGCGCGAAACCACGCTGCTTTGGGACAAAAACACCGGCGAGTGCCTACACAACGCCATCTGCTGGCAGTGCCGCCGCACCGCGCCGTACGTGGAGCGCCTCGTGGCCGAGGGGCAGGCTGAGACCATCCGGCAGAAGACCGGGCTCGTGCCCGATGCGTATTTTTCCGGCACGAAGCTGGCGTACCTTTTGGACACGCTGGACGTTTACGAACGCGCCGGGCGCGGGGAGCTGTGCTTCGGCACGGTGGACAGCTTTCTGGCCTGGAACCTGGTGGAAGGCCGTCCGCACGTGACCGACGCGACCAACGCGTCGCGCACGATGCTTTTCAACATCAATACCCAGCAGTGGGACGACGAGCTTTTGAACATGCTCAGCATCCCCAAAGCGCTGTTGCCGGAAGTGGTCGATACCGCCCACGTCATCGGCGACCTGCGCGCGGAGATCCTCGGGCGGCCCATTCCCGTGGCGGCGCTGGCGGGCGACCAGCACGCGGCGCTGTTCGGGCAGGCGTGCTTTGACAAAGGCATGGTGAAGAACACCTACGGTACCGGCTGCTTTATGCTGATGAACACGGGCGGCGAGGCCGTGGACTGCAGATCCGGGCTTTTATCCACCATGGCGTGGCGGCTTGCCGGCAAGCCGACCTACGCGTTGGAAGGCAGCGTGTTCGTGGGCGGCGCGGCCATCCAGTGGCTGCGCGACGAGCTGGGGTTGATTCAATCGGCATCCGAGACCGAAACCATTGCCGAGTCGATCCGCGATACCGGCGGCATGTACATCGTGCCCGCGTTCACCGGGCTTGGCGCGCCGTATTGGGATATGTACGCGCGCGGCGCCATCGTGGGGCTCACGCGCGGTTCCGGCAGGGCGCAGTTCGTGCGCGCGGCGCTGGAATCCATCGCCTACCAATCAGCCGACCTGTTTTCGGCGATGGCCGATCACTGCGGTCAGCAGCCGCCCCGATTGCAGGCCGACGGCGGCGCGAGCGCCAACGCCTTTTTGATGCAGTTCCAGGCCGATATCCTGGGCATACCCGTCGTCCGGCCGAAAGTCACCGAAACCACGGCGCTGGGCGCGGCGATGCTCGCCGCCGTCGGCGCGGGGCACATGACGCTGGAACAAGCGAAAACCATCGTCAAGCCCGACCTTACCTTTACCCCGCAGATGGACGAGGCGGACAGGGCCAGCGCATTGGACGGGTGGCACAGGGCGGTCGAACGTTCCTTGAAATGGTCAGTCGATTGAAAACGCGCAATCTGCTTTGTTGGCTGCGTCGGGTTTTCGCATCACTTACAAACGAGTAAGCTCAGCTCAAACCCTCCTTGCCGCCTCGCATCTCACACGTTTTGAACCGACTGCAAGCAGACCGCTGAAAAGGCTCAATCTGCGGTGTCATCTTCGGGATGGCAGTCGGATCACTTACAAACGAGTAAGCTCACCTCCTGCCACCCTCGTTTCCTAGCATCTCAAGCCTTTTGAGCGATCTGAAGGTGCGTCTGTTTTGAATTATGAGCATTGATATTATTGTATTCATTTACGATAATAAGGTGACTTTTTAGGAGAGAATGGAATGAAATACCACTACACTATAAATCTTTCATTATGAGGAACGAAGAATCAGAAAAGAATAACAACCTTCTTGAATGATATGGATGAATACAAACATGTTGAAGTGAACTACTCAGATATTTAATAAACAGAGTTTAGGAAAGTAATATTGTTTGATCAAATCTCTGATAACCACCAAACAACACACTTATGGATAAACTGCTTCACGGGTCGGAGTAGATAAAGGATTTGAAAATCTATTCCATTAGGATATCATAGTACATGAATGCTATTTCTACGGTGGTGGTATATGCTGACCGGGAGGGATATCAGGTGATTACGGGAATCAACCATATCACGTTGATCGTTCGCGACCTTGACGCGGCAGGTGGTTTTTGGCGGGATATCTTCGGCGCAGAAGAAATCTACCACAGCGAAAAAAAACTATTTTCGATCGCCGAGGAGAAGTACTTCCTCATCGGCGATATCTGGATTTGCCTGATGAAAGGCGATAGCCTGCCGGAACAGACGTATAATCATATCGCCTTTTCAATTCCTGACAGCGAGTACGACTTCTATGTATCCATACTCAAAGCTGCCGGCCTTTCCATCCTGCCGGGACGATCCCGTATTGAGGGAGAAGGACGTTCCCTCTATTTCTACGACTTCGACAACCACCTGTTCGAGCTGCATACGGGCACGCTGGACGAACGCCTGCGCAGCTATACGGAATAGCTTTTATGCGGACGGTCCGCAGCGGGAAGGAGTTGTAATATGGCAGGATTTATAGGCAAAGCGGTTATTGCGTACATCGCGATGTGCGTTCTTTACAGCCTGACCGTGTATCTGCACTTCCGCCTCGGATTTGTGCGGGAGACCCGGGACGAGCAGGGACGGCTGAAAGCAAAACAATCCCGGAAGGGAAAGCTTGTTTTTCTTGGATTTTTTCTTGTGATCATTGCCGCATTCGTTGGGCTGGACTGGTTTTTGCTTCCGCAGAGCGCGAAGCTTGGCTTTCTTGTAGTCGCAGGCGTCAACCTGCTGATGATGACGCTGCTGGTGGTGTATGATTCATTGGTGATCGACTTGTTGGTGATCGGCGTCATCCGCCCGCAATTCCTGCATCTGCCGGAAAAGATGGATCTGGCGGAAATGAAGATCCATGTCAAAAAGACCTTTGCGGTCTGCTGGATCGTTTCAGTCCTGGTCAGTTTGATTTCGGCGGTGGTGTTTCAGCTTGTTTTTATTAGGTAATGTGCATGCAAGGGGATTGAGGAAAACAAAAGGCCGTATCTTTCGATGCGGCCTGTGTTTTGCCCTTGGGCCTATCCTCGTTGTCCTCTGCCTTACTCCTCGCCCGTAATGGCGATTTTCTTGGGTTCGGGCTTGAGTTCGGGCTGGATCTTGGGCAGGGTGACCATCAGCACGCCGTTTTTGTAGTCGGCGGAGATGGCGTCCGCGTTGATGCCCTCGAGGTTGAAGGAGCGCTCTACGTGTCCGGAACGGCGCTCGGAGTATACGTAGCCCTTGCCCTCTTCCTTCTTCTCCTCGTTCAGGTCGGCGCGGATGGTGAGGGCGCCGTCGTCAACGGAGAGTTCGATCTTGTCCTTGGGTACGCCGGGCAGCTCCGCTTCCAGGGTGTAGGCATTGTCATCCTCGCGTACATCGACCCGGAATCCCTGCGTGCCTACCATGTCGCCCATATCGAAGAACGAACGGAAAAAGCGGTCTGCCAGGAACGGAGCGGGAAGCTCGCGGCTCAGGTGGCGGCGAAACGGAACGATGGTATACATTGAAATGACCTCCTTGTGCGCGGCCTTTGCCGCGTAATTCTGAATACAATTTGTTGTGACAGGGGCAGCGCCCCTGAACACATACATAGTATAACAAGAAGGTCAGATTTAGTCAAAGTAAGGAAACGGCGGCAAAGGTCAAATTAGGTCAAAAAGAAGCGATAATAGCGGAGAAATCGGCTATTATCTCATAGATTCACCGATTATCTCGAATATGCTCCATTTTTTATATTTGCCTTATCTGCGGTATTTTTCGGTTCGTCCGCGTTTTGCCCTACAGCGCGTCCAAGTCCCTTTTCAGCGCTTCGGCATCGCCTGAAAACCGGCAGGTTCGCCAGCCGAGCGCGGCGGCAGTCTGGATGTTGTCCTCCCTGTCGTCGATGAAAAAGCATTCCTCCGCTTTCAGCCCATACCGCTGCGCCAGCCGCTCGTACAGCCGGATATCGGGCTTCACCACGCCTTCGTCCCCGGAAAACATCACCCCGTGAAAGCGCGCGATGTGGGGAATCACATCCCGCCTCCGGCTCATGAACCGACCTGCGTTTGATAGCAGGTACACCCGAAATCCCCGGTCCAGCACCGCGTCCACGATTCCGGCCATGCCTTCGACCGGGACCAGGATGTTTTCGGGCATCCCACGGTAGAGCGCGTC
Organism: Clostridiales bacterium; assembly: GCA_016930575.1. Taxonomy (GTDB): domain Bacteria; phylum Bacillota; class Clostridia; order Christensenellales; family Aristaeellaceae; genus CAXXOK01. The sequence goes on along the minus strand of JAFGGL010000050.1, from coordinate 66,576 downwards.
CACCGCGGGGCGCAGCCGTTCTTCCAGCAGCGCTTTGACCGCGCCGGTGAATGTTTCATTATCCAGCCGCCCGTGGTCTATCTCCACCCACGCGGGTCCGCCGAAGAAGGCCGCGCAGAGCGCCTGCGCGTCGGCCTCGTCCTTGAGCAGCTCGCTACAGGCCTCCTGCGGCCGGTACCACATCAGTACGTGTCCCATGTCGAAGATGATATTGCGAATCACGGATACCCTCCAGGTATAATTTTTATCCGGCGGCAAACAGCAACTACCCTTTGTACTTCCTGTATTTCCGCACGGCGTCCAGCAAAGCGGCCATGTTTAAAAGCGGCACTTCATGGTTCAATTCGATATTGAGCGAGAGGCCGCCCTGCGGAAGATAGAGCGCTTCCACGCATTCGGCCACATGGCTTTCGAGCTCCGACGGCGTTGCAAAGGGGAACAGCTGCCTGTCCAGGTCCAGGTTGACAGGGATCTTGCCCCGGCACACCCGCACGAGGTTATCAAGCCCGTTGGCCCGAAACTGCGGGTTGATCATGTTCACGCCGCATTCCACGAGGTCCGGCATGATCTCATACACCATGCCGTCGGTATGCATGTACACGTATTTCCCTTCTTCGCGTACGCGCTTGTACATTTTCATAAAGCAGGGTTTCAGGTATTTGCGCCATTTGGCCGGGCCGATGGCCAGCCCGCGCTGCATGCCAAGGTCGTCGCCGAAATATGCGATCTCGCCCATCTGCGGCAGCCTGGCTTCGATCTGGATCATATTGTATTCCAGCACCTTGTCGATGAGGATCTGCAGTTCCTCGCATTCCTCCGCGAAGTCAATCATCGCTTCCTCGAACCCGCGCAGGTCTAAAAGCCGCAGGTACATGAATCCGTGTGGCAGCCGCCCGTCGCGGTTTTCGGGAATTTTAAGCGTCCTGATATCTTCCCGGCGTTTGACCGGGTGCCCGGTCACGATGCTGTCCATGCCTTCTGCGATGTTTTGCCACACGCAGCCCCATTCGTCGGTATGGCTGCCCTGGCGGTAGGACGGCGGCATCGAAACTTCGGCAGTCTCGTACTTACTGCCGAGGATGTCCGCATATTCCGCCGCCAGGCGTTTCAGCTCGTCGCCGTACTTCAGCCGTGCGGCCGGCAGAAAACCGGCCGTCACCGGAAGTTGCTCCGGGTAGTCCCAGGTCATCGCCCTGATCAGATCGTTCATCAGCCTGAACCTGCCTTTTACTGTGTTTCTGCCAGGAACCTGTCGATTGCTTCGCAGGCCTCCGCAAACGGTTCCTTTGCCATATCCAGCCAGAGGATATCTTTGTCCCGCCTGAACCAGGTCATCTGCCGCTTGGCGAAGCGCTTGATCGCGCGGGACAGCTCGTCCAGCATTTCCTGCTCGGTCTGTATATCGCCCAGCAGGTACGCGCTTAGGTAGCGGTACTCCAGCCCCAGCTTGCGTAAAAACAGGGGCGGGACGCCCCGGTCCAGCAGCCCCTTGACCTCGGCAAGCATTCCGTGCTCCATGCGCTTTTCAAGCCGCTCGTCGATGCGGCGGCACAATTCCTCCCGCGGCCAGGTGACGCCGAGTTTCTTGACGCGGTAGCGCGGGCGGCGCGCGCCGTGCCCGGGGTCGCCCGCGTGGAATTTCTCCAGCCTGCGCATGATGCGGTTGCGGTTGCGTTCGTCTACCGACGTGCCGGGGAGCAGATCCAAAAGCATCCGGTAGAGCTCCGGCGTGGAGTAGCTCTCCAGGTGCCCGCGGTAGGAAAGGTCCGGTTTCACGTTAGAGAGCACATAGCCCTCGAGCACCGCGTTTATATACAGCCCCGTGCCGCCGGCGAGGAACGGCAGCCTGCCGCGCAACAGGATATCGTCCGCGGCGGCATAGGCCATGCGCTGGAAATCCGCCATGGAAAAAAACGCGCCCGCCTCGCATACGTCAAGCATATGATGAGGCACGCCGCGCATCTCTTCCGCCGTGATCTTGCCGCTGCCCAGATCCAGCCCCCGGAACACCTGCCGCGAATCGGCGGAGACGATCTCCCCGCTGTAACGCTCCGCAAGCCTTACGGCGAGGGAACTCTTCCCCGAGGCGTTGGTGCCGACGACGGCGATGAGATTTGGCAGTGCTTCGCACCTTTTGTTTGGGATTTCCCGGGCGATTGACATCGTTGAACTTCAACCCTTCAAATTTTTATCGGGCGGGTTCTTTGCTCATATCGTGAACGTCACCTTCCGCAGATCTTCGTCGCGGGAAGAGGAACCGGCCATCAGCGTGTACGTGCCCTTCTCCAGAACGCGGCTGCCGTCGTCGCGCACGGCCTTCAGGCTTTCCATGTCGACCGGGAAGCGTACTTCCTTGCTTTCGCCCGCCTTCAGCGGCACGCGCGCGAAATCAATCAGCTCTTTCACGGGCGTCATGCGCTGGCCGGCGGGGCGGTGCGCGTAAAGCTGCACGATCTCCGTACCGTCGGCTTCGCCCGCGTTTTGCACTTCCGTAATCAGCGCGTACCCGCCGTTTTCCTTTTCCAGGCGCGGCGCGCCGTAGCGATAGGAAGTATAGCTCAGTCCGTAGCCGAAGGCGTACAACGGCTCCTCGGGCATGTCGATGTACCGCCTGCCGTGCCAGCCCGGAAGCTGGTTGTGGTATACGGGCAGCTGCCCCGCATGGTGCGCGAAGCTGATGGGCAGCTTGCCGAACGCGTTCGTCTCGCCTGTTACGGCTCTTGCCAGCGCCAGCCCGGCGGTCTGCCCGCCGTTGAACAATTGCACCGCGGCGTCGGCGTTTTCCCTGACCCACGGCACGGTCAGCGGCTTGCCGGAGACCAGCACGACGACCAGCGGCTTGCCGGTGGATTTCATCAACTCCAGCAGCGCCTGCTGATCGCCGGACAGGTCCAGATCGGCACGGTCGCGGTATTCCCCGGTCTGCCCCAGGAAATCGCCCACGCAGGCGACGAGCACGTCGGCGCCTTCGCATGCGGAGAGCACCGCGCCGGTATCCAGATTTTGAAATTCCGGTTTGATGATCTTTTCCAGGTACGGATATCCGGCGACGTCCGGCGCGGCGATAGGATCTTCTTCGCGCAGGAAGCCGCAGCCCTTTTCATAGCGTATCGTCAGGCCGTGGCCGGCCGCCAGCCGCTCAAGCCCCTTACGCGGCGTGACGGGCGTGATTTGATGTTCGATCTCGCAGCTGGAACGGATGGATGGATGGGACATATAGGTCCAGTCGCCAAGCATCGCGTGGATGTGGTCGACGGAGGGGCCGATCACGGCGAGTTTTTTATTTTCAAGCGGCAGCACGCCGTTGTTTTTCAGCATTACGACGGCCTCTTGCTGGATGCGTGCGTTCAGTGCTTGATGCGCCTGCATGTCCACGATTTTCGGCTTTTGCTTGTCGTCAAACAGCCCGAGCCGGAACTTGACGGTGAGTATGCGTTTCACGGCTTCATCAAGCACGGTTTCGGAAAGGCGGCCTTCCTTCACCAAAGCGATGAGCTCCTCGTAGGCGCCGGGCGTGGACATGAACATATCGTTGCCCGCTATGGCGGCGGCCAGCGCCGCGTCGCGCAGGGTTTCGGAGTATTGCTGGCGGGCGACCAGGGAGCCGACATTGTCCCAGTCGGTCACCACGAAGCCGTTAAAACCCAGTTCGCCTTTCAGCACACCGGTCAATAATTCCTTGTGCGCCGTCATCGGCACGCCGTCTATGGGTAGGTACGCCGTCATGATCGTGGCGCAGCCCGCGTCCACGGCTTTTTTGTACGGCGGCAGGAAGGTTTCGCGTATCATGCGCATGGAAACAGGCGTATCCGCGCTGTCGCGCCCGCCGGTGCTCTCGGCATAGGCGATAAAGTGCTTGGCGCAGGCGAGGATGGCGGTTTCATCCTTGAGGTCTTCGCCCTGCAGCCCGCGTATCATCGCGGCGGCTAGTTCCCCGGTCAGCGTCGGGGATTCGCCGAAGGTTTCGTCCACGCGTCCCCAGCGCAAATCCCGCGCCATGCACAAAAGCGGCGCGAAGGTCCAGTGCAGGCCGTCCGCTGCGACCTCGGCCGCGGTCGCGCGCCCTACGGCTTCCATCGCCTCCCGGTCCCACGCGCAGGCCATCGCCAGCGGGGAGGGGAACACCGTCGCGCCGTTTTTCAAGGCGTGGCCGCGCACCGCGTCGATGCCGAACAGCACCGGGATGCCCAAACGGCTGTCCCTTGCCGCTTTCTGTAATTTTTCCGCGCGTTTGCCCAGCGCGTGCAGGAAGCTGCCTATGCCCCTGACTGCCCACGTCTCCGCTTCCTCGTCCGTTAGCAGGTTGGCGGGAATCTGCGTCATCTGAGCGGCTTTTTCGGAAAGACTCATGCGCCCGATCAACTCCTGGACGCGTTTTGTATCGCCGGTCATACGGTACCTCCGAAAATTATTTGAAAAGGTATTCTGTGCCGGCATGAAAATCCCCTTTGTGCGCGGGTGGCGCTTCGTAAAACCATTTATCCCGTAATACCCGCCGTCCGTCCGGCCTTGATTGACAGAGAAACGGATCGCGCCGGACAACAAATTTGTTATGCCCGGCGCTTTGGGTATTATGCGAACTCATTTTTGCCGCTTATCGGTCGAACTTACCGTACCAGAAATTCCTCCGTTGCCGGCGAGCCTTTCCACTCGTTCCCGTCGGAGCGGTAGTACATCCTTGTAACGCAACCGTCGGTTTTCGTATAGTCAATCACGAAAACCTGCCCCGTTTCTATCGGCAGCGGATAATTGCCGTACGGCAGTACATCTCCTGTTTTCGGGTTATCTTTGAAATCGTCGTAGGCGTCTTCCAAACGCCAGTATTCCCGATACGCGTAATCCTTGAACCCCGTTAAATCCTGCTGCCCGAAATAGGAGGCCGCATAACGCTTTCCGGCCACCTCCATCGTATCCACTCTGGACGGTTCCATATCCGCCCTGATCCAGGATAAATCTTCCGAACGGACACGATCACCGTAATATTCCTTTAGCTGATTGGCCATACAGGGAACCGTGCCGGTCAAGTCCATAGCGTCAAGCCCCGTATGCGCCCTGCCGTAAATACCCATGACGCTTTCCCCGTCCAGCGAATCAAATGCGTGGATAAAGTTCTCCGCCATCTTGTTTTCGCGGTACGTGTCGTCATCGTTTTCATAATAATACAGGCCTTGTTCCATGTTTTCCCGTGCCAGCGAATAGTGCGCGGAAGCGTCCAATCCGTTCTGCTCAAGGTACGCTATAAACCGTTGGCCGGTGGTGTCGTACTGATGCCCGACATCCGTGCCGTGGAAAATTGTTTCCGGGCAGGCGCTCTTTATCTTCCCGTAAAATTCTTTTACGGCGGGAACCTGCCCCGCCGTGCCTGCCCATTCATCGTATATGGTATTCAGGATATCATCGCTGTCCGATTGCATCCAGATATTCAGAAATTCAGCGGTGTAATAGGCGTATTCGATAAACAAATGGCGTATGCCGTCATTGTGATAATAGTCATACCATAGTTCAAACTCTTTTTCCAATATCGCTTCTTTGCCGTGCTGCTCCCCGTAAAGGTAGATTTGCCCCGCGGCCTGCGCGGGGGTATTGCCCGAAGCGAAACCGTGCGGATAAGCGGCGCCCGCGAATGCGATCACGGCCGCAAGGACAACCGCATAGATTTTTTTGTTTCTCAAGTATACCCGCCTCCTTTGGCACTGTGTATGTGGACTGTAATATAATCAGCCTGCCGCGCATCTGAAAGCAATTATACCAGCTTGAAACCGCAGATTCAACCAAATACCGCGCAATTATCCGATGGTTTACGCAGGCGAAATATTGAACAACAAAGGCTTTGGCGGTTTGATGATTAACGGTGCCGCCTATAAAACCGAGCGCCCTATCCATGCCCGCGGTAACGCCCGACGAGGTATAGCATTTCCCGTTCGTTACCCGGCGGGCCCGCCCGCGTCGGCGGACGTTCGGGTTCATATCCGCGACCAGTTGAAACAGCTGTTTGTTGGCCGTCGCGTCCTACCCGTCGGGCAGGCCGGTTTTCCCCAGCACTAGCGAGCCTGTGCAAACCGTGAGTACATACCCGCTTGCCTGTGCAAGCGCGGCGATATCGCGCATGGCCTGTTCGTCTTTGATCAGTGTTCTCGTGCCGATGCCGCCGGGAATGAGCAGCACGCCGCCCGCGGAGATTTCGGCGGCAGGCACGGTACCGGCCCGCAGCCCCTGCGCGCTGGTCAAGGTTCCGCCCCGCAGCGAGGTATAGTACAGATTGAACATTTCGGGCATCGCGCCGATGATCCCGGCGGGCCCCATGGCATCCGGCGTTTCAAAGCCGTCAAATTAAAGTAATGCAAAAATCTTACGTTACGGCTCCTTGTACAAATAGCGCACGGTGTGCGCGTTTTCCAGCTGCGGCAGGATTTTTTCCGCGCCGTCGAGCCTAAAGCCCATGGCCTCGTAAAAGGCGCAGGCGGAGCTGTTATCGGCGAGTACCCACAGCGCGAAGCGCGAAAAACCGTGCGAGCGCAAAGCTTCCAGGGCGTGACGCATCATGATCTTGCCAAGTCCCCGCCCCTGCAAATCCGGGCGGATGTAGAACACCATGATCTCGCCCGTGTCCGGCAGGCCGTCGTCCTTGAGGGCGCAGAGGCCCGAGACTCCCGCGATCTCCCCGTCCGCCTCCAGCACATAATACCAGAAATCGGGATTGTTCTCGATGCTTTCGCGTATCCTGATGCTTCGTTGGTCTGGGTCGATCCCGTCCAAAAGCGTATCCGACAGGATGCCGCGGTAAGCCTTCCGCCACGCGGACGCCACCAGGCGTGCCATTACGGGCGCGTCGGCGGGTACGGCTTGGCGGAATAGGGTCTGCATGGTTTCCTCCTAAAACAGGCTTGCGATCAGAAAATAAACCGGCGGAATCAGCACCGCGGGCAGCATATCACCCACGTGGATCTTCTTGATGTCCAACAGCTTTACCCCGATGCCGAAGATCAGCACGCCGCCGACCGCGGAGATCTCCGTCATCATCGCGTCGGTTAACAGCGGCGCCAGAAATCCCGCACCCAGCGCGATCGCGCCCTGGTATATCAATACAGGGATGGCGGAAAGCGCGATGCCGAAACCGAATGTGGTCGCAAGCAGCATGGCGAAGAAGCCGTCCAGCGCCGCCTTCACGAACAGCAGCGTATGGTTTTGGTAAAGCCCCGATTCGATGGAGCCGAGGATGGCCATCGCGCCCACGCAGAACGTGATCGTCGCCGTCACAAGCCCCTCGGCGAAGGGCACGCCGCCTTCGCTGCGGAAGCGCTTCTGCGTGCGCTCGCCCCAGGCGTCAAGCCTGCGTTCGATGCCGATCGCCGTGCCGACCGCGGCCCCGGCGGATACGCTGATCACCAACAGCAGCGGCAGTTCGGTCTCGATCGCGCTCATGACGCCCAATATCAGCACGCAAAGCCCCAGAGCCTGCAGCACCACCTTCTGCGTTTTTTCCGAGATCCCGTGCTTGAACAGTACGCCCAGGGCCGTGCCCGCGACGATCGCCGCGACGTTCACCAGCGTTCCGATCATACAAGTCCCTCCGGCATTAGAAAAATATAAAGAAAGTATAACAGCACAGGAGGGTTTCGTAAACTGCTTGATGATTGACAAGCCTTTGGAAGCATGCTATACTGACTCAGCTGTCAACCATATACCCTTGACAGCTGACGCGCAGACGGAGATGAGAACCCGCACTGCGGGCTTGACGGGAAACCGGAGGAGGGCAATGGCCAACACATTTGAAGCGCGTGTGGAGCTGGGCACGCTGTACGCCTGCTACGGCGGGCTGCTGACCGAGAAGCAGCGCAAGGCCGTGCGCCTGTACTCGGGCGAGGACCACTCGCTTTCGGAGATCGCGGGCGAGATGGGCGTCAGCCGCCAGAACGTGCACGAGCTCATCAGCCGCGCGGAGCACAAGCTCCGCCGCTGCGAAAGCGCGCTGCATCTGGCGGAGCAGACCCTTTCCGTCCAGGCGGGGCTTGAAAAGGCCGCCATGGCGCTGGACGGCGGCGCGGTTGCCGCCTGCCGCGACATCCTCCACCGGATCATGCGCGAGCTCGATCATGCAGACCAGTAACGACCTGAAAGGATAAACACAGCATGGCGTTTGAGGGCCTGACCCAAAAGCTGAATACCGCGCTTTCCAAGCTGACCGCGCGCGGAAAGCTCAACGAGCAGATGGTAAAGGACGGCGTGCGCGAAGTCCGCGTGGCGCTGCTGGAAGCCGACGTCAACTACCTGGTCGTCAAGGACTTCTGCAAAAAAATCGCCGAGCGCGCCGTGGGCAGCCAGGTGATGGAAAGCCTCACCCCCGGCCAGCAGATCGTCAAGATCGTTTCCGAGGAGATGACCGCGCTGATGGGCGCGGAGTTCGCGCGGCTCACCTGGTCGTCGTCCGTTCCCACCATCTTCATGCTCTGCGGCCTGCAGGGCTCGGGCAAGACCACCATGGCCGCCAAGCTCGCCAAATACCTGATCAAGACCGGCAAAAAGCCCTGCCTCGCGGCCTGCGACATCTACCGCCCGGCCGCCATCAAGCAGTTGCAGGTGGTCGGCGGGCAGGCGGGCGTGCCCGTGTTTGAAAAGGGCGTGCAGGACCCCGTGAAAACCGCGCAGCAGGCCGTGGAATACTGCCGCGATTACGGGCGTGACGTGCTGATCATCGACACCGCGGGCCGCCTGCACATCGACGAGGAGCTGATGGACGAGCTCAGCCGCATCAAGCAGAAAGTGAAGCCCCAGGAATGCCTGTTCGTGGTCGACGCCATGACCGGGCAGGACGCCGTGAACGTCGCCAAGGCCTTCGACGGGAAACTCGGCATCGACGGCGTGATTTTGACCAAGCTTGACGGCGACACCCGCGGCGGCGCGGCTTTAAGCATCCGTTCCGTGGTCGGCAAGCCCATCAAGTTCTCCGGTATCGGCGAAAAATTGGCCGATATCGAACCCTTCCATCCCGACCGCATGGCGCAGCGCATCTTGGGTATGGGCGACGTGATGACGCTGATCGAAAAGGCGCAGGAGATCGCCGATACCTCAACCCTGTCCAAAGCCGCCAGGCGGCGCCCAAGCGACATGACGCTGGACGATTTTCTCGACCAGATGCGCCAGATGAAAAAGATGGGCGGCATGGAGGGCCTGCTATCGATGATCCCCGGCGCTTCGAAGCTGAAAAACTCGGAGATCGACGAGGACGCGATGAAGAAGCCCGAAGCCATCATCTGCTCGATGACCAGGAAGGAACGCCGCAACCCGAGCCTCCTGAACGCCTCCCGCCGCAAGCGCATCGCCGCGGGCAGCGGCACCACCGTGCAGGACGTCAACGCCCTGATGAACCGCTTTGAGCAGGCGAGGTCGATGATGAAGCGGATGATGAAGAATAGGGGCGGTATGCGGGACTTGATGAGGAACATGAGATAGGCCGCTGAAAAGACCTAATCTGCTTTGTCAGCGGCATCGGCAAGTCGCATCACTTACGGAGTGAGTAAGCTCAGCTCCCTGCCGATTTGCTTCCGCGCATCTCAGGCTTTTTAAGTGGCCTATAGTAACTGGAACGACGGAAACAAAACAGGAACGAATCAATTACAGCCGTCATGCGGACATCCGCTTGATATAAAACGATTATTTGGAGGAATACAGCAATGGTTAAAATCAGACTGAAGAGAATGGGCATGAAGAAAAAGCCGTTTTACCGCGTGGTCGTCGCCGACATCAACAGTCCCCGCGACGGCCGCAACATCGAGGAGATCGGGTATTACGATCCGATGACCGAGCCCGCCACCGTCAAGATCGACGGCGAAGCCGCCAAGAAGTGGCTGGCCGTGGGTGCACAGCCGACCGACACCGTCCGCACGCTGCTCAAAAAAAGCGGCGTACTCGAGGGCTGAGCCGTATGAAAGAGTTGGTCACTTACATCGCCAAGTCTTTGGTGGATAACAAGGACGCCGTCACCGTCGAGGAAACGGAAGGCCCGGAAGCCATCATCCTGGAACTGCACGTCGCGCCCGAGGATATGGGCAAGGTCATCGGCAAGCAGGGCCGCATCGCCAAGGCGATCCGCGCGGTGGTACGCGCCGCGACGGCCAAGGGCGGCAAGCCGGTTTTCGTCGAGATCCAATGAAAAACTACCTGCTGCTGGGTACCGTCGTAAAACCGCAGGGGCTTAAAGGCGAGGTGAAGCTGCGCCACGAGACCGGCGACGCTTCCCGCTTCCTTGCCCTGGGAACTGCATGGATGAAGCAGGGGGAACGCTACGTCCCGGTCCGCGTGCTTTCGGTGCGCGTGTCCGGCGCGGACGTGTACCTGACGCTGGAAGGCGTCTCAAGCCGCGGCGCGGCGGAAAAGCTTCGCGGCACGGAGCTGTACGTGGACCGCGCGCACGCCCGTCCGTTAGCGGACGGCGAGCTGTTCATCGCCGACCTGATCGGGCTTACCGCCGTGGACACGCAGGGCAACGAGATCGGCAAACTGATCGACGTTTTGCAGCCCGGCGGCACGGACGTGCTGGTGTTTCAAACGCCCGACGGGCCGCTGATGGCGCCGCACCTGAGGAAATTGGTGAAGGACATAACGAACGAGCGCATCGTGCTGGACGAGGCCGTGCTGCCGGAGGTGGGCGTGTATGAAAATCGCCGTGCTGACGATCTTCCCTGAGATGCTTTCCTCCGTGCTGTCGGCAAGCATCCTCGGGCGCGCGCAGGCGGAGGGGCTTTTGCAGGTGGAAGCCGTGGATATCCGAAAATACAGCGGCCGCAAGCACAAGAACACCGACGATTACCCCTTCGGCGGCGGCGCGGGCATGGTGATGCTGGCCCAGCCGATCGTATCCGCCGTCGAGGACATGCGCAAGCGCGGCTATGCCGGCAAGTGCCTGTACATGAGCCCGCGCGGGAAGACGCTTACGCAGCAGACCGTCAAACGCATCGCGGAACAGGAGGACGACCTCATCATCCTCTGCGGGCACTACGAGGGCGTGGACCAGCGCGCGATCGACCTGGTGGTCGATACGGAGATTTCCGTCGGCGATTACGTGCTGACGGGCGGCGAGCTGCCGGCGCTTACGCTGATCGACGCGGTGGCGCGGCATCTGCCCGGCGTGCTGGGCTCGGGCGAGAGCGCGCAGGACGAAAGTTTTTCAAGCGGATTGTTGGAATACCCGCAGTACACCCGCCCGCGTGAGTTCCGCGGGCTGGCGGTGCCCGAAGTGCTTTTGAACGGCAACCATGCCGAGATCGAGGCCTGGCGGAAAGAACAGGCGCTAAAAATTACGGAAGAACGCCGTCCCGACCTTTTGAACGGAAAGGAATGATTTATTATGATCGCCGTCGCTTGCGACCATACGGGGTTTGATTTGAAGGGCCACGTGCTCGCCGTGCTTGAGGAAATGGGGCTTCCTTACAAGGATTTCGGCACGAACGGCCACGGCAGCGTGGATTATCCGCTGTATGCCAGGAAGGCCGCGCAGGCCGTGGCAAGCGGCGAATGCGAGTTCGGCATCGTCCTGTGCGGCACGGGGCAGGGCGTGGGCATTACCTCCAACAAGGTGCACGGCGTGCGCTGCGCGATCTGCTCCGAGCCCTATTCCGCCAAGATGGGGCGCGAGCACAACGACGCCAACATGCTGGCGATGGGCGCGCGCGTGGTGGGCAGCGAACTCGCCAAGATGATCGTGCGGACCTTCCTGACCAGCGAGTTTCAGGGAGACCGCCATATGCGCCGCGTCAATCAAATAAACAAACTGGACGAACAGCGGTAACGCTGGTAGATTCCCAAAATCCCATTCTACCGAAAGTAAGCGTTCGGCGCTTTTTGAAACGATATGACTAAAACACTCAGGGCCAACCTTCTGCTGCTGCTGACCGCCATAATCTGGGGGATGGGGTTTGTGGCGCAGGACGTCGGCATGGACTATATGGGGCCTTTCACCTTCAACGCCGTCCGGCTGCTGCTGGCGGCGCTTGTGCTGCTGCCCTGTATCCGGCTTCTGGACGGGAGCGCGGCAAAACGCACCGGCCGGAAAGCGCTCACCCTCAAAACCATGTCCAAAGCGCAGAAACGAAGCCTGTTATTGGGCGGCGTCCTCTGCGGCGCGGTGATGGCGGGCGGTATGGCGTTCCAGCAGTACGGGCTTTTGTATTCCTCGCCGGGCAAGGCGGGGTTCATCACGGCGCTGTACATCGTGCTGGTGCCCGTCGTCGGGATATTTTTCAGGCACAGGGTGCGGCTGTTCGTGTGGATCGCCGTTTTGCTCTGCCTTGCCGGGCTTTACTTCCTGAGTGTCACCGAAGCGCTGACCGTCGGGCTTGGGGATATCCTGCTGCTCGTGGGCGCGTTGTTCTTCACCGGGCACATTCTGGTGATCGCGCACTTCTCCCCGCAGGCGGACGGCGTACGGCTGAGCTGTATACAGTTTTTTATTGCGGCGGGGATTTTCGGATTGCTGACGCTGCTGTTTGAGCGGCCCGTGCCCGGCGATATCCTGAAAGGCTGGGTGTCGATCGTCTACGCCGGGGCGGTCAGCTGCGCCGCGGGCTATACCCTGCAGATCATCGCCCAGCGCGACACCGCACCCGCCGTCGCGTCGCTGTTGATGTCGCTGGAAAGCGTGTTCGCGGTGCTTGCGCAGTGGATCATCCTGGGTAATCTTTTGTCCGGCCGCGAACTGCTCGGCTGCGGGCTGATGTTCTGCGGCATCGCGTTGTCTCAACTGCCTGGGAGGAAGCGGAAATGCCGCCCCGCGGAAGAGGCGGCAAGCTAGCTATTCATTTTCCTCACCCGTCGAACGAACTGCCGCCGATGAACTCCCGCAGTATGCTCTGCGGGGGTATTTCTTTGAGCACGTCTTCGGACGCGGGCAGGAAATATTGCAAGAATTTCAGGATCCGGTGCGCCGTCAGGTGCGCGGGGGAGGTCTCGGGGATGGCGGACAGCAGTTCCCAACCCGTTGTCTTTAATACCGGCAGCTCGTACTGCAGCGAGGTGTTGAACATCACGTCCGCCTTTTCCTGGTTGGGGAATATCCATCGTTCTTCACCCGCCCGCACGCTCGGCCACATGGCGATGGTGCCCTCGGCGCCGATGCCGCGGCGGGCCGCGTCGCGAACGATCCTGCGCAGCAGCCTTACGTCCGTGGTGCGGATGCGGTTGTGATTGTCCAGGTTCACGCAATGCAGCGCGGATACGTAAATGCCGAACACCAGTTGCTCGGGCAGCTGCGCGGTCACCTGGTCGTTGAGCGCATGGATGCCTTCCATGATCAGCGGCCCGTGATCCAAAAGCTGCATCAGTCCGCCGCTTTCGCCGCGCTTGCCCGTATGGAAATCAAACGCCGGAAGCCGAACCGCCTCGCCGGACAGGAGTTTTTCGATCGTGTCCAGCAGCAGCGGGATATCCAGCGCGTCGATGTGTTCCAGATCCGGCCTCCCGTCGGCGTCCTTGGGCGCCTGGCCGCGCGGCCGGTAGAAATTGTCCAGCGACAGGATGTGCGGATGCCTCCCAAACACCCGCAGGTGCACCGCCAGCCTGTGGGCAAACGTGGTCTTGCCGCTGGAGGACGGGCCGAACACCAGCACGATCTGCGTTCCGCCTTCCACGATCTGGTCTGCGATGGCCGCGATGGATTTGTCCTGCAGCGCCTCGTTGACGCGGATAAACTCCCGCATCCGCTTCTCCTCGATCATCCGGTTGACGTCGGCGATGTTGCTCACGCCCAGGATCCGGCTCCACTCCTGCGATTCGGTAAAAGTCCGCAGGTGCTTGCGGCGCGGCAGGTAAGGCGCGGGGACGGAAGGGTCTTTGGGTTCGGGCATGCAAACCACAAGCCCCGGGTAATGCGGACGCAGCGCAAACACCTTGACGTATCGGGTGGACGGCACCGTAATGCCGTAAAAATACTCGTACAGGTCTTTCAACCTGTACATCGGGATGGTTTCGGAGGGGCGGTACTTCAAAATCTCCGCCTTGTCGGGAAACTCCTGGAAATGTTCGATCGCCTGCTTGGTCGTCCAGATCTCCTTTTCAAAGGGGATGTCCTCGTCCACAAGCGCATGCATTTCCGCTTCCAGCGCCTGCACCATTTGGAAGTCCATCTCCTCGTCGATGACGCGCAGGTATACGCCGTATCCCACGGAGTTGAGGATGCGGATGCGTTTTTCGGGGAAAAGGCGGCGCATGGCCAGCAGCAGCAGGAACCTGAGCGAACGCTCGTACACGCGGCGGCCTTCCTCGTTGCGGTAGCTGAGGGGCCTGAGGACGCAGCTTTTTTGGAGCGGCTCGTTAAGCGACAGGCTGTCCCCGCCGCACATCACGCACAGGGCGCTGTCCGAATGCGCGGGCGACAGGCGGCCGATGGCCGTAAGCGGCGTCGTACTCGCGGGAAACGCCTCGGTTTTTCCGGACAGGGTGATTTCGATGGTATTGTTTGCGGCGCTCATCGTATGGCTCCGATCATTTGTCGTCAAAAGGCATGTTGGACGTACAGACCTGGCTCAAATCCTCGGGATCGGGAAATACGTAGCCGCTTTTGCGGCGGTATTGGTGCTGCAGTTCCTTGGTGTGCACGTAGGCGCGGGTCTGGCGGCTGGCGGGGGAAACGGACAGGTTCATGCCCTTGTCCTTGCCTTTGAGCTGCGCGAACCGCAGCTTGACCAAAAACTGTCCGTGCGTTTTGCACTTGCAAAGCGCGATATAGCGGCCGGGTGACTGCGGGATCATTTCCGTCGTCAGCACGGCCGGCTTTTTGCAGGCGGGGCATGCGGGCTGGACGACGTCCTTGTGCCTGAGCCCCGCGGCGACCGTGGGTACCGTGTGCGTGATGCGGAACCGTCTGCGGCTTGCCGTATGGCCCAGCTTGCGCGGCTCCTGCCCGTAGTCCAGTATTCTTTTGGGATCGGGCAGTTTCTTGAGCACCAGCGCGGTGTAATAGGCGTCGTGCAGGGCATGGTGGAAGTCGCGGTCCTCCTCTTCGGCGATGCCCAGTTGTTCCATTGCGCTTTTGAGGGCCCTTTGGCTGTTGCCAAGATTGAACACTTCGGCGAAATAGCGCTGGATGTTGTAGGCGTCGGGCAGCTTGCCCTCGAATGCGAAGCAGTCCGCGTTCTGCTTGAGCACGCTCACGTCGTCCGCGCCCCAGGTGCAGATGACCGCATCCTTGCCGCAAAACTTCATGAACTGCTGGATGGCGTCCGGGAAACCGGGTTGACCTGCAAGATCCTCAGGCGTCAATTTGGTCATCCGGCGCACGTAGGGGTGGAGGCGCTTGTAGTAGGCCGGGGAGATGAGGATATCCGTTTCGCCGACGATCCGGAACCGCTTGTCCAGCTTCACCGCGCCGATCTGGATGATCTCAAACAACAGCTTGTCTCCGACCTGCTTATAGGCCGAGGACTGGAAGCTGACAGGTTGGTTCCACTCCAGATCCATGACGATATAGTGCATAGTTCATCCCCAATCGATTCCTATGATAGACCAGATGATTAAGATGCGCAAGGCTGCGGTAGAATGAGGAATTCCTCATTCCTCATTTGCTGCGGCGGCTTTTGCCGCCGTGTATGCGGTCGCAAACGCAATGTGCAGGTTGAACCCGCCCGTGAGCGCGTCCACGTCCAGCACCTCGCCCGCGGCGTATAAGCCTTTGACGAGCCTGGATTCCATCGTGGACGGGTTGAATTCCGTCACATTCGCGCCGCCCGCGGTGATCACAGCGGTTTCGATGGGTTCCGGGCCGGTCACGGGAAGCGGCAGCGCCTTGGTGAGCGCGACCAGCTTCTGCCGCGCCGCTTTTGTCAACTCGCAGGCGGGCAGGTGCGCCTCGATGCCCGCGAGCCGCGCCATCGCAGGCGCCAGATCCCCGGGATACAGCCCCCGCAGGACGGAGATCATCTGCTTTTTGCCCGCCGCCGCGATATCGCGCAGGACGCGCACAGAAAGTTGTTCTTCGCTCAGGCCGGGCTTGAGGTCAAGCGTCAGCCTGCAGTCTTCGCGCCCGGCTATCAGGCTGGAGGCCGTGAGCACCAGCGGGCCGGAGATGCCCTGGTGCGTGAACAGCATTTCCCCGATCTCGCTGTATAAGGTTTTCTTTCCGTTCGTCACGGTCAGCTTCACGTTTTTAAGCGAAAGCCCCTGCAAATCTTTGATCCAGGCTTCGCCGCTCAAAAGCCCGCACAGCGCGGGCTTTGGCGGGATGACGGTATGCCCCGCGCTTACAAGCAGCGCGTACCCGTCGCCCGTGGAACCGGTGGACGGATAGCTGACGCCGCCCGTGCATACGATCACCGCTTGCGCGGGTATAGCCTCGCCGTTTTCCAGCGTCACGCCGGTCACCGCGCCGTTTTCCATGGATAAGGACTGCACGCGGGCATGCAGGCGCACCCGCACGCCGAGTTCGTCCGCTTTTTTCGTGAAGGCGCGGGTCACGTCGCTGGCCTTTTGGCTTTTGGGATACACGCGCCTGCCGCGCTCTTCTTCCGTGGGGCAGCCGAACGCGTGCAGCAGTTCGACCAGCTTCTGCGGAGGCAAGGCGTGCAGCGCGGAGTACAAAAACTTCGGATTGCGCGCCACGTTTCGCAGAAAGACCTCCGGGGAGCACAGGTTGGTCACGTTGCAGCGGCCTTTGCCCGTGAGGTAGAGCTTCTTGCCCAGCTTTTCGTTGCGTTCAAGCAGGAGCACGCCGTGCCCCCGCTGCGCGGCGGTCACGGCCGCCATCAGGCCCGCGGCGCCGCCGCCGATCACGATGATTTGCTTACGCATCCGGTTTGGTTTGGGAAAGCCGCGCGACAAGCTCCGCGCCGATCTCCCCGCAGGGATTGCCCACGAAGGTATAGGTGATATGCCCGGCCTGGAGCAGCCCGACGTCCGTATCGTCGGCGGAGGGTTCCACCTCGGCGCCGCTTGCCAGCCAGAAATAGGTGCCGGAGCGCGGGCTTTCGCGGCGCACGTAGCGGTCCCGGTACCCGGCGGTGGACAGCGGCGCGGCCACCGCCGGCAGCGCGTCGGCGGGGTCCACGGCGGGCGCGTTGATGCTGAGCACCGTATGCGGCGGAACGTCGGAATCGGTAAAATTCTCGGCCGCGGTCACGGTGAGCTGCGCCAGGTGTTTTAGCATGGTTTCCGGCCCGTTAAACGCCATGCTGGACGCGATGGACGGCAGGTGGTTGAGCGCGCCCTCGCGCGCGGCGGCGATGGTGCCGGAGTAATGCACGGCCATCCCCGCGTTGTGCCCGTTGTTGATGCCGGAGATCACCGCGTCCACGGGACTGTCCACCAGTTCGTACAGCCCGAGCCGCACGCAGTCCGCCGGCGTGCCGGAGACCGACCACGCGCGGACGTTCGGAAGTTCAAAATCCACTTCTTTGATATAGATCGGGTCCGCCAGCGTGATTCTGTGGCTGGACGCGCTGCGCTCGGTATGCGGCGCGCATACGGTCACCTCGTGCCCACGTTTTACGCACGCTTCGCACAGCACGCGGATTCCCCGGGCGTTTATACCGTCGTCGTTCACCAATAGTATGTGCATCGAAACTCTCCTTTATTTCTTCGTACTGCGCGTGATGACGTCGATCACCATGCGCACGACGTTTACCGATATCGCGACCGCCGCCGCCCACCAAAAGCTGTCCACCGAGATGGCTTCGGGGTACATGCCCGCGACCGTCCACACCAGCCAGCTGTCGATGAGGATGTAGATCAGCCCCAGCGTCAGAAAGTTGATGATTTTTAGCAGAAGCCGGGCCAGCGGGCGCAGCAGCGCATAGAAAGCCCCAAGCGCGGCGCCGGCGATCAGCGCGGCCTGGAGGTTTTGCATGTGTACGCCGGGGTAATAGGTTGCGCACAGCGGGATGGCGGCGACGGTGACCGCGAACCTGAGCACAACGGAAAACATGACGCCATCCCCCTTTCCGGCATACTCTACACAGTATAGCACAAGCGCCTGGAAATGGGTACGGCCGCGGATGAGGATGCGCCGCCGAAAATGATATGCACGAAAAAAACAATATGTTTTTACGCCGAATTGCCACGATTCTGGTATCCGACCGCCGGAAACCGAAGCGCCGCAAGCCCTTCGGGCGTCCCGCGGCGCATACCCCCAAAAACTTGACAGAAGCGCGCATCTTGTATACAATATTGTGTGTCGGCAGAGGGTCTTTAACACAGGCCCCGGCTGTTTATCAATAGATTTTTCTGGATTGGCTTTCCCCGCCGCACAGGCATTCCCCGGCGGGTTTATGACAGGAGGCGCAAAGCCCCTGGTGCATATGTTCCGGCATCGGCGCCGCAAAGGCAGAGGTATATCCGCACGCGCCGCAGCCAGGCAAAGGTACAGGCATTTTGCCAATCATCATAAGAATCTAAACAGCCGCCGCGCGGGAGTTTTCCCGTCGGCGTTTTCGGGTTATCCGAAAACCATGAAATAGTAATCATTCCATTGTGAGAAAACAAAATACAGAAAGGAGATCGACAACATTGGATGTGACTGTCAGCATTATTATCGCTGTTATCACTTTGCTCGCGGGGACCGCGGGCGGATACCTTTACCGCAAACAGGCGGCCGAAAAGCGAATCGGGCGCACCGAAGCCTATGCCAAGAACCTGCTGGAAGAAGCGACCCGCAAAGCGGACGAAAAGAAAAAGGAAACCATACTGGAAGCCAAGGAAGAGGTGCTTCGCCTCAAGACGGAACTCGACCAGGAATGCCGCGACCGCCGAAGCGAGGTGCAGCACGCGGAGCGCCGCATCCTGCAGCGCGAGGAATCGCTGGACAAGAAGACCAACGTACTGGAAAGCCGCGAAGGGCAATTGAACCAGCGCATGGAAAAACTGCAAACGGATGAAAAGGCGCTGGAGGAGGGCATTGAAAAGCAAAACGCGGAGCTGGAGCGCATCGCGGGCATGACGCAGGACGAAGCGCGCCAGATGCTCGTCAGCCGCATCCAGAAAGACGCCTACCACGAGGCCGCCTCCACCGTGCGCGAGATCGAGGCCAAGGCGCGCGAGGAAGGCGAGAAAAAGGCGCGCAACATCGTCACCCTCGCCATCCAGCGCTGCGCGTCCGACCACGTGGCGGAGAGCACCGTATCCGTCATCGTGCTGCCCAACGACGACATGAAGGGCCGCATCATCGGCCGCGAGGGCCGCAATATCCGCGCGCTTGAGACCGCCACGGGCGTGGACCTGATCATTGACGACACCCCCGAGGCCGTGATCGTGAGCGCGTTTGACCCCGTACGCCGCGAGATCGCGCGCATCGCGCTGGAAAAGCTCATCCAGGACGGGCGCATCCATCCCGCGCGCATCGAGGAGCTTGTGGAGAAGGCCAAGCGCGAGGTGGACAACCAGATCCGCGAGGCCGGCGACCAGGCCGTGTTTGAAACCAACCAGCATTCCATCCACCACGAGCTCGTGAAGCTGTTGGGGCGGCTGAAGTACCGCACCAGCTACGGGCAGAACGTGCTCAAGCATTCCATCGAGGTCAGCCACCTGGCGGGCATCATGGCCGCGGAGCTCGGCGCGGATATCGCGCTGGCCAAGCGCGCGGGCCTGTTGCACGACATCGGCAAGGCGGTGGACCACGAAGCCGAAGGCACGCACGTATCGCTTGGCGGGGAGCTTGCCCGCAAGTACGGCGAGAGCCCGGACGTGATCCACGCCATCCTCGCCCACCACAACGACGTGGAACCGCAGACCATCGAGGCCGTGCTCGTGCAGGCCGCCGACGCCATCTCCGCCGCCCGCCCCGGCGCGCGCCGCGAGAGTTTGGAAAACTACATCAAGCGGCTTGAAAAACTGGAGGAGATCGCCAACGATTTCCCGGGCGTGGAGAAATGCTACGCCGTGCAGTCCGGCCGCGAGGTGCGCATCATGGTCAAGCCCGACGACGTCTCCGACGACGGCACAAGGCTGATGGCCAAGGACATCGCCCGCCGCATCGAGAAGGAAATGGAGTATCCGGGGCAGATCCGCGTCAATGTGATACGCGAGACACGCGCCACCGACTACGCCAAATAACCCCCAGCCTGCTGAAAATACCTGACCTACTTTGTCAGCTGCAAGCGGCAAAGGGCATCACTTACCAACGTGTAAGCTCAGCCCCTTGCCGCTTTTGCTTTCGCGTATCTCAGGCATTTTGAGCAGGCTGGATAGCGCGCTGAAAAAACGCAATCTGCTATTGCGACCCAACCAAGTATGTTACTTGGCAGAGCTACGTGCTTCATTTCCTTTGCATGTATCGATTGGGGATTGTTACACAAGATACAGGTTTAACGTTGTTTCTTGCGCTTTGTTTTTTGTGCAGCGGATATGTTATGATATCTTTTGGATGAGGAATATTCCAGGGAGGTTTTCCCGATGATTGCATTTTGCGGTTTGAATTGTGCGGAATGCCCGGCATATACGGGCACAACAACCGGTGATGAACAGCAGCTCGAGAAAATGAATCAAGAGTTTGGAAGCGAGGAAACAGACGCGGTTGATTTTGTCTGCCTAGGCTGTAAATACAAGGACAGCAAACTCATCGCGACGGATTGCGCACGCTGCACGATACGGATGTGCGCCATGGAGAGGCACAAGGATTTCTGTGCAACCTGCGAGGAATTCGAAACCTGCGACCGTATGAAGCCGTATCGGCGTGGCGGAGAAACCGAACTGGATAAAAGAAACGCCCTGATACGCGCCAAGTTTTATAGACAAAATTGATTCCGCTGCACGCGTACGGAGCCAAGCGCTCAATGTATCGGATATATCTCCGGTCGTAATGTCCTGGGACAGCGTCAAACCGGGATTCGCGCCAGCGAATCCCGGTTTGACGCTTAGGTGGCCTTCGACTGTCAATTTCCCGCTGGTTATTTATGGTTCCATCGCCTCGATGTACTCCTCCAGGGACCAGTCGCGGTTGCGCATGGTGAGGGAGTGGGGGAGGCCGGTGTAGCGGATATGCCAGTCCTCGGCGAGGTAGCCGGTGATATCCTCCTTGTCCTCCTGGTAGCGGATGATAAAGCCGAACTCCCAGCAGTTCTCATACAGCCAGATCTGCTGCTCCGTGCCTTTGAAGATGGCGGTATCGGGCACGGTGATATCGAATGCCAGGCCGAGCTGATGCTCGCTCGTGCCGGGGTCGGCCACGGTGAGGCGCGTGGAGCTGACGGCGCTGGCGTAGGTCGAGCCGCCCGCCATGAATTCGTCCACCGAATCGTCGAACAGCTTCTTCTGATAGGCGTAGCTGCGGTAGCCTGAACTGATCTGCCAGTTTGTGACGCCGTCGTTGGCGGCGGCCCGGAACATGCGCCCCAGCGCGTCGGCGGCCGTGGGGTCGCCCTCGATTTCGCTGCCCTTGACGTACACCAGGGAGCTTGGCAGCACGTTTCTAAGGAGCACCAGGTTGTCCGGCACGAAGCTTGCGTCCAGCGGGTTGTCGCGGTTGACGAGCACGGGCAGGGTAGCGGGGTCCGGCGTCGGGGTGATCACGATGCCGGCCGCGTTTTCGTCCATCATGGCGGTCAGGGTGAGGCTTCCGATAATGCCGTCGACGTCCAGGCCGTTCTGGCGCTGGAAGAGCCGCACGGCCTCCTCCGTTCCGCCGCCGAACTGCCCGTCGATCGCGCCGGTGTAATATCTCAGTTCCTGCAGGCGTTCCTGCACCGCCGTGACGCGGTCGGAATGCTCGCCCTTGCGGATGACCGAAGGCGTGACCGTGGGCGTGGGCGTGGGCACGTATTTTTCCGCGTTGCTTGAGTATAAAAGCGACAGGGTGTCGCTGCCGGCAAGCCCGTCGGCGGTCAGCCCGTGCTGGGACTGAAACAGCGTAACGGCTTCCGCCGTGCCGCTGCCGAACTGCCCGTCCACAGCGCCTTCATAATAGCCCAGGTCTTTCAAGGCCTGCTGCATTTTTTTCACGGCGTCGTTTTCCATACCGCGCTTCAAGACCAGCGGGGTCGGTTCGGGGGTGTTGTTGGGGTCGACGGTTACATAGAACATGCTCTGCGTGTCGGCGGTCGGCGTCGGCGTGGCGTTGCGCTCGGTATCAAGCGTCTTGTACGCGTCCAGCGCGCGCGGGACCATGACGGCGATGCCAATGCAAAAAAGCGCCAAAACCGCCCAAAGCAGGGGGCGAAGCCATTTCATCAGTCGTGTTCACTCCATAGCGTCCGCGGGTATACGCCGTCTTCTGTAAGCTGTTTGAGCGCCTGCTCCACCAGCGGGCGGTCCTGCTTGTAGGTCACGCCGTACCAGCGCTCCGCCGTCTGGTACACTTTCACGCGGGCGCGGCCCTGCGCAAGCAGCGTGTCCACCGCCTGCGGCAGGAAAAACTCAGCTTTTTCCTCGTTCTCTTTAAGCGCCTGGTCCAAAAACGCGGGGAAGAGCTCCCCGAGCCAGCGCGTCATCGCCTGCGGGAAACACCACATATTCATGCTGATCACGGCATGCGCGCTCAGCCGCGTGTAGGTCTGCCCGTCCTCGGTCATCAGCGGGCCGTCCGCGGTGGATACGATATGCGTGCGCTCGGTGATGGACTGCAGATAGCCGTCGTCCGTAACGTTGCATATCCCGCGGGCGACATGCCCCGTTTCGCTGAGCGTGTTTTTCAAAAGATAGCCGACCATGGCGAAATCATCGTCGGCGGTCATGGCCTGCAAATGCTCCGCCGCCAGCCTGAACGCCCCGGCGCCGTAAAAATCATCGGCGTTGACCACGCAGAACGGCGCGGTAAGCTGCTCGCGCGCGGCATACACCGCATGGGCGGTGCCCCAGGGTTTCACGCGTTTGCGGGGCAGGGCGTAGCCCGGCGGCAGGTCGGTCAGCTCCTGATAGGCAAACGACACGGGAAACTTGACGCGCGACAACAAGAACTCCCGGAAATCCGGCTCGGTCTCGCGCTTGATTACCAGCACCGCGCGCCCAAACCCCGCGCGTTTGGCGTCGTACAGGGAATAATCCAGGATGAATTCGCCGTGCGCGCTGACGGGGTCCATCTGCTTCAGGCCGCCGTACCGGCTGCCCATGCCGGCCGCCATGATGAGTAAAATCGGTCGCTTACTCATAGTTTTGACTCCCTTTCGTCGTCGCGGACTTCATATCGTTCGCTGTGGTTTTCAATCCACCGCTCATTCATTCCGTTGCTTTTGCCGCTTTTATTGTCGCACAGCATCCTTTTCGGACGCTGTGCTCTGTAATCGCGGCCAACTCCAGCTTGCTTTGCGCTTCGCGCAAGTGCCCACTGGGCACACGCTCTCTTTCGTTGTCTCTCGCCCCGAAGCAGGCTTCGGGGCGTTTGGGACGGAGCCGATTTCATTATAGCATACCGGGCAAGGTTTCGACAGCCGATAGGAACGTCGGCAGATGGAAACCCTGCAACTATAACAGAATTATATACCACATATTACAACATATGGCATAAATATTGACATTGTGTATCATATGTGGTATAGTCGTGCCGAAATACGACGCCGACATATCGCGCATATCCCATAGGCATTATGGATCGTGGAACCCAATGGTTCGTCAGACGGCTGGTAATAATTCTGCAATGTTTGTACCGCGGAAACACAGAGTATTACAGGCCCATTTCAAAATGACGGAGGGTTTGGATGGAGAAGCAGCTCAAGGTAACCTATCATCATAACAGCGGGTTTTCCGTGCAGGTAGGCAGCACCTTGCTGGTGTTTGATTACTGGGAGGGCGAGCGCAGGCAGCTTTCGTCCGTCGGCCAATTGAACACCAAAATACTGTCGGTTTTTGAGGAAGTGTACGTATTCGTCAGCCACGTGCACGCCGACCACCTGGATCCCGTGATCTACGAGTGGCGGGATGAACTGCCCGATATCAACTACATCGTGTCCTCCGACCTTCCCATCGGCAAGCGCGGGCGGCGCATTGAGCCGCTGGAGACGATAGAGCTTACCAAGGATATCAGCGTATCGGCGTTTGAATCCACGGACCTGGGCGTGAGTTTCCTGGTGACCGCGTACGGGATGAAGATCTTCCACGCGGGAGACCTGAACCTGTGGCACTGGCGCCAGGAGAGTAGCCTGCACGAGATCGAAGCCGCCGAGGAGGCGTTCTACAAGGCGTGCGACCCCATTCCGGCGGACGAAATCGACCTGGCGATGTTCCCCGTGGACCCGCGCCAGGGCATGATGTACGACGCGGGCGCCAACCATTTCATCATGTCCAAAAAGCCGCGCCTGTTCATCCCCATGCACTGGCAGGAGCGCCCCGAGGTTGCCGTGGATTTCGCGCGCCGCGCCAGCACCCCCAACACCGAGGTGATCGCCATCACCCACCCGGGCGAGACCGCGACCATTACCTACAGCGACAATTATATCGACGTGCATATCGTCGAGCCGCCCAAGGATTTGACTGATATGTCCGTGACCAGCGCCTATCAGCCCAAGCATACGCCCAAAGATCCAAGCGATCCCTTTGCTGATAGCGATCTCCCAGTGGACTTGACATAAGCCTGTCCAAAAGACGCAATCTGCGTTGTTGGCTGCGTCGGGTTTGGCCATCACTTACGCTGCGAGTAAGCTCAGGCCATCCCCTCCTTGCCGCCTAGCATCTCACGCCTTTTGAACAGGCTAGCAGACTAGGAACGAAGAGAAGAAAACGTAAAAATAGCCGCGCTGTAAGCGCAGCTGTTTTGCTTTTAAACGCTATAAATAGTCGGTTTTATTCTTGCATCAACCGTCCATATCCCCTATAGGGCAGGAGGGCGTGGACTTCAAAGGCGATCACGCCGGCCTGGACCAGGGGCAGAGCGGAGAGAAGCCGCTGGGCGTGGTCAAGGTCTTCGCACTCCAGGATGATGACTGCGCAGTGTTTTTCGGTGAGGTAGATCTCCCGCAGGGCGTCGGCAAGATAGAGCGAATATACGTGCCTGGCTTCGTTTTTGTATACTTCGGCCGCGCCGTCGCCCGAGATGTGTTTCAGCTCTTTTTCGATAGCGATGATCTTCATATTTCGCTCCTGTTTGCCAATAGGCGATTATTTCCACAAGCATCATTCCGCATGGTACGTTATTTGCGCCAGTACTTCGTCAGCGCCTTTTTTACCTGCATCTGCATATCGTCAACGTATGCAATCATAACATCAACAGGCAGTTTCCCGTTCATTTGCAGTTCCTGTTTGACGACTGTTGCTCCGAATTTTTGATAATAGCTGTTTGAAGGCGCATAATGCGGGGTGTAGATGACCATTTTTTCGATTCTGTGCGGGCGGTAAAAATCAAAAACGTAATTAAGCAGGCGTAATGATATTCCGCGATTGCGATTTGCCGCATCCACCCATAGCCCGTTGAGCTCAATCCCGTTTTGCGAGATATCTTCCGCCTCTGCCAGGCTGGCAAACGCGACGCCAAGCAAACGCTCATTCTCAAATGCGCCAAGCAATAAACGGACGTCCTGATGCTCTTGCGCAGTATGCATCCATTCGGTCCAAAAAGCCAACTGCTTGTCTTTGGACAGCGTATTCTCGGCCTTCCCGGCAAGTTCTTCTGTCCAGCAAGCCAGTTTGATATCCACTGCATCTTCCATATTACTTTCGGATAAAGGGCGAATTTCTATCATTTTAGCACCTCAAGCCTATGAATTCGAATATAAAGTGACGTCGTCGTAAAGTTTCACGGTTAGCGGCTGTATTTCCCTGTCTTCACTTCATTGATATACGAATCGACGCGGGGAAGGTCGGGGGCGGCCTCGGCGTCGCGCACGGCCCGGGCGCGGTCGTAGGGAATCTGGATCAATTGGATGGTAAACGGCGCCTTTGGATCGTTTTCCCCGCCGTCGAGGACGGCGTAGCAGCACTCGGGGCGGCCCAGCGCGTTGCCGACGCTGCCGCAGTTGAACAGGAGTTGGTTTTGTATCGAGCGCAGCGCCTGGCGGTGCGCGTCGGCATAACCGGCCACGTCGCAGCGTTCGCCGGCCGCGTCTGTAAACAGGGGGAGGATCTCCTCCCTGGTTCCATGCGCGTGGATCAAATGCTGCATCGTAGGCCGCCCGTGGAACAGCCGGATGCGGCGGCCCGAGAGCGTCACGGTCGTCTCCAGCGGCAGCTCGCGCAGGGTGCCCAGCCGCTTTTCGCCCAGCTGCTGCCAGTAGTAGTTATCCGGCTCGAAGGATTTATAGCCCACGAAGATGTCCCAATTGCCGCCAAGCACCAAATCGCAGCGTTCCATCGCCCAGTCGAAGGTAAAGTCGCTGGACGGGCCCTTGCCTACGATATCGCCCAGACAATAAAGCTTGTCCGGGCGGATGCGGTCAAGGTCGCGCTCCAGCGCCTCGGTGGCCGGGCGATTGCCGTGCAGGTCGGCGATAACGGCGATCCGCATAGCTACGGCCGCTCCTTCCAGTTGACGACGGTGACGCCGTCCAGCGCTTTCAGTTTTTTTTGCATCTTTTTTCCGGGGCTGACGGCATAGGCATGCCTGCACAGCTTGAGCATCGGCAAATCGTGCCTGCTGTCGCCGTAGGCGGACGAGGTCTCAAAATCGAGCTGGGCTCCGGCCTCGTTCAGGTACGTCTGAAGCCGCTGGGGCTTCTCATCGCCGCGGCAATTCAGCCCGACGATTCTGCCGGTAAAGCGCCCGCTTGTGTCCGTTTCCATATCGGTGCCGAGCACTTCGGTAAGATTCAGCATTTGTTTGAGCGGCTCCAGGTAAAACGTCGGCGACGCCGAGATCAACAGCACCTCGTCTCCCGCCTCCCGGTGCTTCCGAAGCGCTTCCATCGCCCGCGGGTACAACCTGGGCTTGAGGACAGTTTCGCAAAAGCTTTCCGCCGCCCGGGTATATGCCGCGCGATTCCGGCCTTTGAGGAAGCGAAGCCCCAGCTCCTTGGCGCGCTTGGGCGAGAGCAGCCGGAGGGTAAACAGCCCGCCCGCGGCCGCGAAACGGAGCAGGTCGAACGTGCCGCACAGCTTTTTCTGCCATGCGTAGCGCATGAACAGGAGGATGGAATCCCCGCGGATCATCGTTCCGTCAAAATCAAAAAGCGCGAAGGTTTTCAGCATCTTGTATGGCCTTTCTTCGTCAATAGACATAGTATACCCAACAAGCGCTTATACCGCAAGTAAAACCGCCGGAAACGCGGCGTTCCGGGCGACTCGTTTCATTGACATGGTATAGGGTGTATGCTATTCTTTAGCTAGTCATTGAACCAACTCCGAAGAGGTGATATTTTTGGCAGGCGTAACCTATCAGTGCCCGAACTGCGGGTCGTATTTACGGTTCCGACCTGAACTTCAGCGGTGGAAGTGCGATTCCTGCGACAGCGAATTCAACGAGGAAACGCTGCTTGAAAAAGCAGCCGAGTACGAGCATGATCACGATCATGCGCATGAGCACGCCCAGGAGGAGGCCGCGGCGCAGGTCGTCTACCACTGCCCGAGCTGCGGCAGCGCAGTTATCACCGACGAGACCACCGTGGCCACCCACTGCTACTACTGCCACAACCCCGTGGTACTGGAAGGCAAGCTGACCCGGGATATGCGGCCGGAAAAGGCGCTGCCCTTTGCCATCTCAAAGGAGATGGCGGTGGAGCGTTTCATGCAGTGGGTGGGCAAGAAGCGGTTCGTGCCCAAGGGCTTTTTCGCCAGGGAACAGGTGAAAAACATCCAGGGCGTCTACTACCCGCATTTCGTCACCGATTGCGAGGTGGACGGCAGCTACGAGGGCGAAGGCCGTAATACCTCTATAGCGCAGACGCCGCAATACACCATCACCACCACGCAGCATTTCAGGTTCAGGCGGCGCGCGGACATCAATTTTAAACGCCTGATGCGCCCCGCGCTCAAATCCGCCGACCGCAAGCTCTCCGACGGCATCCATCCCTTCCCGCTGGAGACCATGAAGCCGTTCTCGGGCGCGT
Organism: Clostridiales bacterium; assembly: GCA_016930575.1. Taxonomy (GTDB): domain Bacteria; phylum Bacillota; class Clostridia; order Christensenellales; family Aristaeellaceae; genus CAXXOK01. The sequence goes on along the minus strand of JAFGGL010000050.1, from coordinate 38,695 downwards.
ATCTGGCGGGCTTCCTGGCCGAGCGCCGCGATATCGGCAAGGACGAGGCGACCGCCGATATCCGGGAGGAACTGGAAGGCTATGTCCGCCCGCTGCTTTCGCCGACGCTCAACTATATGTCGCATTCCGGCACCACGGAGGCGAAAATCAAACAGAAGCACAGCCAGTACGTGCTCCTGCCCACCTGGGTGATCAGCTATCACCGCGAGGGCGACAAGGCGCCTTACTACTTCGCCATGAACGGCTGCACGGGCACGGTGTGCGGCAAGCTGCCGGTCTCCAAAGGCAAACTGCTGCTGACCGGCGGGCTGTTGTCCGCCGCGTGTTTCGTCGTGTACGGCCTGGCGGCGTACTTTCTGTTTTAGACGGAGGGAACGATCATGAAAAAAAGGCTGTTCATTTTCCTGATGGCGGCGGTGCTGCTGCTCAGTTCCGCCGCGCTTGGTGAAGAAGCATCCTCCCGCGTGTTTGACTATGCGGGCCTGTTTTCCGCCGCGGATGCGGAAGCGCTGGAAGCCGCGATCGTCGGTTTTCAGGAGAGCACCGGTTACGATTTCGCCATCCTCGTATCCGGCTTGAATTACGGGTATGACGATTACCAGTCGCTTTGCGACGACTTCTATTTATCCAAATCCCTGGGACTGGGCATGAACGACACGGCCATCCTGTGCTACCTGGACCTGTACGGCGACGGGTATTATTACATTTCTGTTTATGGAGATCTCAAGAACCTGATGGTGAATGATAATTTACAGTACCTGGCCGATAACGCCATAGAATACTTCTACGACGATGATTTTTCCGGCGGTTTCATGTGGACGATGGATTTTCTATCTCGGGCGCTTATCAGGATTGGGGTAGATAATCCATCATGGCGCGTATTTGACTTCGCCGAGATCCTGTTTGATACCGATATCGAAACGCTGGAAGCCGCGATTGCGGGGTTCCGCGCGCTGTCGGGCATGGATTTCCTCTTTCTGTCCACCTATGATGAGATGAAAGACAATGAGAACGGGGAATATGCGACGGAATTCTATTTCCGTCACGGTTTCGGAGACGGAGTGAACCGAAGCGGAGCGCTGATATATCTGGATCTGGATTTGGATACCCTCTATTTCAATTATTATATCCGGTGCTTCGGGGATATGGACGAGTACGTTTCGCAAGAAGCTCTCGATACGATACTGGATTCTTGTGCGCCGCTAATGGACGAAGGCGAGATCCTGTCCGCGGCGCTGCAGATCATCGACGACTACGCGGCCTGCTTCAGGTAAGCCGTGCGTGGCAGGGACAAGACGATGAAGAGACTTTTGCGGTTATTGCTTTTGCTGCTGGCGCTCATGCTGCCGGTGACGGCCGTTGCGGCGCAGCGCGTGTTTGACAACGCGCAGATCTTCACGGAGGCGGAGGAACAGGAGATCTCGGAGGCCGTTAGCGCGTTTATCACGGAGACGGGCATGGATTACGCCGTGGTCACCGTCCGCCGCAGCCTGGGCGGCCAGACCGACCACGAAATGGCCCGCGACTACTACCGCTCCCTCGGCCTGGGAGCGGGGGACGACGCGTCCGGCGCGATGTACATGCTCAATATGTTTGAGGAGAACCGCTACGAGTACATCTACACCGACGGCAGGATGATCGACTATATGACGGACGCGCGTATCGAGCTTGCGCTGGATCAATCCAATCCGCTGCTGCGGCAGGGGTTGTACAAGGAAGGCGTGCTGGCGATGCTTGCGGCGGTGCGCAGCTTCGTGCAGCAGGGCATCCCCTCCAACCAGTTCCGCTACGATACGGATACGGGCGAGATCCTGGCCGTCAACGAGAGCGCCGACGCGCCGTCGTGGATGCGCACGGTGCAGCGGAGTTTGCTGTCGGACAACCCGGAGGGCGAGTACCGCTACGACCCGGAAACCGATACCGTTTACTATGTGCGATTTAATGTTCTGACCATGACGGAGATCTTGATCGGCGCTGGGGCCTGCCTGCTGATCGGGCTTGCGTTCGTTTGGGCCGTCTCCTCACGCTATAAACTCAAAGGCTCTACCTATCATTACGATTACAACGCCAATGCCGACCTCACCATGACCGAATCGACCGACCAGTACCTGCGCACCACCGTCACCCGCACGCGGCGCGTGCAGTCCTCGGGCGGCGGCCGCGGCGGCGGGTTCTCCGGCGGGGGCGGCGGCAGCGGGGTGCATTCCGGCGGGGGCGGCGGCGGCGGCCGCGGATTTTGAGTTAGGCAAACTCCGCTCAAAGCCCACTTAGGCTGGCGACAGTATTTCCGCCAGCTTGGGTCTTCGAATCCTTGCGATAGCGCTGCTACAGCAGCGGATCCTCAGACGCCAACCTGACGAAAATCCAATTCGCCGGCCAACGTGGTTTCGCGCGTCGTTTACCTAGGGGTAACTATAGCGAATTGTTTGGCTAGTTACGGGACGATACGTTTACCTTTGGGCAATAAGGGCGCGTTGATTTCCTATGGGCAACAAAGGTGAATTAAAGCAGGTTATGAGTTTTTGGAGGCACGGATGGCGGAGTACAGGCATGAGCTGTGGATGGACGACAGGCTGGGGTCGCTTTCACGCGGGGAAAACCCAACGCTGATCCTGAAGCTGAAAAGCGGGTATGCGGTGCTGGGGGATTATCAGTTTCTGCCCGGGTATTGCGTGCTGCTGGCGCAGCCGGAGGCGAAGTCACTCAACGGGCTTTCGCTGGACAGGCGCGCGCAGTTCATGCGGGATATGACGCTGATCGGCGACGCGATCAACGACGCGTGCCGCCCGGCGAAGCTCAACTATGCCGTAATGATGAACCTGGATACTCATCTGCACGCGCACATCCAGGCGCGGTATGCCTGGGAACCGGACGAATACCGCACGGGGCCCGCGTGGAATTACCCGCGGGAGCGGCGATGCGACCCGAAGTGCTTCTGCACCGAAGAAAGCTCCAGGGCGCTGCGGGAGAACATCAAAGCGGCGCTTGAGAAACGCCTTGAGGCGATCGGATACTGGGAGGATGCATAAACATGCCGGTGCGATGTGACTGGGCGCGAGGCAGCGAGGCGATGATCCGCTACCACGACGAAGAGTGGGGCAAACCCGAGCACGACGACGCGAAGCTGGCGGAGATGCTGTTGCTGGAGGGTTTTCAGGCGGGGCTTTCCTGGGCGGTGGTATTAAGCAAACGGGAGAATATCCGAAAGGCCTTTGCGGGCTTTGATCCCGAAAAGATCGCGGCGTTTGGCGAAGTGGATGTAGCCCGCATGATGGCAGACCCAGGCATCGTGCGCAACCGCTTGAAAATCGAGGCGGCCATCGGCAACATGCGCGTGTTTCTGGATATTCAGAAAGAGTTTGGCTCGTTTGACCGCTATCTGTACTCCTTCGCGCCGGACGCGCCCGTCATCGGCGGGCAGGAGTTTGTGTGCTCCTCGCCGCTTTCAGACGCCATCGCCAAGGACCTGAAAAAGCGCGGCATGCGCTTCATGGGCACGGTGACGGCCTACAGCTTTTTACAGGCGGTCGGCGTCGTCAACGACCACGATATAACATGCGATTTTAAATTTCGATGAGAGGAACAAACGACGAATGATCATCAAAATCAAGTACCACGCGCCCATCGAGAAGATACAGCGGATGGAGCAGGGCGACTGGATCGACCTGCGCGCCGCCGAGGACGTGACGCTGAAGGCCGGGGAGCACCGGCTGATCTCGCTGGGGATCTCCGTCAGGCTGCCGGCGGGCTGCGAGGCGCACATCGTGCCGCGCTCGTCCACGTTCAGGCACTGGGGCATCCTGCAAACCAACTCCATGGGCGTTGTGGACGAGAGCTACGCCGGCGAGGACGATATCTGGCGCATGTCGGTGTACGCCGTGCGGGATACGCAGATCAAAATGAACGACCGCATCTGCCAGTTCCGCGTCGTGGAAAAGATGCCCCGCGTGATCATTGAAGAGGTGGAAGCGATGGATGCCGACAGCCGCGGCGGCTTCGGCTCGACCGGGATGCGGTAGCAAGGGACGATAGGGATTTCATCCCTGCTTTTCTTTTGGAAAAAAGAAAAGCAGGGCAAAAGAAAACCATCATGAAAGCCGCGCATTGCGCGGCTTTTAATGTGGGGTTCAGGGCATCGAAGGGAAGCGTGTATCCGACGGATACCACGGCAAAGCCGTGAGTGACCCGAAGATGAGAAGTTATGCGGAGCAGGCAAACGGGAGTGCGGCCTGCGACAACAAAACTGACGGATCACTGCCCCTGGTCAGGGTTATAGGGATGAAATCCCTATGTTTTATACTGCCTCAAAGCAGCGCCTTGATATCGTCTTCCAGCGTTTCGGGTTCGTCCTTGGGTTCAAAGCGTTTGATTACGTTGCCGTCGTGGTCGACGAGGAATTTGGTGAAGTTCCAAGTGATCCTGCCCGGCTTAAGCTCCTTTAGAAACTGGTACAGCGGGGAGGCGTCCTTGCCGTTGACCTTGATTTTTGAGAACTGCGGGAATTTGATGCCGAAGTTCAGCGTGCAGAATTCGTGGATCTCCTCGTTGGTGCCTGGCGCCTGCCCCGCGAACTGGTTGCAGGGGAAATCCAGGATCTCCAGGCCCTGATCGCGGTATTTCTCATAGAGTTTCTGCAGGCCCGTATACTGCGGCGTGTGCCCGCATTTGGTGGCGGTGTTGATGATCAGCAGCACCTTGCCCTTGTATTCGCTCAGCGAGACCGGCTGTTCGTTTCTGTCCAAAACGGTAATATCGTAAAGTCCCACAATGATCACTCCTTTTCAAATCTTACACTTACAGGATACACACAACGCTGCGATACTAAACAGTAATATTAGGCGCGCCTGTACACGAACTTGCCTTCGCCGTGCAAAGGTGATAGGCTATCGGCGAAGCTATGTACACAAAAAAAGGAGAACAGCGACGATGAATGATGCGCACAGCGTGACGTACCCGCAAACAGTACGGCGGTGGGACGTGTTTGAGATCTCCTGCAATGGTACGCCGGAGGGCAATCCGTTTACGGAGCAAACCCTTAGCGCCGTATTTCACGGGAAGAACGAGAGCGTGACTGCGGACGGGTTTTACGACGGCAACGGCGTGTACCGTGTGCGGTTCATGCCGTCGTTTACAGGCGATTACAGCTTCACGGTGCGGGGTTCAATGCTGGACGAGCCCTATACCGGCAGCTTCACCGTGCGGCCCGCCGGGGAAGGAAATCACGGCCCGGTGCGGGTGCACAACACCTTCCATTTCGCCTATGAAGACGGCGTGCCCTACTATGCCATCGGCACCACCTGCTATGTCTGGGCGCTGCAGTCGGACGCGTTGATTGAACAGACGCTGGAAACGCTCAAACACAGCGCGTTTAACAAGATCCGGTTTTGTGTGTTTCCCAAGCACTACGCGTATAACCTGCACGAGCCGGTTTCGTATCCCTTTGCCGGCACGCCCATGGATTCGTCTGTGCTGACTATGGACAATTTCAACCAATACGACGAGAATTCAACGGGTAACGACTGGGAGTTCACCCGCTTCAATCCCGCGCACTTCCGGCGCCTGGAAAACTGTATTTTGAAGCTGCAGACGCTTGGAATCCAGGCGGATATCATTTTATTCCATCCGTACGATCGCTGGGGCTTTTCCCGCATGACGGCGGCGGAGGATGCGCGCTACCTGCGCTATGTGCTGGCGCGGTTTGCCGCCTATCGCAACGTGTGGTGGTCGTTGGCCAACGAATACGACCTGCTGCGCCACAAAACCCTGAAGGACTGGGAGGCGATCGCCAGTATCATCTGCGGCGGCGATCCGTACCGCCATCTGCGCTCCATCCATCACTGCGTTCATATGTATGATTTTTCGCGCCCGTGGATTACGCACTGCAGCATGCAGCGTACGGAACTGCACCTGGGCGCGGAATATACGGACCGCTGGCGCGATCGGTATCAAAAGCCCGTCGTACTCGACGAGATCGCCTACGAGGGCGACCTGCCCTACGGCTGGGGCAACCTGACCGGGGAAGAAATGCTGCGCCGCTTCTGGGAAGGTGCGCTGCGCGGCGGGTATCCGGGGCACGGCGAAACGCTGCTCGGTCACGAAAACGTGCTGTGGTGGTCGCACGGAGGCAAGCTGCACGGCGAAAGCCACAAGCGGTTCAAGTTTCTTTTAGAACTGCTTAGCCAAACGCCGGGGCTCGGTCTGCAAAAAAATCCCGCGCAGGCGTGGGACGAGGTCAGTGCCATTCCGCAGGAAGGCCAATACAACGGCCAATATTATTTGTTCTATTACAGCTTCATGCGCCCGTCCAGCCGCGTGTTTACCATGGCGGAGGACGCGGCCTTTGCGGTCACGGTATTGGATACCTGGAACATGACCAAGGATGAAAAGGGCACGCACAGGGGGACGTTCACCGTGTCCCTTCCCGCGCGGCCCTATATTGCCGTACAGCTGAAACGCGTGGATATATAGCTATCCCCGCGCCGCTGCGCCCGCGCTGTATTTGAACACAAAATCGTTCAGCTCTACCCCCAGCACCCTTGCCATGACGGGGCACTTGGCCTTGAGCAGGTAATAGATACCGCGCGGGCATTCCGACAGGGTCTCGTAGTTGCCCTGACCCTTGCAGATCACGATATCCGCGCCGTGAAAAATGGTAAGGAACTCGTCGCTGCATTCCTCCAGCAGCACGCCCGGCACGTCGCAGCCCGTGGAGAGGATGTCGGCGTACCTATCCAGGCCGGAGGCGACGGCGTCATCCACGGTGGCGTCGTTGAGCACGGGCTCATCCCGCACCGCGTAGGTGATCTTCAGATCCGGGAACTGCGAAAGCAGCAGTCCGTCAAACACCGTTTCCCCGGTGTTGTCGCCGATCACCAGCAGGGTTTTCGCGGTCTTGAGCTGTTCCTCTAAAGCGTCGATATCGCATACGGCGAACGGTTTTTCAAACTCCTCGCCGAGACGGCTCGTGTCGACGGTCAGGCCGATGGCGGAATCCAACACGTTGCCGGTCGCGGCGGCTTTCAGCGCCCAATAGAGGCGGTCGTCCTTCTGCTTTAGCCGCCGCTCCAGTTTCGGCAGCAGGAGCAGCGCCGTGTCCATATCCCGCCGTTTCACACGGGCATACGGGTCCCCGGTTCCGGTGCGCGTTTTCACGATGCGGTGAAACGCCCGGGCGATCTCGGGCGCGCTGCGGTACGTTTCATACCGTCCCAGGAGTTCGATGGCCGAAGCCATGATCCGCCGCCGCAGGGCCTCGTTGTCCGTGGCCATCTTCGCGGCTTCCAGCGCTCCCCGCAGCACGCAGGGCAAACATTCCAGAAATACTTCCATTGATCTTCCTCTTCCGATCGTTTGATCGTGTCTGTATTCCATGCCCTTTTCAGCATTCCCTGCAATAAAAAACCGCAGTCCGTACGGATTGCGGTTTCTTTTTTGTTTCTGCCTGCTTACGCGTTATGCGATTGAATGTACTCCAGCACCTTGGCGGGGCCCGCGTATTTCACGGCGGCATCGTCCGTGACGGACACCAGCGAGGGCGCCTGCCGCACGCCATACTTCTCCACCAAGTCCTGGTTTTTGCTCGCGTCGATCTCCCGGTGGGCGATTCCCGCTTCCTTCAACGAGTTCTTCACCATTTTGCAGCTGGCGCAGGTAGGCGAAGTGAACAGCAGCAATTCCTTTTCTTTCCTGACGGCTTCTTCTTTGACTGCGGGGGCTTCGTCCAGATCGCGGATCACGTATTCCTTGCGGTCCAGGAACTCCTGGGATTTGCCGTCGTTCCAATTGCGCACGGGGCGGTAGTAGCCGGTGATGCGGGAGTATACCTCGGCCTCCTCCCCGCAGGTGGGGCAGGTCTTGTGCTCGCCCGCGATGTAGCCGTGCTCCCGGCATACCGAATAGGTCGGGGAGATGGTGTAGTAGGGGAGCTTGAAGTTCTCGGCGATCTTTTTAACCAGCTTGGCCGCCGCCTGCCAGCCGGGCAGCTTTTCGCCCAGGTACGCGTGGAACACCGTACCGGAGGTGTAGAGCACCTGCAGGTCGTCCTGAACGGTCAGCGCTTCGAAGATATCGTCCGTCGCGCCCACGGGCAGGTGGGAGGAGTTGGTGTAATAAGGCTTGTCGCCCTGCTGCCTGGCCGCGGTGATGATATTGGGGTAGCGCTTTTTGTCGTGCTTGGCCAGGCGGTAGGTGGTCGATTCGGCGGGCGTCGCTTCCAGGTTGAACAGCGCGCCGTACTTCTCCTGGTACTGCACCAGCCTGTCGCGCATGTGGTTTAGTACGTTCCTGGCGAACTTCTGGGTTTTCGGATTCGTCATGTCCGCGCCGATCCACTTGGCGTTGAGCGCGGCCTCGTTCATGCCCACCAGCCCGATGGTGGAGAAATGGTTGTCAAACGTGCCCAGGTAGCGCTTGGTGTAGGGGTAGAGCCCCGCGTTCATCAGATTGGTGATCACGGTGCGCTTGGTATCAAGCGAGCGCGCGGCGACGTCCATCATCTTGTCAAGCCGCGCATAGAAATCGGCCTCGTTTTCGGCCAGGTAAGAAAGGCGCGGCAGGTTGATGGTCACCACGCCGATGGAGCCTGTGCTCTCGCCGCTGCCGAAGAACCCGCCGCCCTTTTTGCGCAGTTCGCGAAGGTCGAGCCTTAAGCGGCAGCACATGGAGCGCACGTCGGATGGCTCCATGTCGGAGTTGATATAGTTGGAAAAATACGGCGTGCCGTACTTGGCGGTCATCTCAAAGAGCAGGCGGTTGTTCTCGGTGTCGCTCCAGTCAAAATCCTTGGTGATGGAATACGTGGGGATGGGGTACTGGAAGCCGCGGCCGTTGGCGTCGCCCTCAATCATGATATTGATGAACGCTTTGTTGATGACGTCCATTTCCTTCTGGCAGTCCTTGTAGCAGAAATCCATCTCCTGGCCGCCGACGATGGCGGGCAGGTCGGCCAGGTCGGCCGGTACGTGCCAGTCCAGCGTCACGTTGGTGAAGGGCGCCTGCGTGCCCCAGCGGCTGGGCGTGTTCACGCCGAAGATGAAGGACTGCAGGCTCTGCTTGACTTCCTTGTAGTTCAGGTTGTCCACCTTCACGAACGGCGCCAGATAGGTATCAAAGGAGGACACGGCCTGCGCACCGGCCCATTCGTTCTGCATGATGCCCAGAAAATTGACCATCTGGTTGCAAAGCGTGGACAGGTGGCTGGCGGGCGAGGAGGTGATCTTCCCCGTGATGCCGCCCAGGCCGTCCTGGATCAGCTGCTTCAGGGACCAGCCGGCGCAGTAGCCGGTGAGCATGGACAGGTCGTGGATGTGCATGTCGGCGCTGCGGTGCGCGTTGGCGACCTCCTCGTCGTAGACCTCCGACAGCCAGTAGTTGGCCGTGATCGCGCCGGAGTTACTTAAAATCAACCCGCCGACGGAATAGGTCACGGTGGAGTTTTCCTTCACGCGCCAATCGTCGATCTTCACATAGCCGTTGACGAGTTCTTTATAGTCCAAAAGCGTCGAGTTCGTGTTGCGCACCTTTTCGCGCTGCTTGCGGTATAAAATGTATGCCTTGGCCACGTCGGCATACCCCGCCTGCACCAAAACGCGCTCTACGCTGTCCTGTATACTTTCCACACCGATCAGGTCGTACTCGATCTTCTCCTGATAATCGGCGGTCACTTTCAAAGCAAGGAAATCGATCACATCCTGCGTATATTGTTTATCCTGGGCATTGAAGGCCTTGGCGATCGCCGTGACGATTTTTGAGATGTTGAAATCCGCCAGGGCGCCGTCCCGCTTGATGACCTTGTACATTTGCGTCCCTCCAGCCATATTTTTGGGGCGTCGACTAAAACAGCTTCTCCGCAAAGCTCATCCTTGAGAGGTGTTGGTCGTTTTAGTATGGTTATTCTAAACCGTAAAACCCGGGCTGTCAAGGGAAATCGCAACATCTTGTGGACTTTATTTTTTTATGCACAAAATGCATGCTATTTTCGCGCGGATTTTCCGGGGGACAGGGTATTAAACGCCGCGTATCTGCGCGTTCGGCACATACTTGCGCGCGGCGGATAGAAGCGCCTGTAACTCGTCGGGTTCCGCGCCCTGCAGTCCGGGGGCGAGCACGTCCGGCGAATCCACGAAATTCTGCAGGAAATATTTCCCTGCGCCCCGCAGCCATCTGCCGATCTCCGCGATGTCGTCGGGCGTATGCATGCCCTTGACGACCGTCGTGCGGAACTCGCAGTCCACGGGATTCGTGAGCAGGTACTTCACGCTCTTCCGTATGGCGGGCAGCACGCCGACGGAGGTCCCCGCCGCCAGGCCGTACTTGGCCGGGGCGTGCTTCACGTCCATCGCGACGGCGTCCACAAGCCCGCTTTCCACCAGATGTTTCATTTTTTCGGGGAAGCTGCCGTTGGTGTCGAGCTTCACAAGGAACCCCATTTCCTTAATCTTTCGAAGCAGCGCGTTAAGCTCGTCCCACAACAGCGGCTCGCCGCCGGAGACGCACACGCCGTCCAGCAGCCCTTTGCGCGAACTGAGAAAGGCGAGTAAATCCACCTCGGCGATCTCCCGCGCTTTTCCGGCGGGGAACACCAGCGATGCGTTGTGGCAATACGGGCAGCGAAAATTACAGCCGCTCACAAACACCGTAGCGGCCACCTTGCCGGGATAGTCCAGAAGCGTCATCTTTTGCAGTCCCGCTATCATTTCCGTATCGCCTCGCGCGTGATTTGTTCTTTTTATCTCATACAGCATCGTACGCAATCCCGGGCAGGCTGTCAAGCCCCGCCAATGCAGCTTTCCGCCGGTTCGCGGCAAAGTAAAACGAAAGTGTACCGAATGACTTCCTCCACTATATACACCGGTTGTTTCTGGGTGAAACACAATATTTGGTATATGTGTCAACAGCAAGCGATAAACAACAAAGCGCTTCCCGCGTCCGCCGTATACTTGGCGGACGCGGGAAGCGCTTGCTGAGCCGGATGATTATCGCTCTGCTTTCGTTTCAAACACTTCGGCGGCTTCCTTCAGATAGGCCTGCACCGGCAGGTGCTGCGGGCAGGTTTTTTCGCATTTGCCGCAGGATATGCAGTCGGACGCCTTTCCGCCTTCTTTCGTGTGAACGCCGTAGTAGAAGTTGCTGATCCAGTCCTTGTGGAGCTTTTTGTTGTTCAGGCAGTTTAGAAGCGCGGGGATATCGATATTCATAGGGCAGCCCGGCACGCAGTATTTGCAGGCCGTGCATGCGATCGTGTTCTGCTTATTCAGCACGTCCACGACCTTTTCGACCGCCGCGTACTCGATCTGCGAAAACGGATGGAAGTCCTTCATATAGCTCAGGTTGTCTTCCATCTGTTCTATTGTGCTCATCCCTGAGAGCACCGTCATCACGCCTTCAAACGACGCCGCGTAGCGGATGGCGTAGCTTGCGTAACTGCCGCCGTTGAGCTGGTCGAAAACCGCTTTGGCTTCCCCGGGCAGGTTGACCAGCGCGCCGCCGCGTACAGGCTCCATCACGATCACGGGCTTTAAGTGCTTGCGGCAGACATCATAACAAGCTTTGCTCTCTATGCTCGGGCTCAGGTAATCGGCATAGTTGAACTGTATCTGCACCACTTCGATCTCCGGATGTTCGAGCAGGATCTGCTCCAGTATCGCCGCCTTGTCGTGAAACGAGATCCCGATATGCTTCGCCGTGCCGTCCGCTTTAAGCTCCCGGATGAACTTGAAGGCGTTGCATTCGGTGAACTTCTGATAGTTGTCGGCATTGAGGGCATGGAGCAGGTAGTAGTCGAAATACGCCACGCCGCAGGTTTCGAGCTGCTTCATAAACACGCCGGGCAGGTCGGCTTCTTTTTGAAACAGGTTGTCCGTTAGTTTGTTGGTCAGGATATAGCTTTCGCGGGGATGCCGGGCCATCAGGCAGCGGCGCAGCATGGTTTCGCTGTCGCCGTAAACCGTGGCGGTGTCGAAGTAATTGAACCCTTCCGTAAGAAACCGGTCCGACATCCTGGTGAACTGCTCCAGGTCGGGTTTGTCGCCGATATGCGGCAGCCGCATGCAGCCGAAGCCGAGTTTTCTCATCAACGCGTATCTCCTTTTTATTCCATAGGTTTAGGTTCGTGTTCTATGGGCGCCATCATGTTTTCATAGTGTTCGATTTTCATATCCAGCCGGTCAAGCGACGTATGCATATCCGCGATGCGCCCGGCGAGGATATCGCGCTGTTCTTTGAGCATCCGTATGCGCTGTGCCAGCGTTTCGTCGCCCTGCCGGAACAGCTTTACATACTCCACCAAAAAGTCGATCGGCAGCCCGGCCGAGCGCATACACTTGATGAATTCGATCCAGCTGCAGTCGTCTTCCCGATAATCGCGTATGCCGCTCGACGTGCGCGCAACGGGTGGGAGCAGCCCGATGCGTTCATAATAGCGCAGCGTATCCGGCGTCAGAGCATACTTCCTGGAAACGGCGGCGATGGTCATGCCGAACCCTCCTTATCCATAACGATAGTATTAGTATAAACGTTGGAGTGTACTCCAAGTCAAGCGTGTAATGAATTTTTTATCCGCCGCGCTTTGGTCTTCAGCGGATGCCGTACGTCCACGGCGTGCAGGAACTGGGATATGCGGGGAGAATAGATGGTATTGTACTCGGGCGGAAACTGCGGCGCGCAGGCGCGTATCTTCCGTAGACGGCATAATTCGTTGACGGGAGACAGAAACAGATGCAAAAATTATCGCTCAACGGAGCCTGGGAAGCGCATGGCGGTCAATTTGAAGATATTCACGCCATCGTACCGGGCTGCATCCATACCGACCTGCTGCGCCACGGGCTGATCGACGATCCGTTTTACAGGGACAACGAAGAAAAACTTAAGTGGATCGGGAAGACGGACTGGACGTACGAGAGGCGCTTCATTGCTGACAAGGCTTTGCTTGCGCACAGGAACATCCGGCTTGTGTGCCATGGGCTGGATACCTTCGCGGAAATCAAAATCAACGGCAAAGCCCTCGCCAAAACCGACAACATGTTCCGCACCTGGGCGTTTGACGTCGGGGCGTATTTGACCGAGGGCGAAAACCATATCAGCGTCGCCTTTGCGTCCACCTTCCCATATATACAGGGAAAAATCGCCGAGCGCTGGCTGGCGGTCACCGACGCGGGGGGCTGCCGCGAGGCCGGCGGCAACTACGTGCGAAAGATGCAGTGCAACTACGGCTGGGACTGGGGCCCGATCTGCGTCACCTGCGGCATATGGCGCGATATCCTAATTGAAGCGTACGATGAATCCAAGATCGGCGATGTGCACGTCACGCAGCGCCATTTCGATGGCGTCGCGGAGCTGACGGTGAACACGGCGCTGAAGGATTACGGCGGTGAGGAGCTGACGGCAAAAGTTGCGCTGCGCCTGGACGGGCAAACCGTGTGCGAAGCGGAATACCCGGTCGCCGGGGAAGCGTCTTCGGTCAAATTGACCGTGGACGATCCGAAGCTCTGGTGGCCCAACAACCTGGGGGAACAGCCGCTGTACGACGTGGCGGCGCGGCTGTGCGGAACGGACGGAAAAACCGTCGACGAGCGTAATACCAAAATCGGTCTGCGCACGCTTATCCTGGACAGGCATGAGGATCAATGGGGCGAAAGCTTCCAGTTCGTGGTCAACGGCGTGCCGTTTTTCGCCAAGGGCGCGGACTGGATTCCGCTGGACGCGTTCGTCACCCGCGGCGGCGAGGCGGAGTACAGGAAGCTGCTGACCCACGCCAGGGACGCCAACATGAACTTCATCCGCGTCTGGGGCGGAGGCATCTACGAGCAGGACGTGTTCTACGACCTGTGCGACGAGCTGGGGCTTTGCGTGTGGCAGGATTTCATGTTCGCCTGTTCGGCCTACCCGGTGTACGACAAGGCCTGGCTGAACAACGTCGCGCGGGAAGCGGCCGACAATATCAGGCGCCTGCGCTCTCATCCGTCCTTGGCGCTTTGGTGCGGCAACAACGAGATCGAATACATGGACCGTATGGTGACCGAAGAAATCGACGAACAGCGGGGCTCCATGAGCTGGGGGGAATACAAACGGCTTTTTGACGAGATGCTGCCCGGGCTCATAGGAGAACACGACGGGGAGCATGCCTATATCCCCTCGTCGCCGTTCACGCCCGGCGAAAACAGGAAGAACGCCAACGATCCGACCCGCGGAGACGCGCATCTTTGGGAGGTGTGGCACGGCAGGAAACCGTTCGAGTGGTACCGGACCTGCGAACACCGCTTCAATTCGGAGTTCGGGTTCCAGTCCTTCCCGGAACCGGCTGTCGTGGAAAGCTATACGCTGCCCGAAGACCGCAACATCGCAAGCTATGTCATGGAGCGGCATCAGAAAAGCTATATCGGCAACGAAGCGATCCTGATGTACATGCTGTCGTGGTTTAGGATGCCCAAGGATTTCGATATGCTGCTTTGGACCTCGCAGATCCTGCAAAGCCTCGCCGTCAAATACGCCGTGGAGCATTGGCGGCGCAAGATGCCCCGGGGTATGGGCACGCTGTACTGGCAATTGAACGACTGCTGGCAGGTGGCGAGCTGGTCGTCCGTCGACTACTTCGGAAACCGCAAAGCGCTGCAGTACGCGGCGAAGAAATTCTACGCGCCGCTGTTGATCTCGGGCGTGGAGGATACAGGCAAGTTCACCGTGGACATTTACCTGTCCAACGATACCCTGCGCGAGAGCGCGGGAACTGTCGACTGGAAGCTCGTAAACCTCGGCGGGAAGACGGAGGCAAGCGGGGAATTCGAGGCGCGGATCGCCGCCAACGCCTCGGCGAAAGCGGGAACGCTGGATGTGTCCCGGGCCGTGCAAGACGCCGGAGGCGTGCGGGAGCTTGTACTGTACTACGCATATGTTGCTGACGGGAAGGAAGTCAGCGCCAATACGTCGTACTTCGTACGGCCCAAGCATATGAAGCTGCAAAAGGCCAATTACCGAACGGAACTCCGGAAGATCAGCGATGCCGAGTTTACACTCACCCTGCGCGCCGACAAGCCCGCCCTTTGGGTGTGGCCTGAATTTTCGGATATCAAAGCCGAGTATTCCGACCGCTTCTTCGACCTGGACGGGCAGAGCGAAAAAACGATCATCGTGAAACCGGAAGCAAGCGTTACGGCGGACGAACTGAAACGGAAACTCAGCGTTTATTCAATCGCCGACACCTATCAATAAAAGCGCAAAAGTTCATCAAACAGCGGCGGATTGCAGTCTCCGCCGGTTTCCCTGATCAGTGTGCGTTTGTGTGTATAACCGTTGGAATCGGAAGAGAGGCTTACTCCTCGTATATCCCGTCGATATCCCGGCCGAATGCGCCTTCCGGCGTCTCTACGACGATGTAGTAGTGATGCTGCGAAACGGTCTCATTCTCCAAAAACGCCATCGCCGAGGCCTTGTTGGGCGCGGTGTATACCATGTAGACGAACGTTCCGTGCGCTGAGTTTTTAACTTCCTTATGCTTGAACTTCGCTGGTTTGACATTGCCTTTTGTTTTGGGTTTGGCGGCTGTCTTTTCAGGTTCGAGGTCGTTTCTGCGTTTGCCGCCGAACTTCTCAAAGGCTTCTTTGACCTGTTTGAACTCCTCATAAGTCATGGACTTTCCGACGACCATGGCTTCATATTGGCCGGTGGGCACATTGTCCTCGACGACCGCATAACATCCGTATTCGAAGCATTCCGTACAGATCAGCTTGCGGCTGTCCTGCGCCTTGTGGATAAACGGCATGGAAGCCAGCGCGTCGTGCGCCATTTGCTCGTTGGGGAAGTCATACATGACAAACGGATCCTTCTGGATCTTGTTTGTGCGTGCCATCCAATAGGCCAATACTGCGCTGTGATTTTCGTAACGCGTGCCTTTGTTGTCGCGCTCAAAGTAAACCTTGTCCGGGGAAGGTTTGCTCTGCGGCGCAGCTTCCGTCTTTTTGCCGAACCATTTTTTAAACATTCACTTGTCCTCCGGATTATTTTTTTTCATTGTAACAAAACAGACAAATTATGTAAAGAATGTTGCGCAATGTGTCTTTATATGCTGTGCGTCGGGATGGTATGGGCAAACAGCCGCGGCAGTACTCTACCCTTCCATGGCGGCGTCGTGCATGGCGAGCAGGTTTTCGGGCGGCACATTGGGTAGCAGCGCCTCGTGGCTGGGCGATACCACCCAGCCTGTGCCGAAGATGTCCTTTAGCCTGCGCACCTCGGCCTTCACCTGCTGCGGCGTGCCGAACGGCAGCAGTTCCTGCGTGTCCACGCCGCCCACGAACAGGATGTCGTCCTTGTATTTTTGAAGATTCTCCGCATTCATTCCCCGCGCCCTGGCCTGCAGCGGGTGCAGCGCGTCGATGCCCGCGTCGATCAGCAGGGGGATCACACGGTCGATGGAGCCGCAGGAATGCAGCATCACGTACAGCCCGGCGCGCTTGGCCTGGTCGATCAATTGCCTGAAGTACGGAAGCACGAACCTGGAAAAGCAATCCGGGCTGATCAGCAGATCCTGCTGGCTGCCGAAATCGTTGCCTAGGAACAACGCGTCGATCTTCCCGCCCATACGGTCATAGATCCTTTGGTTCGCCTCCAGGTAAAACGCCATCACGTGCTCCGTCACCGCAAGCACGACGTCCGGATCCGTATACATTTTGATGAAGTAATTCTCCATCCCGAAGAAATCCGCAACGATGTGGAAAAAGCACGACCAAGTACCGCTTGCCACGCCCATGCCCTTTGCGATCGTTTTGTCGATATCCTTCTCCAGAAGGTCCAGATCGATATGCCGTACGTCCGGCCAGTGATACGCGTCCACCTCCCGCACGTCCCCGCACTCGGCGAACGCGCCGGGCTGGCCCAGGGAATGGCGCTCCTGTCCGTTGAGCAGGTCGAATACCGGCTCGTTTCCGGGATGGCGCCAGTAGTTCAGATCCGCGGGAAGCCACGCAAAATCGTCGTCCAGCGCCTGGCCGAGCGCTTCCTTGCTGCCGACGTTAAAATACCGGAAGTAGGCGGGCAGCGTGTCGTCGTGGGGGTTTCCCATCCAAAACCCGACCTTGTCCGCCTTTCTTTTTTCAAGCAATGCGCGGTAGCGTTCCCTTCCCGTCATCCGCAAGCGCCTCCTTTGATTTATGCTAAGGGATCATAGCCGATGGCTTCCCTGACCATCGCCAGATATTTGTTTTGCGGCATATATGCGGGCACGCTGTTTCCGGTGCCGACCAGATACCCGCCCCGCGCGCCGGTCCTTTCCATCATGGTGCGGATGCGCTCCATTATCACGTCCTCGCTTTCACGGCAGATGAAATCCACGTCGATACCGCCGGCGATGCACAGGCTGCCGTGCCATTGTTCGTAGGCTTCCTCCACCGGCTGGATGCCGTCCTCAAAGGAATGTTTCGCGTCAAACCCCATGGAAACGACGTCGGCCATCACCTGCCGCAGGTTGCCGCAGGAATGCAGGAGGATGGGCCTGCCTGCCTCGTGGGCCAGGTCCGCGTAGCGCTTGTGCCACGGGAAAACGTATTGCCGCATCGATTCGGGCGACAGGAAGGTCTGCGTGTTGAATCCCCAGTCGTCGTTGGAACACAGGAAGCCGACGGTATCAAAGTCCAGCGCGCGCTCGTAATAGCGCAGCAGGCGCCGCCCCACCTGGGCAAACAGCGCCTCGACCAGCTCCGGCTCCTCGTACAGCAGGTAGCACAGGGTTTCGTAGCCGACGATCGCCGTCACGTTTTCCAGCACCCCGCCCGGGCCCATCACCATCAGCTTCATGTTGCCCGGCAGGCGGGCTTTGATATCCCGCAGATGGCTGCAGTCATAGCCGTCGGGATCCGGCCAGGGATAGCGTTCGAAGCTTTCCCAATCGTGCACCATCCCGCCGTCGTTGAGGGAGATCATATCCAGGTGTTCCTGCCCGCGGGTTGGGAACGCCATGGCGCTGGCCTTGGCCGTTACGTAATCGTATCCCAGCCCGGCAAAGGCTTCGGCGGTGAAGGCGAGCTCGCCAAGCATACCGCCGCCCGGAAACCTGCGGCCGTTTGCCGCCTCATACAGGGGCATGTTCATAAAAAGCTCAAACAGCGTCGGCCTGGACGGAACCTCCCGTTTGAACGCGCACAGCAGATTGTCAAATTCCGGCGTCCGCTTTTTCATACCCGCCCTCCCGCCGGCCTGCGCCGCCGTTTCGTCCGCGTCGTTTAGTCAAACATCATGCTATTCATGTAATGCTCCGCAAAGGCGGCGCTGCCACCCAGGGGCACGGAAACAGCGCTGTGCGCCAGTTTCGCGGCGCTTTCCACGTACGATTCATTGAGTAGCATCATCTCCGCGCCCGTCAGGGACGCGTTGCCAAGCACGGCGGCCCTGCCGGTCAGCTCCCGGGGAATTAGGCCGATGGCGACGGCGTTCAAAACGGAGATATGGCTGCCGAACCCGCCGGCGATGTAGAGCGTTTCGATCTGACCGGCCGAAATCCCCACATGCCCGCAGATGGTTTTGATTCCGGCGGCGATGGCTCCCTTGGCAAGCTGGATGCTGCGGATATCCTTCTGCGTCAGGCCGATGTCGTCGCTTATGAAGACCTCGTCTGCTTCCATCAGCCCCGTTTCATCGACCAGGCCCAGCTTCAGCATCGCCGCCGTCGCGTCGATCAGCCCCGAGCCGCAGATGCCCACGGGTTTCCGGCCGCCCATCGTGGTATAGGCAAGCCGCCCGCCCTGCACCCAAACGCTGTCGATGGCGCCGGGAACACTGCCGGCCCCGTGGCGTATATTCGCGCCCTCAAAAGCCGGGCCTGCGGCCGTGGCGCAGCAATACAGCGTTCCCCCGTGCCACAGCGCGATCTCGCCGTTGGTTCCCAAATCCACAAGCATTGCCGTATCCTTCCGCTTGCACATCCCGGAAGCCAGCACGCCGCAGACGATATCCGCGCCAACAAACGCGCCGACGCAGGCGGGCAGGCAGATATTCACCCCGGCGACGGAGCGCATCCCAAGGGCTCCGCCGTCCGTCCGCAGATGAAACAGGCAATCCGCCGCAAACGGCGCGCGGGACAGCGTGGTCGGGTCCCGGCCCGTGAGCAGGTAGAGCATCGTGGTGTTCCCGGCCATAACGGCAGGTCCGATTTCGCCGGAGGAGATCCCGCAGTCCGCGCAAAGGGATTGTAGCGTATTCTCGATTTCTCTGGTCACGAGCGCCTGCAGCATTTTGCCCTCGCCGTTCAGCGCCGCCTCGATCCTTCCGATCACGTCCGCGGCGACGCCATTCTGCGGGTTGACCGCGGCCGCGGCCTTGAGCAGCGCGCGCCGCTTGAGGTCCACAAGCCGCAGCGCCAGCGTGGTGGTGCCGATATCCGCCGCCAGGCCGTATCGGCCCTTCATCGGGTGGTGGGGGAATTCCGGCAGCGTGCCTTCCAGTTGGATATTCATGAAATCCGAGGCGTCCGGGACGGAGACCACCGCGTCGCCTTGAAGCACCGTCTGGCAGGCAAGGCGCGTACCGCCGGCGATCTCTTCGGGGGAAAGGCACGCCCGTTCTCTGGCCGTGGGCGCGGACAGGGCGCCTTCGGCCCGCACCCTGCACTTGCCGCAGACGCCTTTGCCGCCGCAGGGCGTCGCGATCATCATCCCGTGTTCGCGCAGTACCTGCGTAAGCAAACCAGCGCCGTCAAACGCGACGCTGATCTCCTTGCCTCCCCGCTTGATTCTGAGCGTGCTCATGGTTCTGCCTTTCTAGATTAACAGCATCCCGAAATAGGTCACGGTATCCGTTCCGTTGATATACTTGAGCCCCGCGTTTAACGACGTCCGGTACACGTCCACGCCGTAGGCTTCCAGGGAAGGCAGCGCCTGCTCCGGCTCCCTGCAGGGCAGGTTTTCTTTCTTGGCGCAGGTTTCGCAGTAACCGCATCCGCCCGCCGCCAGATGCAGGAACGGCCGCGTGAGGGTTTTCTGCGCTTTTCCGTGAATCAGGCGGGACATGCGGTTGAACGCCCTGCCCGCCGCCTGCATGCCTTCGAAATCGAACGAATCTTCCAGCGTGTACACCGACTGGTACAGCACCGCGGTATCGAAAGCCCGCACGCGCCGTATCAGCTCTCCTATACCGCCGACGTCCGGCGGGCACATGTGGCACTGCCCGTAATTCCCGCAGGCGTTGCTCTTGCAGATTTCCCGAAAATCCGCCGATAACACGATGCTGTCGTTTGGAATGACGGCCGCTTTTTCCGCGCCGCACGAGAGGATCAGCGCTTTAAGCTTCTCGGTCGTCACGAGGCTGGTTTCACTTTTCATTATAGTCCGCCACGGCGTCAAAGAAGGCGCGGATGTTCTCCCAGCTCGCGTGCGCGGGGATGTCGCAGCCCGACGAGACCAGGAAATTCGGGTACTTCGCGCACTTGTCCATCAGGTTGAAAACCGCGGCGCGCATCTCCTCCGGCGTGCCGGAGACAAACGGCCCCGCCGGGTCGATGTTGCCCATGCACAGCGCGTCCGGAGGCGCGTTCTTCATGATTTCTTGCATATCGACCGCGTTCCCGAAATGATACGCCGCCGCCTTCATGGAAAAAAGCTCCGGTAGCATTTTCGCCGCCGCGCCGCCGCAGTTGTGGTAGATCACCGGGAATTCTTCCGTCTGGACGGCGTCCAAAATCCTTACGACATAGGGATTGGAGAATTCTTCCGCCATATCCGGGTTCAAAAGCCCCGCCAGCGGTTCGGCCAGCACCACGCCGTCGGTCCCAACAGCCTTGAAGGATTTGCAGTAGGCGATGATATACTCCGTCGCCTTCTCAAGCACCCTGTGCACCGTTTCGGGTTCGTCAAAGCAGGCGAAGAAAATCTCCGTCACGTCCATCAGGCGCCCCGCCAGCGAGTACGGGCCGATCGCGCCGGCCAGCACCGGCTTGTCCGGCACGTACTGCTTGGCCAGCTTCATGGCATCGGCAAACAGCGCGGCGCGCCCCTTGTCAAGCGGGGGCACGTACAGCGCTTCGGCGGCTTGAGCGCCGTCCACCAGCCGCCCGATCACGGCCGGTACCTCTTTCTCGATAAAGCGGATATTCGCGCCGAAGGCCTCGGCCTCCACGGACAGGTCCATCAGCCCGACCGCCGCGATGGTCGGCGTTTGCGCCGCGATGAGCGCCATCACCCGCGCCTGCGTCTGGGCGTCCTGCGTCATGTCCCTGACGGTGACGCCAAGCTTCTGCGTCGCGGGGAAGGACAGGATGGGCAGGGCGCGTTTCTTGCCGACGCGCGCCGCGTCCCAAAGCAGTTTTACTGTATTCATTGGATGGGTTCACTTCTTCCGTTCGTCAGCCGAAGGCTTTGCGGAACGCCTCGCAGTAATACGCCGTGACGCCGAATTCCGCGTCCGGGGGAATCCTGTGGTCGGGGCAGGGGATGTACCCGCCCAGATCCACCAGCGGCTTCAGCCTTTCAATCTCCGCGTCCACCGCGGATCTGTCCTGCGCGAAGACCCGCTTGTCCATGCCGCCCACGCCCCGTAGCTCTTTGCCGTAGCACTTGCGCCACGGCGCGACGCTGGCATTCCACGTGCCGACTTCAATGGGGAACATGGTGTTCACGCCGCTTTCAAGCCATACGGGCACCAGCAGGTCCACGCAACCGTCGCAGTCCACCGACGTGATGTCGATCCCGTGGCATAAAAGCAGTTTGCCGATGCGGGCGTAATGCGGCGCGACCAGTTCTCTAAACACCGCCGGGTTGATCAGCGGGCCGTTCTTGAAACAGATGTCCTCCCAGTAATGCGCGTAATCAAAGGCGACGCCGAAGGCCAATACGGCTTCGGCAACCTGATAGCATAAATTTCCGATGGTGTCGATGATCTCCCGGTAGAGCACCTCGTCGTCCACGGCGAGGTAGCTCAGCTCCTCCACGCCCAGGATATTTCGGATGTTGCCGTAGAGGCTGCCCACCTGCAGCCCGAGGGGCAGCAGCCGTTGACCGCTTTCCGCTGCCAGGGCGCGGAATGTCTCCGCGTCCACCCGATCCGGGCTGAACGTGAGCCTCGGCAGGTAGAGTTCCTCCCAGGCTTCGCGCCCCGTAAGCGAGGTGCCGACCATGGCCGGGATAGACACGATAGCGTCGTTGACCTTTTCGATCAGCCCTTCGGCGTTGCGGATGATGCGGCTGCCGTCCGGTTTCGTCTCCAGCGTTTCCTCTTTGAAGGGCGGCATCAGGTAGCTGTTCCCGCCCACCGTGGAGCACCAGTTGAAATCAAAGCCGAGTTTTCTCATCACACGCCTGTCCGCGGGCGCGTTGTCCCCGTCCCGGCGGTAGCCTTCGGCGTCTTCGGCTTCGATATGGCCCTGCGCCGCCCATTTTGTAAGCGTCTCCGGCCAGTACCCGAAGGATACCAGCGGCATGCGGTCGTACGGCCGATAGTGGAGCACCGCGTGTACGCGTTCCCTGTGGTTCATCGTTATGCCTCTTTCAGGGGAATCGGTATTTTCAGGCGGAACAGAATTCTACCGCCTTGTCCGCCGCGCTGGCCGCGTCGGGCGCGTAGGCGTCCGCGCCGATCTTCCGGCAGAACGCGTCGGTCAGCGGCGCGCCGCCGACCATGATCTTTACCTTGTCGCGGATACCCGCCGCCTCCGCGGCCTTCACTACGTCCTCCATGCCGGACATGGTCGTGGTCAGAAGCGCGCTCAGGCAGATGATCTGGCAGTTTTCCTTCGCGGCCGTCTCCACAAAGGTTTCGGGGGCGACATCCGTACCGAGGTCGATCACCTCGAAGCCTTTGCCCTCCATCATCATTTTCACCAGGTTTTTCCCGATGTCGTGCAGATCGCCTTTCACCGTGCCGATGCATGCCTTGCCGCACGCCTTGACGCCCGCTTCCTTGAGAAGCGGTTTCAGCAGCGCCGCACCCATGTTCATGGCGCGCGCCGCGACCAGGACTTCCGGGACGAAGATCTCGTTGTTCTTGAACTTTTCTCCGATGATGCTCATGCCGCTGAGCAGCCCCTCATCCAGGATCTCCTTGGCCGGACGCCTCTCGTCGATGGCCTGCTGCACCAGATCCTTAACGCCCCTCGCGTTTCCCTTTTGCAGATTTTCCGAGATTTCCTCAAACAGATTCATGAGTTGCTCCTTCCGTATGCTGAACAGTATATATTCTTCCTGCCGCGAATATATCGATCATGGCGAGACCGGCTGCGGCGCTGCCCGTTTTCGTTTCGTCTATTCTATCACGCCGTCTATTCCCTGTACAGGGTCGTGACGCCCACTTTTCTATACGCCTTAACACTTATTGTGCTATGCGCCGACGACCTTCATGGCGATGTCCGCCCAGCGGGTCAGCCTGTCGGGTTGGTTTGCGACGGTGGAGATGTCCTTCAAAATCATCTCCAGGTTGACGTTGTTGGCTTTCGCCAGCTCCACGGTCAGCCGCAGATCAGCCTCCACCGCGTCCCAGTTGACGCTCTTTTCAGCGACGAAGGCCGGCGTCGGCTTGTTGGACATGATCAGCTCCGTGCCGATGGCCTCGGCGAACCGCTTCCTGTCGCTCCACGGGCTGCAGGAGACCTTGCGCACATGCGGTATCGTTTTGACGATGTCCAGCCTGTCGTCCAGCCTGTCGCAGCAACCGTAATAGATCATGCCGAAGTACTCCGCCATCCGGGAGATGTAGGGAATCTCGAATTCCTCCATCATCCGCGGGGATACCGAGGTGAACAGCTGCGCAAGGCCGAAAGCCCAGCTGTTTTGCGAAACGGGCCCCTTGCCTTCGCCGCAGCCGGGCAGCAGCTCGTCGGTATAGACGTAGGAGCAGTGGCAGCGGTTTGAAATATCGTCGTGCACGCCCAGTGCGTTGGCCTGCTCGATGCCCGCGATGGCCGCGCCGGTGATCCTGTCCATGCAGGCGTGCAGGAAGTCCGGGCGATCCATAAAGTCGATATAGGCGTTCTCCACACCCATCACTTCCGTGAGGTAATCCCACACGCCAAGGTGGAACTGTATCCCGTGCCCCTGCATCAGCTGCGCGGCGCCGGCGAAGATATGCTGCGCCTGTTCCCATACCTCCCGCGTTTTGGCCGCGTCGACGCTGATGCGCATATCCTGTATTCTTCCGATGTCCTCAAAACCGGTCAGCACCTGTTTATACAGGCGTGACGGCGCGGTCGTTTCTTCGGTGAGCCGGAGCACGTCGCACTCGGCGCCCAGCCCGTAGCCGGAGTTTCCAATCACCTTGGGGATGGTGATGAACGGCTCCACCACCATATCCACGGGGAAATGCCTCCATTTGTAGATCGTGGCGCGCAGTTCCCATTCCACGTTCCGCCAGTACGGGTCGGCGATCCTGCATTGCAGCGTTTCGTCGGCGGACAGTTCATCCCACGGCAGCTGGTCGATGCATACCATGGGCCGCTGCATCTTGCTGCGGTTGAGCGCCTTCCAAAGCTCGATTTTCTCCCGCATCACCGGAAGCTCCGCGATCTCCATATAGGAAGCGGCCAGCTCCCGCAGCGTGCTTATATCATCGCCGGATAATTTCATAGCGATCTCTCCTTTTTGCGTCTGTATTCCATTATAATACGCATAAATGATATATCAAACCCCATAACCTGATAATTAGTACGCATATATTGACTTATTGTTCCGGCTCTGATAGGATAAGGCAGATTGGGGGGCGGCGCCATGCTGCTGGAATACGACAATACCACCTGTTCCGCCTGCTGGCGGATTGACGAGAAGATTCCGACAGGGTACTGCCGGGTTTATTACGTATACGGGGGCGAGGTCCATTACGCGGACAGCCGGCGGCAGATCCGGCTGCGCCCCGGGACCCTGTACGTCTTTCCGTCGGCTTCGCCGTACCGGATGCGGCAAAACGCCGCCGATCCGCTGCGCTGCACCTTCATGCACATCGACGTATCCCCTTCAATGGTCGCTAAGCTCATCGAGTGCCGGGTAGAGGAAAACGGCTTCCTTTGGCACCTGCTGCATGCGCTGGCGGCCGCGATCGGTAAAAAGGACAGGAGGCTCGTGTACGCGCTGGCGGAGGTTTTTGAACTATACGTCGTCGAGCACAGGCTGGTCGCCGCGCCGGTCCATCCGCTTTCGGATGTGCTCCGGTATATCGCCGGGCATATCGGCGAGAACATCACGCTGGGCCGGCTGAGCGCGATGGCCGGCTATAACGAACAGTATTTCGTCCGCCTCTTTCGCAGAAGTGTCGGAATGACGCCCTACCAATACGTCATCAGCCTGCGGATGAAAGAGGCGAGGCTGCAGCTGACGAAGGGCAGAACCGTCACGCAGGCGGCGGAGACGACCGGGTACCGGGATATCAAGTCCTTCAGCCGCGCCTTTAAAAAGGGCGTAGGCACGACGCCGTCGGCTTTCCGCAAGGGGAATACCGTCCTGCCCTGAGAGCAGCGTTTCGTTGCAAAGCGCGCGGGCCGCATGTATAATGCAGGCAGACAGTATCAAGGGCAAGGAGAATAAACCAATGAACAGAAGAGAGCGTTTCCTCTGCGCGATCGATAAGCGCCAGCCGGACCGCGTCCCTATATTCGCCACGCTGACGCCGCAGATCGCCGAAGCCCTCGGCAGACAGATGCGGCTGCCGTTTGAGGCGGAGGATTCCTTCCTGTCCACGCGCATTTCCCACGTAGAGATATTAAACCGCCTCGGCAACGACGCCGTCTGCGTCGGGCCCGGGCGCGAGCGCCCGACGCGTACGCTACCGGACGGCGCACTGGAAGACGAGTTCGGGCTGCGCTACCGGCGCGCCGGCCTGTACGACGAGGCGTTTGTCCGCCCGCTGGCCGGCGCGCAGACCGTGGAGGACGTGGACGCCTATGTCCTGCCCGACCCGCAGGCTGACAGCCGCTATACCCTGGCAAAACAACGCATCGAAGCCTACCGCGGGGAGTACGCCGTCATCGCCGATCTGGAGGCGACGGTGTTCGAACTGTGCTGGAACCTGGTCGGGCTTGAGAAGTTCCTGATGGACCTGTACCTGGGCGAAGCCTATGTCGGCCGCCTGCTGGAGAAGGTTACGGCGTTCAATCTCGCGATTGCCGAGTGCCTGGCGGAGCTTTCCTGCGATATGATCTGGCTGGGGGACGACCTCGGAACGCAGGCGAACATGCTCATCAGCCCGGAGATATACCGCGAACGCATCAAGCCCCTGCACAAAAGAATCATCGCCGCGATCAAAAGCAAAAACCCGAAAATCAAGATCGCCTACCATTCCTGCGGCGCCGTCGCCCCGGTGATTCCCGACTTCATCGGGATCGGGGTGGACGTCTTAAACCCCATCCAGCCGCTGGCAAGCGGGATGGACCTGGGCGTTTTGAAAAGGGAATACGGGAAAGACCTGGTCTTCTTCGGCGGCATCGACGTGCAGCACGTCCTGCCGCGCGGAAGCGTTCAGGACGTGGAGGACGAGGTGAAGCGCAGGATAGCCCAGGCGGGCGAAGGCGGCGGCCTGGTGCTTGCGCCCGCGCACAACATCCAGCCGGACACACCGCTGGAAAACATCTTCGCGCTGTTTGAGGCGGTGCAGAAATTCGGCCGGTACGTATAGATAAGTTTACAGGGCGTAAAGCTTTACGGGTTACACCGATGTGATGATGACGAAGTATGATAAATTGTACCTTTATGAGTGATGGCTTTAGGCAGTATATGCCGCATCCGGCGTCTTAACATTTGGCGGGTATTATGCTAGAATGATATTCATCGGGAAGCCGGTTGCCTTCGGCTAAAAGATTTGTTGTTACCGGATTGACGTAAAAACGACACGGCGCGGGTTTCTCTCATCCATTCTTTGATGACGACCCGGGAGGGCGAAACGATGGACAGAAAATCGAATATGCTCATAGCGGCGGCAGTATTCGCAGTCATGCTGATATTGTGCCCTTTTTGTTTACAGACTTGCCCGGGAACGGCCGCGGCGGAATCTACGGTTCCGGAAAACGGCGAAGCCGTGAAACCGGACGTGGAGGTATTCGGCCAGGTCACGGACGAAAGCGGAAAGCCCGTTCCGGCGACGATCCGGATCCTGAACGAGAATTGGACGGAGGTCGCAGGCCTGAGGACAAACAATTCCGGACGCTTCAGCGTCGTGGTTCCGCGGTCGGAAAAGCTTTCCGTATCGGCGGATTCTCTGGCAAGCGATCCCGCGCATTACATTCAATTCAAAGGCGGGTATCTGGCGCAGAAGTATTTCAAAATGACGAAGACCGTGTCTTGCGCAGGGAACAGTATCGAGTTCAATTTCCGGCTGCCGGCGATTGCGGCCCTCAAACTCGATGCCTACAGTCCGGAGGGCGAATTGCTGCAGATGGGCGCGTTGGAAGAAAGGGTATCGCCTTCCTGGTACGGCCCCGTCTACGGAGCCTTTCCCATCGGTGACATGGATGTGCCCGTTCCGCAGCGCGCAAGCATCGGGCAACTCAGAAACGCGATGATTCCCGGAGCGTCATATGCGGGCGGAAAGCCGTATTTCGCCATACCGCCCAACGAGAGAGTATTCCTGATCATGCTGTGGACGGTGCCCGGTATCGGGACGATCCCGCTGTATGCCGACAACGGGGGAGAGGGGTACCTGCTGGATGAATACAAGGTACAGACCGTCAACCTTGTCTACGAGTTCGCGAGGACCGAATACAGGCGCGCGCGGGAGAAATGGGGATCGCTGACCGGACAGGGGTACGTTTTCTCCTCCGCCGTCCTTGACGCGCTCGCCTCGGGGGAGGCAAGCCTGCTGAAGGCCGGAACACAAGGCGATGAGAAGAAGAAAGCCGCGTACGCGTACGATGTGCTCAGCTATTCCATCGGCGCAAAGGAAACGATGGTCATGGAGATTTCCGGCACAGGCATCGCCGGAAGGTACGGCACGCTGACGGTCAAGGTCGAAGACGAAGCGGGGCAGCCCGTGACCGGAGCAACCGTAGCATATGAACAAAACGAACTCGACTTCATCCTGGGGTACGGCGGAGGCCTCAACAAAGGCGGTACGGATCCAAGCTACAAGGCGGGGCTGGAGATCGGCTTTAACTATTTATACGACATGGGGGAGTTAAGCTGGGAGAATATATCCGTATCCAAAAGCACTAATAACTTTTTTGTGTACAACTTGATGCTGGAAAGAATGCTGGATCAGGGATGGGGAGTCATAGCGCAAATGCCATGCGTTGGGGAGGACTGGGTGCCACGCTGGGCTGCCGACCTGGATTTCGAGAACTATAAGAAACAAGTGGCGGAATTTGTTAAGGCTGCCGTTGCGAACGTTAGGGGAAATGTAGAGTACATTAATATTATCGTCGAACCTTCTTTGACGGTAAACGGAGAAAACCGCCATACGATAATATCAGCCGTTTCTGATCATCAAACGGCTCTCAACACTCAGGATATGATCGATCTGACGAAAATCATGTTTGATGCGGCGAGGGATGCCGCTCCTGATATCAAGCTGGGTTACTCGGTGTGCCCTTCCTTTCATTGCTTTCAGCTTAACGGCACTGAGTTTACTTGCCCGCCAAGTCCATATACACTATTGAAAACCATGCTTGATAACGGAGTACGGCCGGATTATATCGGGATCGAGCTGCAGCACGGCGTGATCGAGGTGCCCATCGACCTGTGCACGGTTCGGGATATCATCCAGGCGTATCATGATCTCGCCGGCCTTCCGGTCATTCTGACGGAGATGTTCTCCTACCCGACGAGGGTTGAGGATTACGGAAGCGAAGACCCGATGACCGGTATATTCTGGCACGACGGGATGACGGAGGAAACGCAGGCGGAATGGAATACGTCCATGTATAGAATTGCGATGAGCCTGCCGTACGTACAGGGTGTTCAGATGATGCATTCAATCCCCGATAATCCCTCATGGGCAACTGACCCGTATAAGATCATCAGTATCGGAACCGAGCTTCTTACGATGAATTATACCCCCAAAAAAGCTTACGCCGCGATGAAGGAATTGTTTGAATCCTGGAAATCCGGCGGGAGCCTTGTTACAGACTGCAATGGCGAAGCAAGCTTCTCAGGGCTTGGCGGGCAGTATACGATCAGCGTATCGACGGAAGACGGCTTGGTGCAGGATTTCAGCGTGGCCTTCGATTCCGCCGGATCGAAGGCGGAGCTTCGGCTTGACCGCGGCAAGGCCGTCCGGGACATCAACGACCTGATTGAGACGGCGAAAGCGGACCTTCTGCTGTTTTGGAAAACAGGCAGGGACCTGGATTACCCCACGCTTCGTACGGCGCTGAACGGCATCGGCGCCACCCTCGCGGACGGCGACCTGCAGAAGGCGAAAGCCGATGTCGGGGCGCTGCTTGACGATATCGAAATCAAAATCGACGGACTGCCGGATGACTGGAAAGGCGTGAAACCCCTGGCCGCTTTCATAAGCGGAGGCGTTGCCGCCGCCGTACCGGGCACGGATCTGAAAAAAGTCTATGGCGTAAGCGACGGCGAATTTCTGTATCTCATGGTGGAAGTGCACGACCCGCCGATCTCATACGACGAAGGATGCGGCCTGGAGTTTTACCAGATCTTCCCGCAGTTTCTCTTCGACATCTACAACGAAAACAGGGAGAAGTATAATATTCGGCTGTATTTACCCTTCGGCGGGCAGGCGCATATATTCAACGCGTCGTCCACCGTCGTTGCGACCGTCTACGACGTAGCATACGGTGAATGTTTGGAACTAAAGGTTCCCCTGTCGCTGCTGTACAAGAACCCGCCGACAAAGCTTTCGGTTTTTGCCTTTATCATGGGAAGCGTCAACGGCAGGGAAATATCTATCAAGGGATTCACGTCCGAAAAAGATGTGATACTCCCGTAACGGATAAGCGCTGTTGTTTCCGAAATGCCGGAACGATATTGGAATGATCAAAACCCCTCGATCTTTAACGGATCGAGGGGTTTGTTTTAGAGAAATGACGCGTTTTAACCGATCACGACGATCTCGGTGCCGGTGAGTTTGGCAAACAGGCGGATGTCGTCGGCTGTCAGCGCGGTGGAGACCACCGTGTGGTGCCCGCCGCCGGCTTCGATCCACTGCCTGACGCCTTCCTCGAAGTTGGGTTTGAGCGTCCACATGATCTGCGCAACGGGCAGCCTGGGCATGGGCTTGGGTTGCGCGATCAGCTCGATGTTGGCGCAGACCAGGCGGAAATGCGTGCCCAGATCGATCATGCACACGGCGACGCCGCTGCCTGTGACGCCGCCGAAGGTCAGCCGCGCCGGGTCGGCCTTGCCGCCGATGCCCAGCGGGTGCACCTCGATCGCCGGCTTCGTGGCCGCGAACGCGGGCGATACCTCCAGCATATGCGCGCCCAGCACATAGCCGTCGGCCATATCGTAGGTGTAATCCTCCATAAAGCCGGTCGCGCCCTCGCGGTTTTCGGCCATCTTCCAGAGCACCGCATTCAGCGCGCTGGTCTTGTAATCGCCCTCCGCGCCAAAGCCCACGCCCTTGCCCTGCATGCGCTGCGTGGCGAGCCCGGGCAGCTGCCTGAGGCCGTGGAGGTCTTCAAAGTTATCGGTATACGCGCCGACGCCGTGTTGTTTCACAAAGGCATCCAGCGCGATCTCGTAGCGCGCCTGCTCCTTCACGGCGTCAATGTCGTCGGTCCTGAACGTATACGCCGCGCGGTATTCTTTCAGCTTTTCCTCGATCTGCGCGTCTGTGACGGACTGGGAAAGCGCGGCCAGGTCGCCGATGCCGTAATAGTTCACTTCCCAGCCATAACGGATCTGGCTTTCCACGCGGTCGCCGTCGGTCACGGCCACCTGTCGCATGTTGGAGCCGAACATCGCAACTTTCAGATGCCGTGAGAAATCGATCGCCTTGGCGACCTCCGCAAACTGCATCAACGCTGCTAAGACCCTCACGTCCCGATAATACCCCGCCACGATCTGCCGCCTGACGCCGAGGCGGGTGCAGATGAACCCGTATTCCCTGTCGCCGTGGGCGGACTGGTTCAGGTTCATGAAGTCCATATCGATGCTGTCGTAGGGCAGGCGTTCGTTCGCCTGCGTATGCAGATGGCACAGCGGCTTATTGAGAATCTGCAGCCCCTTGATCCACATCTTGGCGGGCGAGAAGGTGTGCATCCAGGTGATGACGCCCGCGCAATCCGCGTCGGCGGAGGCCTCCCGCATCACCGCGGCGCAGCTCCCGGAATCGATGACCGTCGGCTTCCAGACGATCTCTGCGATCGCGGAGAGTTTTTCGTTTAAAAAACGCACTATTTCTTTGGAATCATTGGCGACCTGCCTGAGCGTCTCCCCGCCGTAAAGGTCCTGGCTTCCCGTGATGAAGTACAGCGATTTCATTCAGTGTTTTCCTCCCTGGCCGTAATAGGCGTCCTTGCCGTGTTTGCGGAAATAATGCTTGTCCAAAAGGTATTGGTCGGCCCGGCCCGCGTCCGGATTGATGGCTTCGGTCAGCAGCGACAGTTTCGTCACCTGCTCCAGCACCGCGGCGTGGTACACGGCTTCGTCCGCGTCTTTGCCCCAGGCAAACGGCCCGTGGTTTTTGACAAGGATTGCCGGAATCTCCAGTACATCCTTCCCCTGTAGCGCTTCGATGATCACCAGGCCGGTGTTCTTCTCATACTCGGTCTCGATCTCCTCCTGCGTGAGGGACCTGGCGCAGGGCACATCGCCGTGGAAATAGTCCGCGTGCGTGGTGCCGTAGGCGGGTACGGCGCGCCCCGCCTGCGCGAAGGCCGTGGCGTAGGTCGAATGTGTGTGCACGATGCCGCCGATCTCCGGGAACGCCTTGTACAACTCGATATGCGTGGGCGTATCCGACGAGGGTTTCAGCTCGCCTTCCACCACCTTGCCATCCAGGTCGACCGCCACCATATCCTCGGCGGTTATGCCGTCGTAATCAAGGCCCGAGGGCTTGATGACCACCAGGCCCTTCTCCCGGTCGATGCCTGAAACGTTGCCCCAGGTGAACAGCACCAGGCCGTGCTTCACCAGCGCCAGGTTGGCTTCCAGCACTTGCTTTTTCAATCGTTTCAGCATTCGTATCCCTCCACCGCGGCGCGTTCCGCCTTGAGTGCGCATTCAAAACGTTTCAGATAGGTTTGAAACCCCGCCGCGCCGTCCGCGTCCGGCTGCAGGGTCAGGCGTTTCGCGTTCGTGAATACTCTACTCTCCAGATACGCATCCAGCGTTTCGTTCTTCGCTTTTTGCGCGCGGTACGCGGCCAGCAGCGCCATGCCGTAGGCCCCGCCCTCGCCAGCCGTTTCCATCACCGAGACCGGCACGTTCAGCGCGTTTGCCAGATACTGCTGCCCGACCTTCGGCGCTTTGAAGAACCCGCCGTGCCCGGTGACGCTGTCTATGGCGACGTTTTCTTTCTGCAGTATCCGCATGCCGATGGCAAGCGACGAAAGCGCCGCGTACAGCTGCGCCCGCAGGAAATTGGCGAGCGTGAACTTGCTGCCCGGGCTGCGCATCACCAGCGGCCGGCCGGCCTCAAAACCCGTGATGTGCTCGCCGGACAGGTAGTTGACCACCGCCATGCCGCCGCAGTCCGCGTCCCCCCGCAGGCTGAGCTCGTAGAGCTTATCATACACTTTTTTGATGCCGATATCCAGCCCGAACGCGCCCAGGAATTCCCGGTAGGTATCCGCCCAGGCGTTGAGGTCGGAGGTACAGTTGGCGCAGTGCACCATGGCCACGGGCTTGCCCGAGGGCGTCGCCACGATGTCGATCTCCTCATAGGCTCTGGAAAGCGGCTTCTCCAGCACGATCATCGCGAAGATGGACGTGCCTGCCGATACGTTGCCCGTGCGCGCGGCTACGCTGTCGGTGGCGACCATGCCCGTGCCCGCGTCGCCCTCCGGCGGCGCGACCGGGATGCCCGCTTTCAGCCTGCCGCTCGGGTCGAGCAGCTTCGCGCCTTCTTCGGTCAGCGCACCCGCGTCCCCGCCCGCCGGGCATACCGCCGGCAGCAGCGTGCCGATGGTCCACGGCAGGCGGTGCTTTTCGATCAAAGCGTCGAATTTCGCCATCCTATCCTTGTCGTATCCGTCCCCGTCCAGCGGGAACATGCCGCTGGCTTCGCCGATGCCGGCCTCGAACGTACCCGTGAGTTTCTCATGGATATAGCTCGCCAGCGTATGGATGCGGCGGATGTCCTTCACGTGCTTTTCGCCCTGCAATACGGCGTGGTACAGGTGCGCCACGGACCAACGCTGGGGGATATTGCACCCGAACAGCTCCGTCAGTTCCGCGCTGGCCCGCTGCGTGAAAGTGTTGCGCCAGGTGCGAAACGGCGTGAGCAGTTTACCGTCCCTGTCGAACGGAAGATAGCCGTGCATCATGCCGGATATCCCGAGGCCTTCGATGCCCACGGGCGTTTCCAGCGAATCCAGCAGTTCTTTCACGGCGGCCCGCAGGCCGTCCCACGCCTCTTCCAGCGCATAGGTCCACACGCCGTTTTCAAAGCGGTTTTCCCAGGTATAGCCGCCCTGCGCCACGGGCCTGTGCTGTTCGTCGATCAGCACGGCCTTGATACGCGTGGAGCCGAGTTCGACGCCCAAGAATGTTTTTTGTTCACCCATACCGTTCATCCTCACTGTCGGTGGAATTTATCATACCGGGACATGCGCCCCGTCTATGTTTTTCGTTGAAGGCGGAAGCGTTTGGGTACGGCCGTCCTCACTCGGGTCCTGCCCTTGCGGCGGCCGGCGAGCACGACGCTTTGCAGCAGGATGAACAGGCACAGCATCGCACCCGTGGTGATGCTCTGCCACCACGGATCCCGCAGGCCGGAGGCCAGCACGATGGATTTGATGGTCGTTAAAGTCAGCACGCCGAACAGCGTGCCGATCACGTTGCCGACGCCGCCTGTCAACAGCGTGCCGCCGATGATGGACGACGCGATCGCGTTCATTTCCGCGCCGGTCGCGTTGGTGGCGTTTCCAGCCCCCGTGTGGGTCAGGAACACAAAACCGCCGATTCCGGCCAGCAGGCCGCTGATCAGGTAGGAGTAAAATCGGCTGCGCTTTACGTTGATGCCGAGCATCAGCGCGCTTTGCGGATTTCCGCCCACTGCGTAGAGATTACGCCCGAGTTTCGTCCATTTCAGCAGGATGAAAACCAGCAGCACGACCGCAAGCGCGATCACGACGCCGATCTCCAGCCGGCCGGGAATGATGTTTCCGTTCTTGGCCGTGTAGCCGAGCCATGGGATTTCGATACGCAGGGCTTTCAGTGCCAGAAACCCGGCGTGCTTGGCCGAATGCGGCTCGACGCTGACGACCGTGGTCATCCCCCGGGCGAAAAACATACCCGCAAGCGTTACAATGAAGGGCTGGATCTTCAGGTAGGCGATCAGGTACCCCTGCACCAGTCCGAATGCGAGCCCGATGCCCAGCGCCAGCAGCACTGAGGTGAAAATACTCCCGCCGAAGTTGTCCAGATGCACCACGCAGGACATGACCACAAGCGCGGTGATGCCGCCGACCGAGATATCAATGCCGCCCGCGACCATCACGATGGTCAGCCCGCAGGAGATGATGATCAGGGACGCGTTGTTGTTGAACATGTCAAACAGCTGCTGCGGCCTTAGAAACCCGCCGCCCCAGACCAGCATCGCAAGGATATACATGGCGATGAAAATACAGATCGTGATGGTCAGGAGCAGCTGGGTGTCGGTGAGCGGCTCTCTGCGCCTGCCGAGCGCGCCGGGTATTTGCCGATTCGTATTCATACTCGCTCCTTCCTACAACGACAGGCGCGTTTTTCTGGCGTGCCTGGCCCAGAAGCGGGCGGCGGCGTCCTTGACGACGGGCGAACCGATGACCACGAGCAGGATGATCACGACCGCCTTGTAGGCCTGGATCTCCGTGGAGGACACCTTCATGGCGTACAGCGTCGTCGTCAGCGCCTGGATCGCGTAGGCGCCGATCACCGAACCGGCCATCCTGAACTTCCCGCCGCTTAAAGCGTTGCCTCCGATGGCCACCGCTAAAATGGCGTCCATCTCGATGCCCGACAGGATGGTCTCGTGGTTGATGAGGCCCAGCCTGCTGGTGCGGATGCAGCCGGCGACCGCTACGCAGACGCCCAGGATTATAAACGCGAGCAGCTTGATGCCGGTGGAGCTGATGCCGTTGAGGCGCGCGGCCTTCTGGTTGATCCCGACCGCCTGGGTGTAAAACCCCAGATTTGTGAACCGGAACAGCAGCGCGAAAACCAGGCTGCAGAGGATGACGATGAAAACCGGGGTCGGTATCGGTATGCCGGGGATGAAGCCGCCGATCGCCTTGATGATGGGGTCCGATACGGTCGGCGTCGCGCCGCCGTTGATCCAGTAGGCGATGGAGCGGCCGCAGGTGAACAATATCAGCGTTGCGATCATCGGCTGGATATCGAACACCGCGACCAGCGCGCCGTTGAACGCGCCGAAAATGACCGCCACGACACAGCAGGCCAAAAAGCCCAGGATGATCGTCAGCGGCGTAATCTCGCCGCCGCGCAGCACCTTCACGAAAACGCTGCCCGCGATGGCCGCGGTCGCGCCGACGCTGATGTCCTGCCCGCCCGAAGCCGAGGTGACCAGGGTCATCCCCATGGCCAGGATCGCGAGCTCAGACGCGCTGTTGAGGATGCTGATCAGGTTGCCCGTGAACACGATGTTACCGTCGTTGTTCGTGGTCAGCGCGATGGAAAAGAAGCTGGAATCCCGTATCAGATTGAAGATCACCAGCACCGCGATGGCGATGATTGGCACCAGAAGCTGCGTATATTTGCCTTTGAAACGCGCGGATTTTCTCAGATCGCCGGGCATGTCATTCCGCCCCCTTTGCGATGGTCTGCATCACGTTGTCCTGCGTGATCTCGCTGCCCCTGAGCTCGCCCACGATGTTGCGGTCCCGCATGACGATGAGCCTGGAACAGGTGCGCAGCATCTCCTCGATCTCGGAGGATATGAAGGTGATGCTCACGCCCTCCTGCGCGAGCTTCAAAACGAGCTTCTGGATCTCCACCTTGGTGCCGATGTCGATTCCGCGCGTGGGTTCGTCCAGAATCAGGTACTGCGGATGCGTCAGCAGCCAGCGTGCCAGGATGACCTTCTGCTGGTTGCCGCCGGAAAGGGACTTCAGCGGCGTATCCGCGGACGCGGTTTTGATGTCCAGCGCCTTGATGTACTCGTCCGCGAAGGCTTCCGCCTCGGCGCGGGAATACGGCTTGAAAAACCCGCGCATCACCTGCAGCGCGAGGATAATGTTCTCCCGCACCGATAAATCGTCGATGATGCCGTCCACCTTCCGGTCTTCCGGCAGATAGCCGATCCCGTTTTTCATCGCG
The DNA here is from genome assembly GCA_016930575.1 of Clostridiales bacterium. Lineage (GTDB taxonomy): Bacteria > Bacillota > Clostridia > Christensenellales > Aristaeellaceae > CAXXOK01. The sequence goes on along the minus strand of JAFGGL010000050.1, from coordinate 2,360 downwards.
TCCTTGGGCTTGTGTATCCTGGCGGGCTTGCCCTGGACGGCGACCTTCCCGCTTGATACTTTGTCGGCGCCGAAGATCGCGCGCACGCATTCGCTGCGTCCGGAGCCGAGCAGGCCGGTGAACCCGTTCACCTCGCCTTTGCTGATTCTGAAGCTGAACGGGTTGGGGCAGGCGTCGCTGGAAAGGTCCGCCGCCTCGTAGGCGGTCGTGCCGCCGTTATCGTAGCTTATCTCTTTGCGGTGGATCACGGACAAGTCGTCCAGCTTCTTGCCGATCATCCTGGCGACCAGCTCCACCTGCGGAAGGTCTTCGGTCTTATATTCTCCGACAAGCTCGCCGTTGCGAAGTACGGTGATCCTGTCGCTTACCTTATAAACTTGTTCCAGGAAATGAGTCACGAACAGGATTCCAACGCCCCGGGCTTTCAGATCGCGCATCAAATCAAAGATCATCGCGACCTCTTTTTCGTCCAGCGACGACGTGGGCTCGTCCAGGATGAGGACCTTGCAGTCCATATCGATGGCGCGGGCGATGGCGACCATCTGCTGCACGGCCAGGGAACAGCTGGCAAGCTGCTGCTTGGGCCTTGCGGGGATGCCCAGATTCTCCAAAATCCCGCCGGATTGCCTCACCATCTGCTTCCAGTGCACGAGGGTATCTTTCTCCCGACCAATATACATATTTTCAGCCACCGTCAGGTTCGGGCAGAGCGTGATCTCCTGGTACACCGTAGAGATGCCGAGTTCCTGCGCTTCCTGCGGGGACTTGATAACGATGTCCTCGCGCACGCCCGCTAGGTCGATGCGGCCCGCGTCCTTTTCATACACGCCGGTCAGCACTTTGATCAGGGTGGATTTCCCGGCGCCGTTCTCGCCCATCAGCGCGTGGATCTCTCCCTTGCGGAGCGTGAAATCCACGTCCTGCAGGGCCTGTACGCCCGGAAACGCCTTGCTTATTTTTCGCATAGACAGGATGACGTCGTTTTGCATTGCCGCATTCTCCTTTGGATCGCCGCAGGCCGGTTCTTTCCCTATTGTAACATAAAAAGAATGCGGTGTAGATACGCGGATATCCTCCACATAGCCACACCGCGTGTTTTGGCTTACAAAAGCCGGTCTACATGCGCGTTACTCGCCGAGGCCGTAGGTGTCGATGTCTTCCTGGGTGATGGTCGTGGCGTCGAAGCCTTTTTCCTCATTGATGATGATCTTGCTGGTCAGGCCGAGGTCTTCGCCGGCTTCGATCTTCTGGATCATGTCGCTGATGACCTGCGCCTGGAAGGGGCTGCACTGGCCGTCGTAGTTCCAGTTGCCGGCCAGCAGCTCTCTGAGGGCCCACTTGTTGCAGTCAAAGCCCATGACGACCACGTTGCCGCCAACGCCATGGGTGATGCCGGCTTCGTCCAGCGCCGCGACCGCGCCTCTGGCCATGCCGTCGTTCTCGGCATACACTACGTTGAACTCCGCGCCGGAGTTGATGACGGATTCGACGATCTCCTTGGCCTTGGCTTCATCCCAGGTCGCGGTCTGCTGTACGACCATTTCCATGGCGCCGGACGCAAACTGCGCGTCCAGCGCGGCGGTGCGGCCGATTTGCGCGTCGGAGCCCATCGCGCCCTGGATGTGGATGACCTTGTAGCCGTCAAGCGCCTGGGCTACCAGCCAGTTGACGGCCGTGATGCCTTCCTGCGCCATGTCGGAGACGACGGCGGCCTCGTACAGGCTTTCGTCGCAGTCGATCATGCGGTCAAACAGGAACACCTTGATGCCGGATTCCTGCGCGGCCTGCAGCACGCCGTCCCAGCCGGTGGTTTCCGCGGCGGAGATGAGCAGGTAGTCCACGCCGTCGGTGATAAACTGCTGAGCGGCGTTGAGCTGCTCGTCGTTCTTGATGTTGTAGAAGGTCTTTACGGTGTAGCCGTTTTCTGCGGAAAATACGGTTTCGAAGTCCTTCACGTTGGCTTCACGGTAGCCGGATTCGGCGGGCGGGTTGTTTACGATACCCACGATGACTTCCGCGGAAGCAAACGCAAAGCTTCCGCAAAGGGTCAGCACGAGCAGCAGTGCGGTGAACATACGAGCGGTTCTTTTCATGTGAAACGAGCCTCCTTTTCATCTGGGGGTGAATATAGTTGCCCCACATTGTAGCTTCATTGTAGGCGCTGCCGTGCGGATAAAAAAGACATGCCTTTCATGAATTGGTTGAGTATTTTATGCGGTTTTGATTCGCGCGCGGAAACGGCGCGGAATGCCTTGAAAATATTCCGGCAAAACGTGCGATATTTTACGATCGTAAATTTCAAGTGCAAGTTGGACACAAGGCCGTGTCAGAATGCGGCGATAGCCGCTTAGTTGCCGTGA
>JAFGGL010000049.1 GCA_016930575.1 Clostridiales bacterium | reverse complement strand
CCCATACTCGGTTAAGAACACGCCCCTCAAACGTGCGCGTATGCCAATTCCGCCACGACCGCAGGCAACGGCTATTATAGGATTTTTACGCCGGTTTGTCAATATCGACTTACTGCCGCCGTCGGGTTGCGAAGGACATGGCTGCATACCGGGTAACAAGAAAATCCTTGACAAGTAACGGTTTGATTTGTTATTATCAACTTTGGCATCAATAAGCTCCATGAACCCCGGATGTTTATTGAACGGCATGCGTTCGCTGACCATCGAACGCGGCGTAATACCTGATTGTTTCCTTTAGAAGGAGGATAACCACTTGAAGACCTTTATGGAAAAACCCGCGGATGTACAGCGCAAATGGTACATCGTGGATGCGCAGGACGTGGTGCTGGGCCGTCTGGCCACGCGCGTTGCATCCGTATTGCGCGGAAAACATAAACCCACTTATACCCCGCACGTCGATTCGGGTGATTATGTGATCGTCATCAATGCCGACAAGGCGGTGCTGACCGGAAAGAAACTCGACCAGAAGATGTATTACCACCACTCCGGGTATCCAGGCGGCCTTTCGGAGACGCCCTACCGCAGCCTGATGGAGAAGAAGCCCGAGTTCGCCGTGAAAAAAGCGATCGTCGGCATGCTTCCCAAAGGCCCGCTCGGCCGCAGCATGGCAAAGAAACTGCGCGTGTATGCCGGCGCGGAGCACGAGTACGCGGCGCAGAAACCCGAAACCCTGGAACTCAAGTAAGGAGATAGAGAAACATGGCTAAGGTTGAATACAGTGCCGTCGGCCGCCGCAAGAAGGCGATTGCCCGTGTTCGTTTGGTAGCGGGTGACGGAAATATCATCGTGAACAAGCGCGACCTGGACAGCTATTTCGAGCTGGAAACGCTGAAGATGACCGTGCGCCAGCCTCTGGAGCTTACCAAGGCCGGCAGCGATATGGATATTCTGGTCACCGTCACAGGCGGCGGGCTTACAGGCCAGGCGGGGGCGATCCGCCACGGCATCAGCCGCGCGCTGGTGAAGGCTGACCCGGAACTGCGCGACGGCCTGAAGAAAGCGGGCTTCCTCACGCGCGATCCGCGCATGAAGGAACGCAAGAAGTACGGCCTGAAAGCCGCGCGGCGCGCACCGCAGTTCTCCAAGCGTTAATGATTCGGCACAATTGATGGGAGTTGCCCGGGCTGCGGGTAACTCCCTTCCTGTTCCCGGGAGGAATGCATATGGCTGTTTGCTATCTTATCGGAGCGGGCTCGTTTGCCGTACGCGGCTTATATCCCAAGGACGGGGATTTTATCATTGCCGCCGACGACGGATACACGGCGCTACGTATGGCCGGATTATCGCCGGACCTGCTGGTTGGGGATTTCGATTCGCTTATGCATATACCCAGGGATATCCCGCGTGAGGTTTTTTCACCCGAGAAGGACGAAACCGATCTCGCGCTGGCGCTTAAGGAAGGCATTGTGCGCGGGTATCGCACGTTCCGCTTTTACGGCGCAAGCGGTGGGCGCGACGACCACACCCACGCCAATCTTCAGCTTTTAGGTGGCGCGAGCAGGCAGGGTTTCGACTGCAAGATGATATGCCCCGCGTGCGATATCTATGCCGTGACGAATGGTACGCTGGAGCTGCCGAAGTTTAGCAAAGGCACGATTGTTTCGGTATTCTGCCACGGGGACATCGCCAGGGGCGTGACCCTGAAGGGACTCAAATACCCGCTGGACGGCGCGGCGTTGTCCGGGGATACGCCGCTTGGCGTAAGCAACGAAACGACGGGGGAAAAGGCTTCGGTTTCCGTCGAAAACGGAACGCTGCTGGTCTATGTTATGCTATAACGAAGAATGAATACATAAGAACCCCGTTCCCTGCCGGACAGAATATCCGGCGGAGAACGGGGGAATTTGCTGCGCTCTTTTGCGGGTTACCACAGCAGGCGCTTGTTCTCGCTGTCGGGCGCGTCTACGGAGCCGGCAAGGTTTTCCGCGTGGTCGCCGATGCGCTCCAGATTGTTGAGCATATCCAAAAACATCATTCCGTTGGTCGGCGAACATTTTTTCTCTTTTACGCGCTCCATGTGGTGGTTGGTCAGGTCGTCGCACATCTGGTCGATCTCCGCTTCCAGATCGGTGACCTTTTTGATGACCTTCGGGTCGATGATCTGTTTGTTGACGATCTCGATGGACTGCTCCAGCGCATCCGTCACTGTTTTGTAGAGCGTTTCAAGTTCGGCGATCGCTTTTTTGGTGAACGCCTTTTTCGCACTGCGCCGCGCGTCCGCGATCTCGGTGATGTTCACGGCATGGTCGCCGATACGCTCCAAATCGTTGACGACGTGGAACAGCGATCCCATCATATGAACGTCGCGGGCGGTGAGCGTCAGGCCGCGCAGCTCTATCAGTTTGGCCGTCACCTCGGTATTCAGGTAGTCGATCACGTTCTCCCTGTGCTCGAATTCATCCAGCGGGATATCCTTTTGCTGAAAGAAGTATCCCATGGAGAAGGCGAAATTGGTCTTGACCAGTTCGCCCATCCGCGTCACCTCGCGGAACAGCTGTTTGGCGGCGATGGGCGGCGTGGAGAACAGACGGTCGTCGAAATAGGTGAGGCGCATGGGTTCTGCCTGCTTGTCCTTGCCGCGTATGATGTAGAAGGCGGCTTTTTCCAGGAGCTTTGACAGCGGCAGCAGGATGGCCGTTGTCGTCACGTTGAAAATGATATGCGCCAGGGCGATCTGCAGCCGCAGGTTGTCGCCCGCCAGGCTTTCGATCCAATCCGCAAACGGAAGGGTCAGCGCGATGACGATAAACAGCGCGGAACCGATCAGGTTGAACAGCAGGTGTACGACGGCGGCTCTGTGGGCCGTTTTGTTGGTGCCGATGGATGCAAGCAGGGCCGTGATACAGGTGCCGATGTTCTGCCCGAACAGGATATACAGCGACGAGTGAAGGCCAATCAGGTTGGCGCTCGCCAATGCCTGCAGTATGCCGATAGAAGCAGAGGATGACTGCAGCAGCGCCGTGATCAGCGCGCCGATGATCACGCCAAGCAGCGGATTGGACACGCCTGTGATCATCGTGCGGAAGCCTTCCCACTCGCGCAGCGGCTCCATAGCGCCGGTCATGGTCTTCATGCCGATGAACAGGATGCCCAGGCCGATGAAGATCTGCCCGAGCATCTTGAAGCTGGAACGCCCTGAGAGCAAAAGAAAGATCAAACCGACGACGGCGAAGATCACGCCGAAATCCAGTTTGACCGATAACATCAGCGAAGTGACGGTGGTACCGATGTTGGCGCCCATGATGACGCCGATAGCGTTTCGCAGGGGCAGCAGCCCCGCGTTTACGAAACCGACCACCATTACGGTGGTTGCCGAGGATGATTGGATAACGCCCGTTACCAGCGCGCCGACGAGAACGGCTGAAAACTTGTTTTTCGTCAGCGCTTCCAGCAAGCGCTGCATCCGGTGCCCCGCTGCTTTTTCCAGCCCTTCGCCCATTTCCTTGATGCCGTAGAGGAACAGGGCCAGGCCCGCAAACAGCGTGAGTACATCCATGAATTCCATGCGTACCCTCCTGCTATCGGATGCGGATTATCACACCTGACAGCTTACAGGACACTAACGCCAATCTGACATGGATTTAACATTAATGCCTGTCATAGCGTAACATAGCGTGCGTTCGTTGTAAAGGTTGAAAGCTGGTAAAAAACGCACCGGATGAGCAATGCTTTTGTCCTTTTCTATGATGTATGAAGTTGTGTTTTGCACAATAGTGTTACGGAAGTTCCGGCTATCCTTTATGCTGTTGTGCTTAATGCGGTCGGTATACGCTGATGCCGCCATGCGTGCCGTACCATATCGCTTCCGTACCCGCGCAAATATCGTGTACTGCGTTGGAGGCCAAACCGTCCGACGCGGTGATCGTTTGCCATGCGCCGCCGTCATAGCGGCACGCCCCGGCGCCACTTTCGGACGTCATCATATAGCTGGTGCCGATCCATATCGTGCCGTCGGGCGCGCCCGTGACGCAGGCTACGTTCTCCTCGGGGATCCCGTCCCCTTTCCTGAAGCAGAACGAATCTCCGCCTGCGGGCTGGCAGCCTACCCCGGAGAGGGATGCGATCCAGCAGACTTCGTCCGGCGTGACATACAGGCTGCCGAAGTGATAGATCCGGTTATCCGGATCGATGATCTCGGGGTAGAACGTGTAGTTCCGGCCGTCTGTGCTTCTGTACAAACCTTCGCTGCACGAAATCCAGTATGCGCCCTGCTGCGATATCAGTACGTCCGATACCGAATCGCTTTGCGCCTGGTACACGGACCACTTCCCGTCGTACAGGCTATGCACGGTTTCCATCACGGACACGCAAAGCAGCCTGCCGTCCGGCGTCATTTCGATGCTTGTATACCATGGATCCGTCTCGATGCCGGGTCCCATTTGCGTCGGTTCCACAAGGACAGCTTCTCCGCCCTCATCGAAATCGCCGAAGAAATCACCGCCGAAGGCAGCCCCTTCTTCGCCGAACATAAAGTCGAATTCTTCACCTAAGATACTCTCCAGTTCCCCGAGGAAAGCGCCCGGGCTGTTGTCCAAAAATCCGTCCTGCGTATCGCCCGGGCCGTAGAAGACCCATTGCGTACCGTTGAACCGGTATACGCCGTTTTTGCCCAGGCTGGCCCATACGCCGCCGTCCGGCGCGATGAGCAGGTCCATCGCTTTCCAATTCGTGGGATACACCTGTGCGGTTTCCCCGTCAAAATAGGTTATGGCGGTCGCGGAGAGTATCCAATGGCCGCCCGTTTCATCCGCGACGATTTTGCTCACGGTGTTGTCGGGCAGCCAGTCGTCCGTTTGCAATACGGTCCATTCGCCGTCTTTGTATCCGGCCAGACCGCCCATAAAGCCCCCGCACCATATGGTTCCGTCCGGGCCTTCGATGATGCATGTCGTATCGATGGTCACGCCATAATCATTATAGAACGTTTCCCATTGTCCGCCTTTTACGCAAATGACGTCGCTCCAGTTCATGAACCACATCGCGCCATCTTCCTGCACACAGATGCATTTAATGTAAGGCATGCCGCCCGTGTCAAGCTGGACGATCTCGGCCTTGCCGCCGCCATAATGGACCAGACTTGCGTCCATCATGGAAGCCCAGACCGATCCGTCGGCGCCAAGCGCCATACTATAGACCATGGAGGATATGTCCTCCGGTTCGTCGTAATGCGTCCAGCCGGCTTCGGACAGCCTGAATACTCCGTAGAAATGGGCCCCGCACCATATGTTTCCGTCCGGATCGGCTACGATGAAATCGGCATTCGTTTCCATCTGCTTGATCGGTGTATCCCGGTATGTCGTCCAGCTCTGCCCGTCGAAGCTGCAGATATCCCAGTCCGTCGCCACCCAGACGGTGCCGTCTGGGGCAACCGAAAGGTCGTTAACGACGTTGGACGGCATGCCGTCGCTGACGGTATAGTTGGTGAAAGCGCAGTCCTTTAATTTTGATATCCCGTTATCCTTGCTCGCAAACCAAATCGCGCCGTCCGGCGCGACGGCAATCGCGCTGAGCTGATTGGAGCATAACCCGTATTCGGACGTATACTTCATATACGTGCCTGCGCCGACGTCCCAGCGCACCGCGCCGCCGGAGGTGGCGGCCCACAGATAGCCGTTCTGATCGAAGGCAATATCATTGATCCAATTGGCGTTTGTATAGGATGTCCATTGCGTATTCTCCATCGGAATATCGCAGGAGGGTTGAGCGCCTGCGCCGGCAGCCGCCGGCAGCGTGCACGCTAACAGAAACACAAGCGTGCAGGCAATGCATACAAAGCGATGATATTTCATTGTGAACCTCCCATGTCTGCGCAGTCAATATTTAGCAGAATCCCTACTACAAATATTACCACTAGAGCGTCGGGCTGTAAACGTAAACAAGCGCCTGAATGTCGTATGTTCGGCGGCGCCTGTCGGGTTCGTTTTAAATAATAAATCTTGTCAGGATGAAACGCTTTGGACCGGCAGCTTCACATAGAAGGTATTGCGTTTCTCGCCGTCCGATTCGGCCCAGATCTTGCCCTTGTGTTCTTCGGTGATGCCGCTGGCGATGCTCAGCCCCAGGCCGAACCCCGTGGTCTGCCCGCGGGATGCGTCTACGCGGTAGAAACGCTCGAATATCCGTTTCCGATCCTCATCGGAAAGCGGAGTTCCCTCGCTGACGACGGATAACAGCGCTTCCTTTTTGCCGCCGGAAGCCAGACGGACGAATATGGGGCTTCCGTCCGCGCCGTAGCGGATGGCGTTGTCGATCAGGATATCCGCAAGCCGCCGCAGCTGGTTTTGGTCGCCAGACACTATGATATGATCCTCGATTTCGCTGCTGATCTCACGGCCCTGGTCAAATACGGCCGGCTCAAACATCAGCACGGCGCCGGAAAGGACAAAGGAGAAATCCACGGGTTCATGTACGGGTTTTTTCTGATTGCTGTCGCCGTGTGCGATGCTGAGCAGGGTATCCGTGAGGGCTTTCATGCGCTTGGATTCGGCGCGGATATTCTCAAGGCGCATCCGGTTTGTTTTATCTTTCACCGTGCCGGATTCCGCCAGCATCTCCGCGTTGGACAGAATAACGGTCAGCGGGGTTTTCAACTCGTGCGAGGCGTCGGCGATGAACTGCCGCTGCTTGTTCCATGCCCGTTCCACAGGCTTGACCATCCACCGGGACAGAAGGATGCTGACGAGGAAAAACAACGCCAGCGCGCCGATGCCGATGACTACGGAAGAAGTGATCTGCGTATTTAATGAATCGCGCTCGATATAGGTATCGGTAAAGGAGTAGGACACCGTTCCGTCGGGTTTGACATACCGCTGGTACCGCAAATCGTATGTGGAGGCCGTTCCGACGCCGTCGGGATTGTTGCGCAGAGACGCCGCGATCTGTATCAGTTCCTCGTCTGTTACGTAGTGGATTTGGTTCTGCGTCACGGTGTAGTTGCCGAATGCATCGATCGTGACCGTGGCGATGGGAACCGCTATAAAATACGGCCGGTCGGTGGAGCCCTCAACCGGCGGCGGCTTGTTGAACGCATTGCTGGAACGGCGCTCAAAAAGCACCTTGGCGGAGAAGAACATCCCGACGAAGACCGCGACGAGCAGCAGGCATAAAATCGTCATCAGGACAACGATCAGTTTTCTGCGTAGTCCGCGAATCATGGCTTTGCCTCCAATCGGTATCCCTGCCTGCGAATCGCTTGGATTTCCACAGACGAACCCAGCAGAAAGAGCTTTTTGCGGAGAAACGAGATATACGCCTCCACGTTGTTGTCGCCTGCGTCCGTATTATATCCCCATACCTTAACAAGCAGGGTCTCCTTGGACAGGATGCTCTTTTGGTTGAGTATTAAAAGGCGCATGATCTCCATTTCCTTCATGCTCAGGCTCAGCGACTGCTCCGCGCGGCTGAGCCGGCTGTCGGACGGAATGAGCGTCAGATCGCCGAAGGCGAGTTGTTCGGGGATGATCTCGCTCTGCCGCCGCGTCACGGCGCGCAGGCACGCGCGGAATTCCGCGTTTTCAAAAGGCTTCGTCAGGTAATAGTCCGCGCCGAAATCCAGCCCCCGCACGCGGTCGGTAAGTTCCGCCTTGGCGGTCAGCATCAAAACGGGCGTTGCGATTCCCTCGGCGCGCAGACGCTTGAGCAGGTCAAAGCCGTTAAGCTTGGGCAGCATCACGTCAAGCACCACGGCGTCATACACACCGGTCATCGCGTTATCCAGGCCGCTTTCGCCGTCGTACGCGATATCCGTTGCATATCCGTCCTGTGCGGCCATATCCGCCAGCGTTCGCGCCAGACGGACCTCATCTTCGATGATCAGTATCCGCATACAAATCCTTTCCGGCCCGCAGGGTTTCCTTCCTATATCCCCAGCCAATAGCATACTACCTGTGAAAGCTGAAAGCAACCTGAAATGCGCTTTCAGGTTCATTTCAGGTAATGCCTGTAGGATGACAGTGAAAACGCGGAAAGGTTGGAACAGCATGGCGAAACGCAAGCACGGGAGAAAGGGAATCACCCGCTTAATCAAAGCGGCGTTCATTCTGGCAGTTGCGGCTGTTGTGGGGCTTGTCGGCTGGAATTACCTTTTGCCGATGCTGACCGCGGACAGCATCACCCTATACGACAGCTATACGGCGGAAACCGGCGATGTGCAGACCTCGCTCAGTTTTTCCGCAACGCTCGGCGTGAAAAACTCGCAAACCTACACGGCAGGCACAATGACGAAGGTCAAGGAATTGTATGTCGCGTCCGGCGATACGGTGGAAGCGGGCGATCCGCTGGTGCTGCTAAACAGCGGCGAATTGCTGTCGGCGGGATTCGGCGGCGCCGTCAACGAGATCCGTTACGGCGTAGGAGACTGGGTGCGTCCCAACGCCAGTTTGGTGCAGATATGCGATCTTGTGAATCTGGAAGTAACGATGCAGGTGGATGAATATGATGTGAAAGCCCTGACCGTCGGCCAGCCGTGTACGGTAAGCGTCATTTCACTCGGCATTGATTTTGAAACTTCGATCGGGCATATCAACCGCGTATCGGCTTCCTCCGGAACGCTGGCCTACTATACCGTCACCTGCGACGTATCGGTGCCCGAGGAAGTTCTCCCGGGCATGCGCGCCACGGTGAGCATCCCGTCACAGTCCGCGGAGGATGTGACTGTTCTTCCGCTGAGCGCGCTTGCTTTCGATGAGGATGAAAATCCCTATACGCTAAGGCTGAACGCGGACGGCGCATACGAGAAGTTATATGTGGAAACGGGGCTTTCGGACGGCATGCGGGCGGAGATCAGAAGCGGCGTGAACCCCGGCGATACCGTGTACGCGGCCGACGGAACGCAAAGCGCCGGCGCGGGATTTTCACTGGCGGATATCTACCGCGCGATCATGGGGGAAAACGTGGTCGTCAACCAAATGAGCGGAAAGATGTACGATATGGCGCAGATGAGCGACACGATGCAGCTGCCGGCTGATTTCAACGGACAGATGCCGGCAGGCATGAACGGCGACACGCCTTCGGGTACGGGAAGGCAGACACCCACGGATACCGACGCTGTGGATGATTCGTCCGTATCGTTTAACGATCTGATGGAATCTGACGATATAAGCTTGGAATACAATCCATAAGGGAGGACAGACCAGATGAGGAAATTATTGATACTCCTGTCGTCGTGTATGCTGCTTGTTCCGGGACTGGCGGCTGCGGAGGAATTCGAGGGGAACGTGGTCGCCGTCCAGTCGGCGATCGTCACCTCGTCGTACGGCGGCGTTGTGCAGTCTGTAGCGGTGCGCGAGGGGCAAACCGTGCGGGAAGGCGATACCATCGCCGCGATGCAGACGGTCAAAGCGTACGCGCCTGAGGACGGCACCATTTGCGGAATCTTTGCCGATACGGGGGACGAGGTTACCGACGCGGCGGTACTCTATATCGCGCCGGATAACCAGTATACGATCTCCTGTACGACGGGCAAAGCCTACAACGCGCAGGAAAACAACTACGTGCGCCTCGGGGAAACGGTGTACGTCGTATATCTGACGAACCGGAAATACTACGGTTTCGGAATCGTGACGGCTGTGGACGGTTCAAGCTATACGGTAGAGACGACGGACGCGAACCTGTACATAGGCACGACCGTATACGTCTATCGCAGCGAGGAATATGCTTCCTCCAATCGGATCGGAAGCGGCACGGTGGACCGTGTCGGCGAGACGGCGGTATACGGCAGCGGGAGTTTGTTGAAGGTCTACGTGGAAAACGGGGAAAAAGTCACGCGCGGGCAGCTTCTGTTTGAAACCGTTGCCGGCGAAATGCTCTATTCCGCGTCTGCTGACGGCGTCATCCTCGCGGATACCGCCGGAATCGTTGAAACGGTAAGCGTTGCTGCGGGCGATACCGTCGCTAAAGACGGTGTGCTGATGACCGTAGTCAGGCCCGATCTGTACGAAATCGAGTTCCTGATCGACGAGGAGCTGCTGAGTTCCGTTCACATCGGGCAGGAAGCCGCGATTTCTTTCAATTGGAACGAGGAAACGGGCGCGGTAACGCAGGGCACGGTTTCGCGTATTTCCTACGTCAGCGAAAGCGACGACGGTACGAACACATCGGGAACGCAATATAAGGGCTATATTTCCTTTACGGCGGACGATACGGTCAAGCTCGGCATGAGCGTTACCATCAAAACGCCGGATTGATAAAGGCCGGCGGGCAGAGGTATAACGATGAGTGATACAACGATGAACAAAACGATTCGGCGTAAAAAGCGCCGTAAGCGGATTCGCAAGCTGATCGTCTGGTTGGTCATCCTGCTGTTGGGCGTCGGGGCGGTGTACCTGTTCGTGATTCCCAAGCTGCAGGCGGCGACCACGATCACCTATGAAAGCTATACGGCCACGCGAGGCACGATCTCAAACTCCATGAGTTTTACAGGGTCGATCGACGTGGTCAACGACGAAACGCTGGCTTCGGGATCCGCTGGCACCGTACGCAAAATTTACGTGGATACCAACGATACCGTCTCCACCGGAGATCGCCTGATGCGTTTGTCAAACGGCGAAATCATCAGGGCGAGTTTCGACGGCGAAGTCAACGATATCTATGTGGAGGAAGGCGACGAAGTCTCCGCGAATGAAAGCCTTATCCAGATCGTCGATTTCGTAAATCTCCAGGTATCCATCCGGGTGGACGAATACTCCATCGTCAACGTCAGCGCCGGGCAGGCCTGTGACGTGACCGTAACGGCGCTGGAGCAGACATTTGAAAGCGTCATCACCCACATCAACCGTATCCCGGCAGGCGGAACGTCCACCTCCTACTATACCGTCACGGCGGAATTCTCCGGCTCCGGGGACGTGCTTCCCGGTATGCAGGTGACCGTGGTGATTCCCGAGGAAGAAGCCACCGACGCCGTGATCGTCAACAGCGACGCCCTGAGCTTCGGGCCCGCCAACAACGCGTACGTCCTGGTACAGAACGAGGACGGCGATATGGAACAGGTCTTTGTGAAAACGGGCGTGGACAACGACAACTATGTACAGATCATCAGTGGCATTTCGGCAGGCACTACAGTATACAAAGAAGTCGAAACCATAGAAGAAGCCAGCGGGCTCCTGAGCCTGTTCAGCTCGCTGCAGGGCACGCAGCAGCAAAACGCAGGCGGCACGATGCCGGAAAATATGGGCGATTTTGATCCGACAACGATGTGGCAGAACCGTACGTTTGACGGCAGCAATTTCGGCGGTGGAATGCCGTGAGCAGAGTAGATAAAGGCGTGGCCGAAGCGATGGAGCCGTTCTTTCGGATGCGTGATATCGTCAAGAAATATCCGATGGGCGACGAAGAAGCGGTCGTCCTCAGGAATGTCGATTTGAGTATAGAAAAAGGCGAGTACCTCTCCGTGCTCGGCCCTTCCGGCAGCGGTAAATCCACGCTGATGAACATCGTCGGCTGTCTGGACAAGGCATCCTCAGGCGAGTATATTCTGCGCGGCAGGTTGATCGAAGCGCTGGACGAAGCGGAACTGGCGGGGATACGGGGGCGCGAGGTTGGGTTCATCTTTCAGAACTCGCAACTTTTACCCAAACTCGACGCGCTGAAAAACGTGGAGCTGCCGCTGCTGTACGCAGGCGTACGCCCCAGAAAGCGTACGCAGATGGCCAAGGAGATCCTCGTCAAGGTCGGCCTGGAAGACCGGATGCATCACTATCCCAACATGCTTTCGGGCGGTCAGCAGCAGCGCGTAGCCATCGCGCGGGCGCTGATCACAAACCCGACGCTGCTCCTAGCGGACGAACCGACGGGCGCGTTGGACCAGGCGACAGGCCAGCAGATCATGGGCCTGTTTGAAGAGTTGAACAATGACGGGCATACCGTCATCATGATCACGCATGACATGAACGTCGCCAGGCATGCCAAGCGCACCGTGAATATCATCGACGGCATGCTGACCGAAGGCGGGGTGACGGGATGAGCGCCATGTTTCACAAGATAATGGGCGGCGTGTACATGTTTACCGAGAGCGTGAAGATGTCCATCTCCAATATCATGCACAACCGTCTGCGCTCGTTTTTAACCATTCTGGGCGTGTTGATCGGCGTAACGGCGGTCATCGCTCTGATCACCACGGTATCGGGCGTGAGCACGTCGCTTTCCGACTCGTTTACGTCCATGGGCGCGGACACGATGACCGTTTCGGTCACCGGCAACGACATGCAGTCCGGCCTGACGGCCGAGAACATGGACGAGATCGCGCAGTTTGACGAGATTAACGGCGTGATACCCGGCGTATCGGCCTCGGTGGCCGTCGCGCGCGGCGACGCATACGAATCGTCCGTCACTCTTGTCGGGCGCAACACGTACTTCTTTGCGGAAAACGACGCCGCGGTGGAGCGGGGCCGGGCCATCAATCCGATAGACGTCAGGGAAAGCTCCAGGGTTTGCCTGATCAACCAGGAACTGGTGGAAGAATTCTTCTACGGCGTGGACCCGATCGGCCAGACGCTGTATATCGACGATCTGCACTTCACGGTCGTCGGCATCATTTCGGAGGATATCGACGAATCCATCTCGGAGATGATCTCGGGAAGCTCTGCCATCATCGCGCCGTATACGACTGTGCTCAAGATGAACTCGGAATTGTACGTGAACTCCATCACCGTATATTTAGGCGAACTGGGCCGGCGGGACACCGACGCCATGGAAACCAAACTCGGCGAGTATTTGGACGCGGTGTTCAGCTACGAGGACGACACCTATACCATCTCAACGCTGGAAAGCATCCGGGAGATCATGGATTCGATGCTGTCCATGATGAGCGCGCTGCTGTCGGGCATCGCCTCCATCTCGCTGGTGGTCGGCGGGATCGGCATCATGAACATGATGCTGACCAGCGTAACGGAGCGCACGATGGAGATCGGTATGAAAAAAGCCATCGGCGCAAAGCCCGGACAGATCCAGGTGCAGTTCTTGATCGAAGCGTTCCTGCTGTCGATGATCGGCGGCGTTGCGGGCATTATCCTGGGTATCGTGCTGTCTGCCATCCTCTGTCAGGTCATGGGAACGCAGTTTACGATCTCTTACTCGGCAATCGCTCTTGGCGTAGGGTTTTCCGCGGCGGTCGGTATCCTGTTCGGATGGTCGCCCGCACGTAAGGCATCAAAGCTTAATCCAATCGACGCACTGCGTCGCATGTAATCGTGGAGGTAAAGACGATGAAAAGAAAAACAATACTCTCTGTTCTGGCGGTATGTATCCTGGTGCCAAGCCTGGCGCTTGCGGGCATCAGCTTTGAAGGGACGGTGGTTTCCAAAGATTCCATTGCGGTGATGGCGCCGTTTGGCGGCGTGGTCAGCTCCGTAAGCGTACAGGCGGGCGACATCGTGGATACGGGAGATGCGCTTGCCGACGTGATGACCGCCAAGGTGTACGCTACGACCGCAGGCGAAATCACGGGCGTATTCGGGCAGGCGGGCGATTATGTGGACAACGTGGCGGACCGTTACGGCGCCGTGCTCTACATCACGCCGGAACGCAGGTACACGATCAGTGCCGACACAAGCGAAGGGTACGATACCAGCGATAACCTGTACCTGCATTTGGGGGAGACGGTATACCTGCGCAGCTACGCGTCCTCCAACGGCAATACGGGCGTTGGCGAGATCACGGCAATCGACGGCACAAGCTTCACCGTGGAAACGACTCAGGGGGATTTCTGGGTCGGAGAAACGATCTCGGTCTACCGCGATCCGGAGTTTGAAGCGATAACCCGCATCGGGCGTGGCGACCTGAGCCGTGCCGCGGAAATCGCAATAAACGGCTCCGGCAGCATTGTCGCGATGTATGTGCAAGACGGCGATACGGTGGAGCGCGGACAGTTGTTGTACGAAACGGTGTCCGGCGAGCTGGACGCGCTAGCGGCGGATGGCAGCCAGATCAGATTCACGGCGGCAGGCATCGTGGAATCGGTGGAGGTTTCGGCCGGAGTGTCTGTCGAAAAGGGAGCGCTGGTCGCGACGGTCTGCGCTGCCGATGCCATGCAGGCGCGCGTGGAGATCAACGAGTACGATTTGGCGTATATCAAGGTCGGCGACACGGTGAAACTCAGCTTCAGCTACGATGACCTGGGCATGAATACAATCACCGGTACGGTGGAGATGATCTCCGACATCAGCTTCTCCTCCGACACCTCCGACGTATCCTATTACGTCTACGTCGATTTCCGGCCAAACGAGGATATCCGCCTCGGCATGACGGTCATCATGGAAACGATGGACGCGGTTCCATCGGAAAGCGAAGCGGAGACGGATATGGCGGAAACCATGCCGTAAGCAAAAGAAAAACCGCTGTCCCCTACGAGGATCAGCGGCTTTTCCTGGCGGAGAGATATCAAATATCGACGCCGAGCAGCGCTTTGGCCAGCAGACCGATTAAAAACGCGATGATCGCTACGCCAAGGCTGATGGCGACCATTTCCGTAAAGCGCCTGCGAAACGGCAGCGTTTTTGCCACGCTGATGTAGTAATTGAACGCAAGGATGACCAGCACCACGACGCAGATCATCAGCACAAGGGCGAGCGCCCAGAGCGTGTCCGGAAGCAGCAGATAGGGCAGCACCAGCAACGCGACGGTCACCAGGTATGCGACGCCCGTATAGATGCTTGATTTCAACGCGTTTTCATTGCCGTCGGCGCGCTCCGCCAGGTAGTTGCTTGCCGCCATGGAGAGCGTGGCGCTGATGCCGGTGATGATGCCGCTCAATGCAACGATGCGCGTGTTTTGCAACGCGAAGCTAAGCCCCGCGATGGTGCCGGTGAGTTCCACCAGCGCGTCGTTGAGTCCTAGCACCATCGCGCCCACGTATTGCAGGCGCTCTTCATCCAGCATTTCGGCCAGTTCCTTTTCGTGGCGTATCTCGTCGGCCTGCACTTTGGCGGCGCCGGGAATCTCCGCCTTCAAGCGCTCATACACATCCACCGTGCCGGTCTCGTCATTGATCAGGCGCTTGATGACGAACGTATAGCCAAGGATAAAGGATTGGAGCTTAAGCCAGTAGAGTTTCATGCGGTCGGGCTTCAGCTTTTGGCGGCTGATGGATTGCCAGTAGGCCGCGTGGGTCTGCTCATCCGCGCTCATTTTTAAAAGGAGGGCGGCATTATCCTCGTTTTTTTCTCTCCCGGCGATAAAGGCATACATCAGCGCGCCGGTTTCTTCATCCCGCTGGCTTTGCAGGACCGCCGCCTGCGCTTTGGCGCTCAGGGACCCAAAGTCCGGCTGCTTGTTTTCCATACCGTATTCCTCCTTGCCTGTTTCATGCCGATCAAAAAAAGCATTATATGAAAACACAGCGGGGCGATATCCCCGCTGTGCTGACTGTAAGCGTAATCTGATCCGGCTGCCGCATGAACAACGGCATTATTTCCGGGTGGGCCGCCTCAGGAACGCCGGGATACCCAGATCGTCGCGTTCCGCGGGGGCGGCGTCAGGCTGCTGCGCGGCGGGATGACGTGCGCTGCGGGACTTCGGCTGTTCGTCCTTGGCATCTTGCGAAAAATCCGGTCGTTGTTTGCTCCCGTAGGACTGGCCGTACTCCATCTGCGGGATGTTCTGGTAGGGCGTGCCCTGCAGCGGCGCGTCCGTTCCCGGCGCGCCGTATCCCTGTCCGGGCTGGCCCTGCATCATCGGCGGCACGGCGGCGGGCGTCGGAACGCCGCCGTAATTCCCGTAATATCCGCCGCCCGGCCTTGTGCCCGGAATGCCGTCGCTTACGTCGTCATAGCCGGTCGCCGGATAGTCCTGCTGCACGAAGGGCGTCGCGCCGTAGCTGCCGGAATATCCGGCATTGAGATCGCCGCCGCCGAAGGAATGCGTCCAGTCGCTGCCCGCGTCGGCTTTCACCGCTTCCTGTTTCTGCGGGAAGGGCAACTTTTCAAAGCCGGTGGCGATCACCGTGATACGGACCTCGTCGCCCAGATCCTCGCAGATTCCGGCGCCGAAGATGATATTGGCGTCGTCGTCCGCTTCTTCCATCACGAGGCTCGCGGCTTCGTTGATGTCGATGATTGACATGTCGCTGCCGCCGGTGACGTTGATCAAAATGGCGCGCGCGCCTTCGATGTTGGTCTCAAGCAGCGGGCTTAAAATGGCGTTCTTCGCGGCTTCCACCAGCTTGTTCTCGCCCTTGCCCACGCCGATGCCCATATGCGCGAGGCCGCCGGATTCCATGATGGTCTTCACGTCGGCGAAGTCCAGGTTGATCAGCGCCGGTAAGGCGATCAAATCCGAGATGCCCTGGATGCCCTGGCGGAGTACGTCGTCGGCGATGCGGAACGCGTCCAGCATCGTCGTCCCCTTGGAGACGACCTGCAATAGCCTGTCGTTGGGAACGACGACCAGCGTATCCACGCGCTGTTTTAACTCGATTACGCCCATTTCGGCGTTTTTCATCCGTTGTTTGCCTTCGAACTGGAAGGGCTTGGTGACCACGGCGATGGTCAGGCAGTTCAGATCGCGTGCGATCTCGGCGATGATCGGCGACGCGCCGGTGCCGGTGCCGCCGCCCATGCCCGCGGTGACGAATACGAGGTCCGCGCCGCGGATGGCCTGTGCTATTTCCTCCCTGCTTTCCTCGGCGGCCCTGCGGCCGATATCGGGCACTGCGCCCGCGCCGAGACCCTTGGTCAGCTTTTCGCCGATCTGTATGGTCGTGCCGGCCTTGCTCATCGAAAGGGCTTGACGGTCAGTGTTCACGGCGATGAAATCCACGCCCTGAAGACCGGAATCCACCATGCGGTTGATGGCGTTGTTGCCCGCGCCCCCGCAGCCGATCACTTTGATGCTTGCAAAGCTTTGCTGATCCTCAATCTGAAACTCTAGCACAGTATTTCCTCCTAAATGACTTGCGTTGGCATACCGGTTTTACGGGGCGAAATGAACGATCAGCTGCCAAGCAGGCTTTTAAAGAAGTCCTTCACGCCGCCGGACGAACTGGGGGCGGTGCGGGCCTCGACGGTATCGATGATCAGGTCCATCAGCCCCATGGCGCTTGCGTAGACGGGGCTGGAAAGCTTGATGGTGCGTTTCACGGTTTCGCGCACGGGCTTGCCAAGTCTTCCGGATAAATAGTCGCGCCCGCCGCGGTTCAAAGCCAGCCCGCCGCCGGTGAGGAAGATCGTGGACCAGTTGCTGGGCTTGATTCCGCTTTCCTCGATGCTAGATTTGATCATATCGGAGATCTCGTCCACGCGGGGTTCCAGCACCGCGGCGACGTCTTCCTGCTGGAAGCTTTCCTGCTTCACGCCCTCGCCAAGCGATACGGAATAGGACTGGTTTTTCCCGGATACGCCGTATACGTATTCGCGCTTGATCTGCTCGGCGGACGCCAACGGAATTTTCAGGCCCTCCGCGATATCGGCCGAGATGTGCCCGCCGCCGACCGGTAAGGATTTCTGGTAAATTACGGCGTCGCCTTCGACCACCATCACGTCCGTACAGGTATACCCGATATCGATTAATGTGGCCGTGCGGTCGCGGTCCTCTTCCAGAAGATACAGCATCGCTTCGCCGGTGCAGCTGGAGAAAAATCCGCTGACCGCGATGTTCAGATCCCGTAGCCTCGCCATGATATCATCCAGGAAGAACGTATCCGCCACCACGAAGGAAACCAGCGCTTTCAATTCCGACCCCTTCATGCCGACAGGCTCCAGCGTTTTCTTGCCGCCGTCCACCATGAACCACGCGGGGCTGCGGTGCACCACAACGCCGCGCACGGGGGAGAGCTGTTTATCCGCTTCGGTGAATATCTTTTCCACGTGCTTGGGCGATACCCGCGGATCCGCGCCCTGGATGGTGACCGAGGTCTCCACCACGTAGACGCGGGTAAACTCGCCGGGGACGCCTACGTTGATCTCCCTGAGTTTACGCCTGGCCTGCGATTCCGCCTCGGTGACCGACTGCAGGATCGCGTCGTTTAGCACCACCGGATTGTTCCATTCGCCGTCGATATAGCCGTCGTATGCGGCAATGCCGGCGCCGACGATATCGCACCGTTGGTTTCCGCTGGTTTCGGAGATCAGCGTGACAATTTTACTTGTGCCAAAGTCAATCGCAGCGATTGTCGATTTCATTGCTAAACATTCCCCTGTTCCTTTATGGTCTATGGTTCATATTCCAAGCAACTCTGCTTATTCGATATCGATTGTACTTCCAGGCAAGCCTTCGGCTTGCAAAATCCATGTTTGCCATGAATAACTGGAACGCGTCATATTTTATTGTATCCTTTTTGTAAGGATTTCGCAATAGTTTACGCTTCTTTTTTTCATTTGCCCGCCGGGCGGAAGCTGTCATGCTCCGCCGCCGGGGAACGCCAGGGGGGAGAACGTGGCTTGTATGATGCGCGGAGCGAGTGTACATCAGGTTTTCTCCTTCCCGGGTAGTATACCACGGCAGACGCGGAAAGGGCAACTCCGCGCGCCGCTTGTTACATAATAGCGGCAGACGGATATGGTTGAAAATCACGGCCCGGCATGGTACATTGAAAGCTGGAATACAGGGGGACGGAGGCGCAGAATGGCGGATCGGATCGAACGGATATTGGAACGGGTGGAAAAACCCGTGAGGTATATGGGAAACGAGGTCAACGCGTCCGTGATCCCCTTCGCGGAAGCGGAGGTCACGTTTGCGTTCTGCTTCCCGGATACCTATGAAGTCGCCATGTCCCACCTGGGGATGAAGATCCTATACGGCATCCTGAATGCAATGCCGGGCGTGCTGTGCGAGCGGGTGTGCATGCCGTGGGTGGATATGATGGACGCCCTTAGGGAGGAACAGCTACCGTTGTTTTCGTTGGAAAGCCGTACGCCGCTGCACCGGTTTGATATAGTGGGTTTCACCCTGCAGTATGAGATGAGCTATACCAACGTACTGCACATGCTTTCGCTTGGCGGCATTCCCGTAAAGGCGGCAGACAGGGGTGAGGGCGACCCGGTCGTCATCGCGGGCGGTCCCTGCGCGTCCAATCCCGAGCCGCTGCATGCGTTTATCGACGCGTTTTTACTCGGGGACGGCGAGGACGCGATACGGGAGATCACAATCCTGCTGCGAGATTGTAAGAAAGCGGGACTTCCCCGCAAGCAGCGGCTAAAGAAACTTTCGCAGATCGAAGGCGTGTACGTGCCTTCCCTGTACAATGTAGCGTACAATGACGACGGAACCATCCGAAACTTTACGCCGGCGGAGGAAGACGTGCCCACGGTTGTCCGCAAGCGCTTCGTAGACGATCTGGAAAACGCGCCCTATCCCACGGCACCGCCCGTGCCCTACACCCAGGTGGTGCACGACCGCATCGTGCTGGAGATCATGCGCGGCTGCACGCAGGGCTGCCGCTTCTGCCACGCGGGGATGTTCTACCGTCCGGTGCGGGAGCGCAGCGTGGAAAAGCTGCTTTCGCTGGCGCAGGAGATGGCGGATAGCACCGGATACGAGGAGATGTCGCTGTCGTCGCTGTCATCGGGCGATTATTCACGCCTGCCGGAGCTATGCAGGCGATTGACGGAGCAGTTTGAAGGTCGTCACGTTACCCTGTCCCTGCCGTCGCTGCGCATCGACAGCGTGCTCAAGGACACGCTGGTTGAGTCGCAAAACGTACGCAAATCCAGCCTGACTTTCGCGCCGGAGGCGGGCACGCAGCGCCTGCGGGACGTGATCAACAAGGGCGTGACGCAGGAAGATTTAATTGAAAAACTCAGGGATGCCTTCGAAAACGGCTGGAACAGCGTGAAGCTCTATTTCATGACGGGGCTGCCCACCGAGACCGGCGAGGATATCGATGGCATCGCCGGGCTGTGCAAAGCCGCCGTGGACACCTACTATGCCGTACCCAAGCAGCAACGGGCTAAAGGACTGCGAATCACGGTGAGTACCTCGGTATTCGTACCCAAGCCTTTCACGCCGTTTCAATGGTGCGCGCAGGATATGCCCGACGCGATCCGCAAGAAACAACAGGCTTTACGTCAAATGCTGAACATGCGCAGCGTGCATTACAACTGGCACGATTCCCTCACCAGCCGCCTGGAGGCATGCTTCGCATTGGGTGACCGTCGGATGGGCGACGTCCTTTACCGCGCGTACGAACTCGGTTGCAGGCTGGACGGGTGGAGCGAGCACTACCGCTACGATCTGTGGATGCAGGCATTTGAGGATACGGGCGTCGATCCCGCGTTTTACGCCAACCGCGTTCGGAGCACGGAGGAGGTCCTGCCCTGGGATTTCATCGACATTGGGGTCACCAAAGACTATCTAAAGAAGGAATGGGAACGTGCCCTACGCGCGGAAACGACGCCGGACTGCCGGGGGCACTGCAACGCCTGCGGGCTGCAGCGGATGAAAGGATTGTGCGCCGCATGCGAATGATGGTTGTGTTCCAAAAACCCTATCCTCTACGGCATATCGGCCACCTGGACCTGATGCGTACCATGCAGCGCGCCCTGCGCAGAAGCGGCCTGCCCGTGCGGTACACGCAAGGGTTCAATCCCCATATCCGCCTCAGCTTTGCGTCGCCGCTGAGCGTTGGGATCGCAGGCGAACGGGAGATCATGGATGTGCCGCTGGAAAGCGAGGTCGGCGAAGAAGCGTTCATGGCAGAACTCAACCGCGTGATGCCCGGCGGTATGAAGATCGTCAGCGCGCGGGCGATTGACGAGAAGTTCCCCACGCTGATGAAGCTTGCGGCCGGCAGCCGCTACCGCATCGAACCGGAAATTGAACTGGCGAAACTGGCCGGTGCCGTAGAGAAACTGCTGCAAACGGACGAATACATGGCGTTGCGCAAAACCAAAAGCGGAGAAAACATGTGCAATATCCACCTGTATATAGACACGCTCATAATCAGCGGGAAAGCGCTGCGCTTTACCGCGAGGAACCTGCATAGCGGATCGCTCAAACCTTCGGTTGTCATGCACGCCCTGTTCTCGTTGTCCGGCATCGAATCCTGCTATTATACCGTGACCCGGGAAGCGATCCTGGCAAAGGACGCACACGACAACTTCAGCCCGATGGAGGTGGTTTCGGATGAATGAAAAACTGCATATTTGGGTCAAGGCAGACGCACAAGGCCGGAACATCGCCGTGGAAGAAAACGGCCGTCTGGCGGAGTTCTATCAGGAATGCGAGGCCGAGGATACCCTCGTCAACGCCGTATTCTATGGCAAGGTAGACCGCGTGATGAAGGGGCTGGACGCGGCCTTTGTGAAGATCGGGCAGCCCCGCAGCGGATTTTTACCGCTTAAGGAGATGAAAAGCTTCGAACAGACCGCGGCGCAGGACAGGATAACCGCGGGTGCAAATCTCATCGTACAGGTGAAGAAAGACGCCAAGGGTGACAAGGGGGCGTACCTCTCCCGCGATATCGCGTTGCCCGGGCAGTATGTGATCTTCATGCCGTTCAACCGTCACGTCGGCGTGTCCGAACACGTAACGGACGAACAGCAGCGTAAAGCGCTGGTTGAAACCGGGAAAAAGCTTGCCGGTGACGAATGCGGCTTGATCATGCGCAACGCCGCGGTTTCGCAGAGTGAAACCGCGCTTGCGGACGACTTGAAAGCGCTGCAGTCGCGCTGGACGACCATCAGGGAGAAAGCTGAATACGCGAAAGCGCCGGAGCTTCTACACCGCGAGGATTCGACGCTTTCCGTCCTCGTGCGGGATTACGCCGCGCGCTATGACGTGAGTATCACCTGCAACGATAAAGTCAACCGTATGCCGACCGCCACCGTGGGAATCCTGTGGGAGCAGATCGACAATAAGGCCATGGACGCCCTGTGGACGAAACATACCGTGGATCGGCAGCTGCGCACGGCGCTGTCGCGGCATGTGCCGCTTCCAAACGGCGGAACGCTGACCATCGACGAACGGGAAGCCCTCACGACCGTCGATGTCAACTCCGGCTCGTTTACGGCGCGGGAGGACGCGGCCTATCAACTCAACCTCTCAGCCTGCGCGGAGATCGCCGCGCAGATCAGGCTTCGCAACCTGTCGGGCATCATATTAATCGACTTCGTGGATATGGACAGCGATAAGCAGCGGGCGCAGGTCATAGCGGCTTTGCAGAACTATCTGACCCGGGAACGGCAGAAAACCGTGCTGCACGGGTTCACCAGCCTCGGGCTTTTGGAGATGACGCGCAAACGCACAGGCGTTACCCTGCGCGACAGGCTGAAGGAACCCTGCGACGTCTGCGGCGGCACAGGCTACAAACGGAAAGGGAAGTAACGCTTGCAAAAGGAACCGATATTCCTCTCCCAAAAGGAACTGGACGAGCAGATTTGGGCCATGGCCGCGTTTCAGGCCGTGGAAGACCGTCCGCGCAGTTTTCATATCGTGACCTACGGCTGCCAGATGAACGCGCACGATTCGGAAAAGCTCTCCGGGATGCTGGTGAGGATGGGCATGGCGGAGACGGAGGACCGCAGGCACGCGGACCTGGTGATCTTCAACACCTGCTGCGTCCGCGAGAACGCCGAACGCCGGGCGTTGGGTAACGTGATCTGGCTCAAACAATTGAAAAATGAAAAGCCGAATCTGCTCATCGCCGTGTGCGGGTGCATGATACAGCAGCCGCATATGGCGGAGCGGATTTTGAAGCAATACCCGTTCATCGACCTTGCCTTCGGGACGCATAACCTGTACCGGCTTGCGTCGCTGCTGCTGGAACTTGCGGATAAAAAGCACCGCGTGATCTCCGTCAGTCCCGAAGAGAACATGATCGCCGAAGGGCTGCCCGTGAAACGGCTGAACGACTATAAGGCGTACGTCACCGTCATGTACGGCTGCGACAACTTTTGCACCTACTGCATCGTGCCCTTTGTGCGCGGGCGGGAGCGCAGCCGCCGCATGGAGGACATCCTGCGGGAAGCCGAGAAGCTTCAAAAAAGCGGCGTACAGGAGATCATGCTGCTGGGGCAGAACGTGAACAGCTATGGCGGCGGGAAGGATTTTCCCAAGCTCCTGAAAGCGCTGGACGGTATCGGCATCCCGCGTATCCGCTTCATGACCTCGCATCCCAAGGATTTATCCGACGAGCTGATCGGCGTGATGGCAAGCGGCAAAAACATCTGCAACAATCTGCACCTGCCTGTGCAAAGCGGTAGCAACGCCGTGCTCAAGGCCATGAACCGCGGCTATACCCGCGAGCAGTACATGGAGCGCGTCCAGGCGCTGCGGTCCGTGGTGCCGGATATCGGGATCACCAGCGATTTCATCGTCGGGTTTCCGGGAGAAACAGAGGAGCAGTTTATGGACAGCGTTTCACTTGTGGACGCGGTCGGGTATGATGCAGCATTCACCTTCATCTACAGCCCGCGCGTCGGCACGGCGGCGGCGAAGCTGAAGGCGCAGGTGCCGGCGGAGGTTTCCGCAGAGCGTATCCGGCGGCTGATACAGGCCGTGGAACAAAGCACCGCCCGCGTGCATCAGTCGCTGATCGGTTCCACGGAACAGGTGCTGGTGGAGGGCGTCTCCAAACGCTCCAGAACCATGGTATCGGGCAAGGGAAGACGAAATATCACCGTGACCTTTGCAGGAGATACCCGGGATACCGGTAAACTAATACAGGTGAAGATCAACGCGGCGGCGGCCAATACGCTCCGGGGAGAAAGGGTGACAACGGAATGAACAAGGTACTGTTGCAGGCGGAACTGCTCGGGGAGGCTATCCTCGAAAGCGATGAATACATTGCCATGCGCCTGGCGGAACAGGCGGTTATCGATAACGACGAAGCGCAGGAGTTGGTCCAAATTTACTCCGAGCGCAAGGACGCGTTTCAGGCTGAGCTTGCCAAAAAGCCGCTGGATCAGGAGGCGGTCGCCACGGCGGGAAGCGCCGTGAAGGAGACGGAAAAGCAGCTTACGGGCAACGAATTGATCAACAATATACTCACGAAGAAAAACGAGTATTCGGGCCTAATGCAGGAAGTCAACAGCGTCATCTCGCGCGTCGTCAACGGCGAATCCGAAGGCGGCTGCTCCGGCAGCTGCGAGGGCTGCGGCGCTTCCTGCGCCCGCTAAAACCCACTTAACCAGGAGTACTTATGCCCATTTCACCCATGATGCAGCAATACCTGAACATCAAGCAGAAGCATGAGCACTGCCTGCTGTTTTACCGCGTCGGCGATTTTTACGAAATGTTTTTTGACGACGCGAAGCTTGCGTCCAAAGAGCTGGAGCTCGTGCTGACCGGCAAGGACTGCGGCCTGAAGGAACGCGCGCCGATGTGCGGCGTTCCGCATCATGCGGTGAACGCCTATGTGCAGCGGCTGATCGAAAAAGGCTACAAGGTGGCGATCTGCGAACAGCTCACCGAACCAACCAAGGGCAAGCTGCCCGTGGAGCGCGACGTGGTGCGAATCATCACGCCCGGCACCGTGGCGGACAGTGCGATGCTCGACGAAAAGACAAACGCTTATATCCTTTGTATTTATTTCCGGGGGAAGGGCGCGGTGCTGGCGTATACGGACGTCTCCACCGGAGAATTTACCGTAAGCCTGCTAATTGACGCGAGCAAGCGCCTGCGGGACGAGGTATCCCGCATCGCCCCGCGCGAACTGTTGACAAACGACGAGCAGGCGTTGTCTGATTGTATCGGCGAAGTACTGCCGGTGTCGGCCATCCCGTCCGTCGCGTTCGATCGGAAAAACGCGGAGCGGGAGCTTACAGAGCATTTCGAGGCCGCGTTTTCCACGGCGCTCGGATTTGAGGACAAGGATATCCGCGTCAACGCGGCGGGCGCGCTGCTCAAATACCTGCGCGACACGCAGAAGAACGCGTTGTGCCACATCACGCAGGTCTCGTTCCATCAGGGGCTGGAAACGATGCTTTTGGACCGCACCACGCGGCGCAACCTGGAACTGACCGAAACCATGCGCGCAGGCGAACGCAAGGGCTCGCTGCTATGGCTTCTGGACAGGACCAGGACCGCTATGGGCGCGCGGCTTTTAAAAGCCTGGGTGGAAGAACCGCTGATCTCAAAAGAACGAATCGAGACGCGGCTGAACGCCGTGGAGGCATTCAAGGACGAACTCCTCACGGCGGACGAACTCGCCGAGGCGCTGGAAAACGTGTCGGACCTGGAACGGCTGCTGTCCAAACTCAGTTACCAGAGCTTCAGCGCGCGCGACAGCCTGGCGCTGATGCGCTCGCTGCACAGCGTGAAACCGATCAGAGAGAAACTCAGGAAGTTCTCCGTATCGGGCATCGAGGCGCTTTGGCATACCCTCGCGCCGCTGGACGCCCTGTGCGAACTCATCGGCAGGGCTATCCATCCGGACGCGCCGCCGGCGATCACCGAAGGCGGCATCATCGCCGACGGCTACAGCGAGGAGCTGGACGAGTACCGAAATGCCGCGCTGCACGGCAAGCAGTGGCTGATGGAGCTGGAAGGCAAGGAGCGCGAAGCGACGGGCATCAAGAACCTGAAGATCCAGTATAACCGCGTGTTCGGCTATTATCTTGAGGTGACGAAATCGAACCTGAACCTTGTGCCCGACCGCTACATCCGCAGGCAGACGCTGGCGAACGCCGAGCGCTATATCACCGGGGAATTAAGCGAAATCGAGCGCAAGATCACCGGCGCGCAGCAGTCCGCAATCGCCTTGGAAACCCAATTATTCACCGATATCCGTACACAGATTGAGAAGGAAATTCCCGCTATTCAGCAAAACGCCCTTGCGTTGAAAACGCTGGACGTGCTTTTATCTCTTGCCAAAGTTGCGCGGGATTACGGCTATGTGAAACCGGAGATACTTGAAAACGGCATACTGGACATCAAAAACGGCAGGCATCCCATCGTGGAGCAAACGCTTAAAGACGAACCCTTTGTGCCAAACGACACGCTGATGGACAAGGGCGAACACCGCATGCTCATCATAACGGGGCCGAACATGGCGGGCAAGAGCACCTATATGCGGCAGGCGGCGCAGATCGTAGCGCTTGCGCAGATCGGCAGTTTCGTACCCGCCGACAGCGCGAAGATCGGCATCTGCGACCGCATTTTCACCCGCGTGGGTGCCGCGGACGACCTGGCGGGCGGGCAGAGCACCTTCATGGTGGAGATGAGCGAGACCGCCAACATCCTGCGCAACGCCACGGCGGATTCGCTGATCATTTTAGACGAGATCGGCAGGGGCACCAGCACCTTCGACGGCCTGAGCATCGCCTGGGCGGTGGTGGAATATATCCTGGACCGGAAGAAAGTCGGCGCGAAAACGCTGTTTGCCACGCATTACCATGAACTCAGCGAGCTGGAAGGCCGCTATGAAGGCGTTAAGAATTACTGCATCACCGTGAAGGAACACGGGGAGGATGTGATTTTCCTCAGGAAGATCGTCCCCGGCGGCGCGGACAAGAGCTACGGCGTGCACGTGGCGCGTATCGCGGGCATCCCGCCCAGAGTGGTCGCGCGCGCGCATGAGATCCAGGCGCGGCTGGAGGTCAGCGACATCAACCAGGAGACCATCAGCCAGAACATTCTGGAAACGAATAAAAAGAAGGACAGGCAGACGGATTTGTTTCATTTGAAGCACGAGGAACTCGTGGAAGAGCTGCAGGCTATGGACGTCAACGCCATGACGCCGATGGAAGCGCTCAATCATCTGTACCGCCTGCGCGAAAAAGCGAGGAAACTATGATGAACAGAAAGATACAACCCATTCACATACTGACACAGGATGTCGTCGGCAAGATCGCCGCCGGCGAGGTGGTCGAGCGCCCCGCGGCGGCCGTGAAGGAGCTCGTGGAAAACGCCATCGACGCCGACGCCACGGCAATCACCATCGAGCTTACGGACGGCGGCATCACCTCCATCCGCGTGTCGGACAACGGCACGGGCATCCCCGCAGGGCAGATGAAAATGGCGTTTGAGCGCCACGCCACCAACAAGCTGACGACCGCCGAAGACCTGTTCCGCGTGCAAACCCTCGGCTTTCGCGGCGAGGCGCTTGCGTCCATCGCGGCGGTATCGAAGGTCACCTGCACATCCAAAACCGCCGATGCCGAATACGGTATGAAGGCGCAGGTGGAGGCGGGCGTATTCACGGATTTCAGGGAGGCTGCAAACCCCGTGGGCACGGCGGTGACGGTGAGGGAGCTGTTCTTCAACGCGCCGGTGCGCCTGAAATTCCTGAAAAAGCCCTCGGCCGAAGCTGCGCTGGTATCGGATTACCTGCTGCGGCTGATTTTAAGCCGCCCGGATATCGCGTTCCGCTTTTCCAGCCAGGAGAAGACCGTGTACCGGTCGGCAGGCGACGGCAAGCTTGAGTCGGCTATCTACGCCGTCTACGGCAAGGACGCGGCGCAGGCCATGCGCAAGGTTTCGGGCAATTTTAGCGGCGTGCTGATTGACGGCTACGTCGGCGTGCAGGATTTGGCGCGCGGCAACCGCCAGCAGCAGAGTTTCTTTATCAACGGGCGATATATCCGCGACGATGTGTTATCCAGGGCACTGGAGGCCGCGGCGGAAGGCTTCGTGATGATCGGGCGTTTTCCGATCTGTGCTTTGAATTTGACGATGCCCTACGAGCAGGTGGACGTAAACGTGCATCCCAATAAACTGGAAGTGCGTTTTCAAAACCCGAAAGCCGTCGCGGAGGCGGTGGAGGCCGTCGTACGCGGCGCGCTGAACGCGGAAACCATCGCGGATAAGCTGTCGCCCCTCCCCGATCCGCCTAAATCCTCGCCGCCGCCCATCGAGGTCGTCCAGTGGATGGACGATACGGAGACGCCGTATACGCCGCAGATCATCCAAAGCACGCGGCAGGTGTTGCGCGAGCCTTCGCAGGCGTTTCTGGACGATGCGGACGCCCATGAACCCGTTCCGGCCGAATCCGAGGCGGTGCAGGAGGCGATTCCCGGCACGGAGGAAACCGTGAGTATCCGTTATATCGGCGCGGCGTTTAAAACCTATCTGCTGTTTGAAGCGGGGGAAAAGCTGCTGCTGATCGATCAGCACGCCGCGCACGAGCGCGTGCTCTACGACCGTTTCATGCAGCGCTACCAGGGCGAGGCCCAGTCGCAGCGGCTGATGACGCCGATGCTGCTGCCCTTTACGGCCAACGACATCAGCAAGCTTTCGGAGATGAAAGAGGAACTGGAAGCCATCGGTTTCACGCTGGATGTGTTCGACGCGACCACCGTCGCCGTACGCGCGACGCCCGTCATCCTGGGCGACGCCGAACCCGTGCGCGAGCTGCTTATTGACGTTTTAGACAACCTGCGGGGGAAACCGGACACAGCGATGCGGGAGCGGATGAAGACGCGCGTTGCGCAGATGGCGTGCAAGCATGCCATCAAGGGCGGTGATACCCTATCGCAAGCCGATGTGGAAGCGCTGATCCGCCAAATGCTGGAAACCGGCGTGCAGCCCACCTGCCCGCACGGGCGGCCGATCGTGCAGGAGATGACGAGGCGCGAGATGGAAAAACGCTTCCGCCGTATCCCGTGATGAAACCGAAAATTCTGTGCGTTGCGGGCCCCACGGCCAGCGGCAAGTCCACGCTTGGTATGGCGCTCGCGGAGAAGTTGCACGGCGAGATCGTCTGCATGGACAGTATGCAGGTATACCGGCGCATGGATATCGGCACCAGCAAGCCGACGCCGGACGAACGGGCGAAGATTCCCCATCATCTTGTGGATATCCGGGAACCCGGCGAGCCTTACACCGTAGCGCAGTACGCCGAGGACGTCAGGCGTGTGATCGATGAGATCACGGGGCGATGCAAACTGCCGATACTGGTCGGCGGCACGGGCTTTTATCTGCGGGCGCTGACCCACGGGTTGCATTTGGGCGGCGTGCCGAGCGACCCTAAACTGCGGCGGCAGCTAAAAGCGGAAGCGCGGGACGCGGACGGCAGGAAACGGCTGTACGGCAAACTGAAAGCCGTCGATCTAGAAACGGCGGAACGGCTGCATGAGAACGATATCGTACGCGTATCCAGGGCGCTGGAAGTATACGAACTGACCGGCATACCGCTTTCCAAACAGAATCAACCGAAGTTTGACAACCCCTATGATTTTTGTATTCTGGGCACGGCGATGGAGCGAGCCGCCCTGTACCGCCGCATCAACGCCCGCGTGGGAAAAATGATGGAAGACGGCCTTCTGAACGAAGTGAAAGCGCTGCTTGATGAAGGCGTCTCCCCGCAGGCGCAGGCCATGCAGGGCATCGGCTACAAGGAATTGATACCCGTGCTGCTCACCGGGTATCTGCTTGACGACGCGGTGCTTGACGTCAAGCGCAATACACGGCACTACGCCAAGCGGCAGCTGACGTGGTTCAAGCGGGATGAAAGCATCCATTGGCTGGATACGGCGAATGAAAACACGCAGGCAAACGCGCTGAAACTGGCACGAAGCTTTTTGGAAGGGATAGAAGCATGAACATCCGGGAGACGGTCGAAGCGGCGGAACGCCATTGTACAGCAGCGTTTGCGCGCATCGACGCGGTGGCGCTGAAAAACACCGAACGCGTTTTGGATATCTTCCATAAGCATCAGGTCGCCTCGCGTCATTTCAGCCAGACGACCGGCTACGGCTACGGCGACATCGGCCGCGACACGCTGGAAACGATCTATGCCGACGTCTTCCAAACGGAAGCCGCCGTCGTACGCCCGCAGATCGCCTCGGGTACGCACGCGCTGTCGCTGTGCCTGTTCGGACTGCTGCTGCCGGGCGACGAACTGCTCAGCGTAACGGGAAAGCCATACGACACGCTAGACGGCGTCATCGGTATCAGCAAGAACAACATGGGTTCCCTGCGGGAAATGGGCGTCACCTACGGGCAGACAGAGATGGCGGAAACAGGGCTTGACCTCGAAGCGATAGCCAAAACCGTTAAGCCGAATACCAGGGTGGTGTACGCGCAGCGCAGCCGCGGCTATGCCATGCGGTTTCCGCTGATGCCTAAAGATTTCGCGCCGCTTAAAGAGATAGTGAAAAGTAAAAACCAGGATGCGCTTATAGTGGTGGACAACTGCTACGGCGAATTCGTACAGGCCGAAGAACCCACGCATTTCGGCGCGGATGTGTGCGCGGGCAGCCTGATCAAGAACCCGGGCGGGGGACTGGCGCCTACGGGCGGGTATATCGCGGGGACGCAACAGGCGATCGACCGCATCGCCTGCCGGCTGACCGCGCCGTCGGTCGGAGCGGAAGTCGGCAGCTACGCGGCGAGTTATCAACCTTATTATCAGGGCTTGTTCATGGCGCCGCACGCGGTGGCGCAGGCGCTGAAAACAGCGGTGCTTGCCGCCGCGGTGTTTGAAAGCCTCGGCATGAAAACAACGCCCGGGGTGAACGCGGAACGCGGAGACATTATCCAGGCGCTGGAGCTCGGGACGCCGGAGCGTGTGATCGCCTTTTGCCAGGGCATCCAGGCGGCGTCGCCCGTGGACAGCATGGCCGCGCCCGAGCCCTGGGATATGCCCGGGTACCGGGAGCAGGTCGTCATGGCGGCGGGAACTTTCGTTTCCGGCGCGAGCATCGAGCTTTCGGCGGATGCGCCGCTGCGCGAACCGTATACCGTGTATTTGCAGGGCGGTTTGAGTTATAGCCACGGCAAGATCGCATTGATCCAAACGCTGGAATCGATGGAAAAGCGGGGATTGCTATGATGCGGCTGCAGAAGTTCATGGCGTTGTGCGGCGTGGCCTCCCGCCGCGCCTGTGAAACGATGATCACCGAAGGCCGCGTGACGGTGGATGGGGAAACCGTGACGGCGATGGGCGTGCAGGTGGACGATACCCAAGCCGTTTGCGTGGACGGCAGGCGGATCGCGCCTGAAACGGAAAAACATTATATCCTCTACCACAAGCCGGCGGGCGAGGTGACCACCGCAAGCGATCCCGAAGGTCGTGCGACGGTACTTGACAAGTTTAAGGACTATCCCGTGCGCCTGTACCCTGTCGGGCGGCTGGATTACGATACGGAAGGCCTGCTGCTGCTGACCAACGACGGCGACCTGACCGAAAAACTTCTCCACCCTTCCAAGGAGGTGGAGAAAACCTATCTCGCGCGCGTCACCGGAAGCCTGTCGGAGGATGAGATCGCACGGCTCGAAAAGGGTGTGATGATCGGCGGCCGCCGCACCAGCCGCGCAAAAGTGCGCGTAATCAAGCCTGAGGGGAACTATTCGGACGTATTCGTCACCATCCACGAGGGCCGCAACCGCCAGGTGCGCAAAATGGCGGAAGCCGTAGGCCACGAAGTGCTGATGCTCCGGCGCGTGCGCTTCGGCCCGCTGACGCTGGGCGATCTTAAGCGCGGCGCGTGGCGGGAACTGACGGAGAAGGAACTAAGCAGTCTGAAAAAAACATAACAAGCACAGTTCTTTTACTGTATCTGCCTTGAAAACACCTTTCCCTGCCTATACAATAATTAGGCAGTTTTTATTCTATGAATACGGAAGGGAACGATGTACATCATGCAGAAAATACCCATGTCCACCCCGCTGGTCGAGATGGACGGCGACGAAATGACGCGTATCCTCTGGCAGATGATCAAGGATAAACTCATCCTGCCGTATGTGGATTTATATACGGAATATTACGATCTCGGCCTTATCAAACGCGACGAGACCGACGATCAGATCACGATAGATTCTGCAAAGGCGACGCTTAAATACGGCGTGGCCGTCAAATGCGCGACCATCACCCCCAACGCCCAGCGCGTGGAGGAATACGCCCTCAAGCAGATGTGGAAAAGCCCCAATGGAACCATCCGCGCCATCATGGACGGCACGGTATTCCGCGAGCCGATTTTTATCAGGGGCATCAACCCCACCGTTCGCACCTGGCAAAAGCCCATTACCGTCGCGCGCCACGCCTACGGGGACGTGTACAAGGATGTGGAGTTCCGCGTGCCGGCCGCGGGCAGGGCCGAGATGCGCTACGCCGACACGCAGGGGAAGGAGACCGCGCTGACCATCCACGAGTTCGAAGGCGCGGGCGTCGTGCAGTGCCTGTACAACTTGGATGAAAGCATCGAAAGCTTTGCCCATTCCTGCTTCCGTTACGCGCTGGACAAGAAGGAAGATTTGTGGTTTTCCGCCAAGGATACCATTTCCAAGACCTACGACCACCATTTCAAGGATATCTTCGCAGGCCTGTACGAGTCCAAGTACAAAGCAGCGTTTGAGAAAGCCGGTATCGAATATTTCTACACCCTGATCGACGACGCCGTCGCCCGCGTGATGCGAAGCGAGGGCGGATTCATCTGGGCGCTGAAAAACTACGACGGCGATGTGATGAGCGATATGATCGCCACGGCGTTCGGCAGCCTTGCGATGATGACCAGCGTGCTCGTTTCGCCCAACGGCCAGTTTGAGTACGAGGCCGCGCACGGTACCGTGACCCGCCATTACTACCGGCACCGCGAGGGCAGGGAGACCAGCACCAATCCCGTGGCGACGATCTTCGCGTGGACGGGCGCGCTTTTCAAGCGCGGGGAACTCGACGGCAACGACGCGCTTTGTGCATTCGCCAGGACGCTTGAAAAAGCCACCCTGCAAACCATCGAGGGCGGCAAGATGACCAAGGACCTTGCGCTTTTATTTGACGGCGAGGCGGAAACGCTCAACACCGAAGGCTTTATGGATGCTGTCGCAGCGTCCCTCAAAGCGTTGCAAGCGACGAAATGATATAGGACAGCGGGACTCCCAAAATCAAGCTGACGACGATCAACGCGATCAAATGGACGGGATACAGCCCGTATCCCATCCATTTCGGTATACGGATATTGGAATGCATGGGGACGAGTATAAGCGGCAGCGCCATCCACATCAACGCCTGCATCTGGAAAAACAGCTGCAGGATCGGCGACAGGAAGTTGCCTTCCAGAAAGCTCAGCTGCAGGCCGAAAACTTTCGTCACGGGGAAGCTGTACATGCCCCAGAAGGCGGAAGCGGCAAGAAGCGCGCCGGCGATGCCGAGCTTCGATTTGCGGGACATGTAGAGTAAGAGGATGAACAGAAGTCCCTTCCAGCCGTAATCCACATGCACAAACAACAGGATTAAAACGCCGAGCGCGGGCGCCCAGAACTGGCTGTACCAGCGCTTTTCCCTGATACCCGCGATCACCAGCACACTGAGGCACAACAGGAACAGGATGTTGAGGTCCGTCCAGGAATTGCCGAGTGCCATGATGTAAAACGGCTGGGAAACGACGCCGAGGATCAACAGCCGCAGCGCGTATTTCAACGCGTTGCGCGTATATTCGCTGCCCACCACCAGGCACCAGGCGTACAGCGGCATTGCGATCCTGCCGAAGACGCGCCATTCCATGACGCCCGGGAAAAACGCTACGCCGATATGATCGACGATCATAAAGGCGAGCGCTATGAGCTTTAAAAGCGATGTATCCGTATTGCCCGCGATTTCTGGTTTGCGGACTGCGGCGGCCTGCTGTTCAGACATTATATCAGAACCATCTGGAGAGCATGGTCGCAAGCAGGATGCTGCATGCCATAATGACAACGATGGAAATTGTTACAATCCGGGTGAGCAGCTTCTTTCTTCTCTTTCTGGCTGCCGCGCTTGTTCTGCCTGCCACGATGATTCCTCCACCATATGATATATCGGCATTATAGCACAAGCCCCTTCGGCGAACAAGACGGCAGCCCCGCACAGATACAAGCGGACGCACAATGCAACAGTGTTGCATTTTTCAAAATCCGTGTTATACTATAATGGTCAAAGATAGTCAACGATCTTGGCGGGGAGGTTTGCCTATGCGCCTGAGCGATACGATAGAGCAGTTTATCAAAACCATGCTGACGCATGACGAGAATGAGATTGAGCTGAAGCGCAACGAGCTTGCGGAGTATTTCAACTGCGCCCCCTCGCAGATCAACTACGTGCTTGCGACGCGGTTTACGCCCGATCACGGATACCTGATCCAAAGCCGACGCGGCGGGGGAGGATACATCCGCATTTTCCGCATGCATCAGGACACCGGCGAGCAGCTTGTCTACCTGCTGGAGGAACGCGTCGGAGATCATATCACCGCGATGAAGGCGGACCACCTGATCACGCAGCTAAGGGAGCGAAAGGTTCTCTCAACCATAGAGGCAGGCATGATGAAAGCGGCGATCGACGAATCAAGCTACACGCTCCCCATCCACGCGGCAATCAAGGACGCGCTGCGCGCAAAGATACTCAAAGCAATGCTACTGCAGATTGCCAGGAAGAGCAACGCTGCTTTAGGAGGATAACCATGGCGATTTTCGGACGGTTTACACAGCGGGCACAGCAGACCATCGCCTACGCACAGCAGGCGTCTGTGGCGCTGAAACAACAATATGTGGGCACGGAGCATATTCTGCTCGGTCTTTTAAAGAACCCCGATCCCACCGTATCCCGGCTGCTCCCCGAGCAGGTGACCTACGCCACCGTGTTGGAACGCGTGCGCGACCTGGGCGAAGGGACTGCCGCCGTACGCGGAATACTGGAGCTCACGCCCCGTTCCAAGAAGCTGCTGGAGTCAAGCATCATCCAGTCAAAGCGCTTCAACCACGCCTACGTGGGCACGGAGCACTTCTGGCTTGCCATGCTCCGGGAAGAGGAAAGCGTAGCCGTAAGCATCCTGCACGACCTGGATGTGGATACCGAAGCGCTGTCGCAGTCGCTGACGAAGATCCTGCAGTCGGACAAGGTCAACCCCGAACTGATACCCGCTAAAACCAAAAGCAAAGAGGACGGGGAGCCGGCGCTGGAAAAATACTGCCGTGACTTGACCATGGCAGCCAAAAAGGGCGAACTCGACCCCGTGGTCGGCCGCACCAAGGAAATGGAGCGCATCGTGCAGATTTTAAGCCGCCGCACCAAGAACAACCCGGTGCTGGTCGGCGAACCCGGCGTGGGCAAAAGCGCCGTAGTGGAAGGGCTGACGATGATGATCGCCGCTGGGAAAGCGCCCGAGACCGTGGCAAACAAGCGCATCCTGTCGCTGGATCTGGGAAGCATGATCGCGGGCAGCAAATACCGCGGCGAGTTTGAGGAGCGCCTGAAGGAAACCCTCAAGGAGATCAAAAATGAAGGCAACATCATCATTTTTGTGGACGAATTCCACACGCTGGTAGGCGCGGGCAAGGCCGAAGGCAGCATCGACGCCGCCAATATCATCAAGCCCGCACTGGCGCGCGGAGAGCTGCAGTGCATCGGCGCGACCACGCTGGACGAATACCGCAAGCACATCGAGAAGGACCCGGCGCTGGAA
The DNA here is from genome assembly GCA_016930575.1 of Clostridiales bacterium. Classification (GTDB taxonomy): domain Bacteria; phylum Bacillota; class Clostridia; order Christensenellales; family Aristaeellaceae; genus CAXXOK01. Next base: position 5,996 of record JAFGGL010000049.1, on the reverse strand, counting down.
CGCCGCTTCCAGCCGGTAAAGGTGTTCGAGCCGACCGTGGATGAAACGCTTGCGATCCTGGAAGGCCTGCGCGAACGCTACGAGCAGCACCATCAGGTCAAGATCACCGACGGGGCGCTGCGCGCGTCCGTCATGCTTTCGGACCGCTATATCTCCGACCGCCGTCTGCCCGACAAAGCCATCGATCTGATGGACGAAGCGGGCTCGCGCGTGCGGCTGCGCAGGTACAAAAAAACCCCGAAGATCAAGGAACTGGAGGAGCAGCTGCTCTGCCAGCGCAACGATTTGAAGGATGCGGTCGTGCAGGACGACGACCGTATTGACGAGCTGCGGGAAACGATAGTCCAGCTTGAGGAAATCATCGACAAGAAGAAGAAGGAATGGCAATTAAGGCGCGCCAGGATCCATTCCTCCGTCAAGGAGGAGGATATCGCGCAGATTGTGTCCAGTTGGACGGGCATCCCCGTCAAACGCATGACGCAAAACGAAGGTAAAAGGCTTCTTCACATGGAAGAGACGCTGCACAAGCGCGTTATCGGGCAGGACGAGGCCATCTCGGCCGTGAGCCGCGCCTTGCGCCGCGCGCGCGCCGGGCTGCACGATCCCAAGCGCCCCATCGGCTCGTTCATCTTCCTGGGTCCCACGGGCGTTGGGAAAACGGAGCTATGCCGCGCACTGGGCGAGGCGATGTTCGGTGATGAAAACGCCGTGATCCGCATCGACATGTCAGAGTACATGGAGAAACACAGCGTATCCCGCCTGGTCGGCTCGCCGCCCGGTTACGTCGGTTTCGAGGAGGGCGGGCAGCTGACCCAGAAGGTGCGCCAGAAACCCTACAGCGTCATCCTGTTCGACGAGGTGGAAAAAGCACACCCCGACGTGTTCAACATCCTGCTGCAGATCATGGAGGACGGGCGGCTGACCGACAGCGACGGGCGCGTGGTGAACTTCAAAAACACCATCGTCGTCATGACCTCAAACGCAGGCGCGCACGCCATCATCGGCAAGCAAAGCCTCGGCTTCGGCGGTATGATCGAAACCGTGCGTGACTACGAAAAGATGAAGGAGCGCATCATGGCGGAAGTGAAAGATGTGTTCCGCCCCGAGTTCATCAACCGTGTGGACGAGCTGATCGTGTTCCACGCGCTGGAAGCAGACGATATGGTTAAGATCGCCGCGTTGATGTTGAGCAATGTTACCAAGCGGCTGGAAGAACAGAACATGAGCCTGGAATACGACGACGAAGTGGTAGACCTGCTCGCCACCGAGGGGTACGACGTCAACTACGGCGCGCGCCCGCTGCGGCGGACCATACAGCGCGTGGTGGAAGACGCCCTCAGCGAGGAGATCATCGCGGGCCACCTGGCCCTTGGCGACATGGTGCGGCTCTATGTCAAGAATGGGAAACTCGCGTTTGAACGCTCCTGCCGCATCACCGATTTAATTAACCAGCCTGAAAAAGCATAACCGAATGAGTAACCTGCAATAAAAACCGCTTCGGCGGTTTTTAATTGCGTTGGGGTAAAAAGCCTTTGCAGTTCAGGGTATGCCTGTGCTATAATATAAAGCAAACAAATGTTCTTTTCGGCAGGAAACTCCGCTTGTATTTGTAGAAAAGAACAGCATAAGCAATCCATGCGCGGAGGGCAGTATGAATATCGATCAACTGGCGGCGACGCTGAAGCGAGATCCGGGATTCATGGAAAACGTTACGGCCTGGGAAACCATCCCGTCACGCGAGGGGCAGATGGTCGAGTTTCCCGTGTCCATGGACGCCCGGATGGCGGAAGTGCTTAAAAAACGCGGCATTGAAAGGCTGTACACGCACCAGGCGTCGGCCTGGGAGGCCGCCGCGGCCGGGAAGGATTACGTGGTCGTCACGCCGACGGCCAGCGGGAAGACCCTGTGCTACAACCTGCCGGTGCTCTCCGCCATCCTCAGGGATCAGGATTCCCGCGCGCTGTATCTGTTTCCCACCAAGGCGCTGGCGCTGGATCAGGCGGGCTCGCTGTACGAGCTGATCGAGGCGATGGACGTGGACGTCAAGGCCTATACCTACGACGGCGATACGCAGGCCGCCGCGCGCAAGGCCGTCCGCCAGGCGGGGCACATCGTGGTGACCAATCCCGATATGATGCACGCCAACATCCTGCCGCACCACACCAAGTGGGTGAAGCTGTTTGAAAATTTGAAATATATCGTCATCGACGAGATCCACATGTACCGCGGGGTGTTCGGCAGCCATCTGGCCAACGTCCTGCGCCGTCTGATGCGCCTTTGCGAATTCTACGGAAGCTCCCCGCGCTTCATCCTGTGCTCGGCGACCATTGCCAATCCGGCGGAACTGGGCGAAACGCTGACGGGCAGGCACATTGATACGATCGACAACAACGGCGCGCCGATGGGTAAAAAGCATTTCGTGTTTTACAATCCGCCCGTCGTGAACAAGCAGCTCGGCATCCGCAAGGGCGCGCTCAACGAGACCCGCGCCCTGGCCCAGAAGCTTCTGCACAACGATATCCCGACCATCGTATTCGCCAAAAGCCGCATACAGGTGGAAGTACTGACGCAATCCCTGAAACAAAGCGGCAAGAACAGCGACGCGGTACGCGGATACCGCGGCGGCTACCTGCCAAGCGAGCGGCGGAGAATTCAACAGCAGCTGCGCGCAGGGGAGATCAAGCTGGTCGTTTCCACCAACGCGCTGGAACTCGGCGTGGACATCGGCTCGCTGACAGCCTGCGTATTGTGCGGCTACCCGGGCACCATTGCCAGCACCTGGCAGCAGGCCGGGCGTGCGGGCAGGCGCAACGAGACCGCGCTGACCATTCTGGTCGCGTCCTCCGCGCCGATCGACCAGTATATCGTCAACCATCCCGAGTATTTCCTTAAACAATCGCCGGAGCATGCGCTGCTGCATCCGGATAACCTCTATATCCTGCTGTCGCACGTCAAGTGCGCGGCGTTCGAGCTGCCCTTTGAGGACGGCAAGCAATTCGGCAATGTGAAAGACACCGCGCAGTTCCTGGAGTTCCTTACCGAAGGCGGCATCCTGCGCCACGTGGGGGACAGGTATCACTGGTCTGCGGAGGAGTTCCCGGCCAGCGAGATTAACCTGCGCTCGGCGACGACGGAAAACTTCGTCATCGTCGATATCTCAGACGCCGCGCACCACCGTGTGATCGGCGAGATGGATCGCTTTACCGTGCCGATGCTTTTGCACGAAAACGCCATCTACCTGCACGGCGGCAACCAGTACCAGGTGGAGAAGCTCGATTTCGACGCCTGCAAGGCCTACATCCGCTCCGTGGACGTGGATTACTACACCGACGCGGACATGAACGTCTCCATCGGCGTGCTGGACGAGATGAAGGATCAGACGCTTAAAAGCGGCGTGCGGCTGACGCTGGGCGAGCTGAAGGTGACCACCATCGTGAAGGTCTTCAAAAAGATGAAGCTGGACACGCACGAAAACCTCGGGCACGGCGAAGTCCGGCTGCCCGAGAGCAATATGCATACCCAGGGCATGTGGTGGACGCTGCCCGATGCGATCTCCTCCCGCTACAAGAACGACGAGTTGCAAAACGCCATGATGGGCATCGCAAACCTGCTGGCGATCGTCGCGCCGATCTACCTGATGTGCGCGCCGCGGGACATTAAGATCGTATACCAGGTGAAAGCGCCGCATACCGACAAGCCGACGATCTTCCTCTACGACCAGTATCCGGGCGGTATCGGTTTGAGCGAGAAGGCGTACGAGATGCAGGAGATGCTGCTGGAACACGCCTTAAGCGTTGTGGAGAACTGCGGTTGCGAGGACGGTTGCCCCAGCTGCGTCGGCCCGATGATCGACGCGGGTGTGCGCGGCAAGAATGCGGCGAAGAAGATACTCGGGGAGCTTTTATAAGGATGCCCGGCCTGAAGGACAAACTGCGGATGATCAGCGCCGAACAGAAGGCGCGCGATGATATTCCAAAAAAAGAAACGGCGCAGGACTGCTACCGGACAAGCGAACGCTATCCGGCGGGTTTCTTTGCCGACGCGCGGCATATGAGCGCGGATATCTTAAAAGAAATATACGGATTTGAATTCCCCGCCTCCGTGCAGATGCGTGACGTGCTGTTCCTGGATACCGAAACCACAGGCCTGTCGCGCGGCGCGGGCACGGTTGCGTTCCTGGCGGGCGTGGGGTATTTCACGGAGCAGCATTTCGTGATCGAGCAATACCTGATGCGGGACTACGACGAGGAGAGCTTCGTATTGCGGGAGATCTCCCGGCTGCTCAAGGCGTTTCCCGTTCTAGCAACCTTCAACGGGAAAACCTTCGATATGCCTGTGCTAAGTAACCGCTTCCTGCTCAACCGTTTCGGGGACGGTTTCGGCGGAGTGCATGCCGACGTGCTCTACCCGGCGCGCAGGATATGGAAGCTGCGGCTTTTCAGCTGTACGCTGCAGACGCTTGAGGAGAGCATACTCGGCGTGACCCGCGAAGACGACCTGCCCGGCGAACTGATCCCCCAAACCTACTTCCAATACCTGAAGAACCGCGATTTCGAGCCCGTACGGCAGATCATGGTGCATAACAGGCAGGACATCCTATCCCTCGCGCAGTTGTTCTTCTTTTTATGCAGGCTGCACGCGAAGCCGGAAACCGCCGCCGCGCCGGAGGACCTGTATTCCCTTGCCCGGACGCTCAACAAACGCGGGGAGACGGAAAAGGCCAAGAAGTGTTACCGGATGTCTGCGCGCGGCGGGCTGCGCAAACCCGCCTTCCACGCGCTGGCGCAGCAGGAGAAACGCGAGGGGAACGCCCGGCGTGCCGTGAAGCTGTATACGGCGATGCTTTCGCGTAAGGAGGATATGGCGGAGGTATGCGTCGCGCTTGCCAAGCTCTACGAGCATCAGCTTCAAAACATTCCCCAAGCGCTGTTCTACACCCGCCAGGCGCTGCTGATCTTATCGGAGCCGGGGCTTGCAGCCGGTGAGGCTGTACAATCGCTTAAAAATACGCTACAATACCGTTACGCGCGTTTGCGCCGCAAAATCGCAGGAGGTTCTGAATAAATGAGTTTCATGGCAAGCATTAAGGCCCAGTCGGCGGCCAGAAAATACCAGAGCGGGGATATCGAGACCGCGAAGCAGCTGTTCGAGCAGGCGCTTCAGATGGGGCTGAACGATCCCCGGTATATATTGAGCTATTCCGTGCTGCTTCTGCGCAACGGGGAATACCAGAAGGCGCGGGAGCTTCTGGTGGAGAACCAGAAAAACCCGCTGCTCAGAGGGGAGACGCGGCGGCAGCTGCATGTGAATTACGCCGTATGTATGTATAAGCTCGGCGATGCTGAAAAAGCGATACGCGTGCTGGAAAGCCAGCATAATCAGGAGCCGTCCGGCCTGATCTACCAGACGCTGGGATACCTGTACGTGGCGACCGGCGATGCGGAAAAGGCTGTCGCGTTCAATCAGGAAGCGCTGGAATACGACGACGAGGACCCCATCACGCTGGATAATATCGCCCAGGCGTACTACCTGCTCAAGAAGGACAAGAAGAAAGCCAGGGAGTATTTTATCAAAGCGCTGGAGCAAAAGCCCGGGCAGATCGACACGCTGTATTTCCTCGCGCAGTACGACATCGAGGGCGGCAACAAGGAAGCCGCCGCCGAAAAGCTGAGGACCGCGCTGGAAGGCCGCTTCTCCCCGCTGAACCACGCGAGTAAAGAGATGATCGAAGAGCAGCTGACATCCCTGAATATCAATGTATAACGCGCGCGTTTACACAGCAGCATTGCATGTTTTATTACGTTAATGCGTTAATTCTTTGCAAAACCGCTTGACTTTGAGCATTGTGTATGCTATTATGTACCACAAATCATGTAAGGAGTTTATCCGATGATAACCCTGCCGACAAACCTCAGCCTGATTATTCTTAGCCTTGCCGTACTGCTCCTTCTGGTAGTAGTAGGCATCGTTCTTACGCGTAAGTTTAGGCAGGCGTG
>JAFGGL010000048.1 GCA_016930575.1 Clostridiales bacterium | reverse complement strand
TTGCGGCCGTCGAAGTAGCGGCTGTAGTTCTCGATGCCTGTGCAAAAGCCGATCTGGCGTATCATCTCGATATCGTACTGTGTGCGCTGGCGCAGGCGCAGGCCGTACAGAGGCTGGCCCTCGTCGGTAAGCTCCTGCACACGCGCCTCCATGTCGTGCTCGATCTGTTCCAATTGGCTATTCATCCGGTCGCGGTCCATGGCGTAGTGCGTGGCGGGGTAGACCATGGCGTGCTCCAGCGTTGAAAGCACGTTGCCCGTCACCACTTCCACTTCGCGGATGCGCTCGATCTCGTCGCCGAAGAACTCCACGCGGATCGCGTGCTCGCGCTCGTTGGCGGGGATGATCTCCAGCACGTCGCCGCGTACGCGGAAGCTGCCGCGCGTAAAATCGATATCGTTGCGTACGTACTGGATGTCGATCAGCCTGTCGATGACCTTGTCGCGGCTGACCGAAAGGCCCGGGCGCAGGCTGACGGTCATGGCGGAGTACTCGCTGGGATCGCCCATGGAGTAGATGGCCGAGACGCTTGCGACGATGATGACATCCTTTCGCTCCCGCACGGCGGCGGTGGCGGAATGGCGCAGGCGGTCGATCTCCTCGTTGATGGAGGCGTCCTTGTCGATATAGGTGTCGGTGGAGGGGATATAGGCCTCCGGCTGATAATAATCGTAATAGCTGACGAAGTATTCCACGGCGCTGTCGGGGAAAAACGCGCGGAACTCGCTGCACAGCTGCGCCGCCAGCGTTTTGTTGTGCGCGATGACCAGCGTGGGTTTTTGCACGCGCTCGATAACCGACGCCATGGTAAAGGTCTTGCCGCTGCCCGTGACCCCCAGCAGCACCTGGTCTTTGAGCCCGTTCTGTATGCCTTCGGCCAGGCTTGTGATGGCCGCGGGCTGGTCGCCGCTGGCCTGATAGGGAGATTTCAGTACGAATCTGTTCACGGTCGTTACCTCTCGCAATGGGAATGTTTGTTCGCCTATCAGCATAGCACAAACCATGAGTCTCGTCAACGGTTATTCCGGGGAATAGAGGGTTTGGATGCAAAAGAAAAGCCCTCCGGTCTACATCGGAGGGCTTATATGTATGCTGTTAATTCGTAACGGCTACCGGGGCGGCGGAGGTTGTCGGGCCATAGTTCGTTCCATCGTTGGTCGCGCTGACGCTGAAGGTGTAGGTATCGGCCGCAAGGCCCGAAAACACATAAGTCAACACATTTCCGACTTCAATCGAACCGGATCCGCTGACTAACGAAGTGTATTCCACCTGATAGCCTGTAATCGGCTGCCCGCCTGTTGAAGCCGGAGCGGTCCAGTCGACGGTGGCGGAACCGACGGCAGGATCATCGCCGGTCGCGGTCGCGCTTGCGGGCGCGCCCGGCGCGACATACGGCGTGTTGGTCACGCGTATGCTTTCGGCGCTGTCGTAATAGCCGTTGTCGGAAATGACCCATATCTCATATTCGACATTGGACAAGCCTGTAAACGTATACTCCGTATCCGTTACCGTATCCACGACGGCTGTCGAATCATCGGCGGTTTCTACCTTGATGTACACGTCGTAGCTCTGGATGGCGTTGCCGCCGGTGTCGGCATCAGGCAGCCAGGAGATAGAGATCTCCTCAAAGTCCATGTCGTTTTCCGTGATCGTCGGCGCCGCAGGCGTGCCCACGGCGTTGCTGGTGATGTCGGCGGGCAAACCAGACCTGGCGCTGTTGACGGCGATAACCGTGAATTCATGCTCTACACCGTTGGTCAGCCCGCTCCATGTAAAGCTTGTGGTGGGTTCATTCGTTCCGTTCGCATGATCCTTATACACAACGTAGTGATCAATGGGAACGCCCGTGCCGCCTGTATCCGCCGGCGCGGACCAGCTAAGCTGCACAAACCCGTCGCCCCTGCTGGAGACGGCCAGGCCCTGCGGTTCGCTGGGCTGCGAGGGATTGGGCGTCGCGGTCAGATAGTTGCTGAAACCGCTGTCGCCCTGGCCGTTGGTGGCGACCAGCCAGAAGTAATACAGCGTGCCGTCGATCAGCGTGGAGTTCGTATAGCTTGTTGCGGACGCGCTGATGGTAGTGCTGAGCGGATTCTTGGTTCCGCCCTCGGTCAGGCTGTAATAGGCTTTGTAGAACGTAAGATCTTCGCCGCCGTCGTTTGCCGGCGCCGTCCACTCCAGCGTGATGCTGTTATGGGCGGGATCCGCAGCCGTCAGCACGGGCGGGTCGGGCTCGTTGCGTCCGTAGAGCAGCACTTCGCAGGTATCGGTGAGCGACGGATCGTCAACGGACGTGCCTGTGATCTCAACAGTCTGGTCGGCAACGCCGATCAGGCTTGCCATGTTGGGCGTCAGCAGTTTTCCGCCCAGCGACGCATACGCCGAACCCGAGGTGATGTTGAGCGTATACTCCGTCGTGATGGCCGCGTTGGCGTAGGTGCCGTTGGAATAGTGCAGCCTCGCGTCGATATCGGCGGTCTCGTCATACCGGAGCGCGGAAGAATCCGGAATCAGTTCGATAGAGGTGAGGGTCAGGGCGTCTGTCGTGATCGTCACGGTCAGTACGTCGGTCATCGGGTTGCCGCCCGCGTCGTCGGCCGCGGTGGTGCCCGTGACCGTAAACACCGTGCCGTCGAGGATAGCCGAAGAGATATCCAAAACGATCTCCTCGTTTGATTCGTCGATCGAGGTGGTCACGTTGCCGCCCGCCTCGGCGGACACGGCCAGGGAGAAGTACGGGGAGCTGAGGTTGTAGCCGCTGATCGTATAGCCGATGCGCCGTTCCACGTCGCCGCCGGCGATGGATACGGTCGTCGTATCATCGTCAAAGGAGAAGCCGGTCACGCGGGGCTCGGCCGCCGTAACGGTGACGGTACAGGTATCGGTGAGCGGGTTTCCGCCCGAATCGTCGTCCGTCGTCGTGGCGGTGACCTCGATCACGGCGCCGATGGTCGCGGTAGCAAAGATATGCAGGTCGTCGCCCGCGATCTCCGCCATGCTTCCGTTGGCGGTCACAGCCAGCGTATAAGCGGGGGAGGACAGGTCGGTGCCGGTCACGGTCACGTCCAGGTCCACGTATTCGCCCTGCATGCCGGTCGCGTAATCGGCGGTCACGGTAATGCTGGTGGCCTCCGCTTGGTCGGGATCGTCATAAATCAGGAATTCGTTCATCATATAGCCGAGGCGGCTGCCTACGAGGATATAATCCCAGTCGGTGCCGCGTGTCTGCACGTCCACGCGCGTACCCACTGAGTACAGGCCGATGATGGAATCACTCGTGCTCGGGCCGGAGCGCAAACGCACGCCGTAGCCGTTGGAACTCCATACGGTCGCCATGTCGTCGCCTTCGGGGGTGGAGGGCGAGGAGCCGGGATCCGTGGAGGTCAGGAACTCGCTCATCATAAAGCCGACCGTCGTGCCGATCTGGATTCGGCTCCAGATCACGCCGGTCTGCAGCACCGAGACTTCCGTGCCGACCGCATACACGCCAAGCACGCGGTAACCCTTGCTGGGACCTGTGCGCAGGCGCACGCCGTAGCCGTTTGCGCTGGTGACGTATTTCGTCAGCACGCTGGGCGATCCGCCAAGGCTGATATAGTCCGAATGCATATATCCGGCCTTGTTGTCTGGGGTTCTGACGTTGTACCAGTCGCCGCTGGTGCCTAAAATCTCGACCACGGTGCCCGTATAGTAGGACTTGAGTATGGTCGCGTCGAAGGACGGGGCGGTGCGCAACCGCAGATATCCGCCGACGACCGTCCCGTACTCCGCAGCCGAGGCCGGCACGGCCATAAGCAGCGACAGCAGCAATACGACGGCCAGACCGATGATAGCAATACGTTTCATGTCGGATGCCTCCGTTATTCTGTGTTTGAGAATGTGCAAAACGAAAAATCGTTCAAATTGTTCCTATTCGGTTACGATTATACAATAAATGTGAATTTTTCGCAACATAATTCTGCTGTTTTTACCGCGCGCCTTGCTTGCCAACCTACCATGGATGTGATATTCTTTGAAAAAAGCGCGGATAGGGGGGCACATCGGGATGAAAGCCGCATTCTATCTTTGGAAAAGACGGTTGCTCTGGGTCGTTCTGTTGTCCTTGATCCTTGCGGCAGCCATGGGTGTTTATGCCTATTTGTACATGCCTGTGCGCTACGAGGCCGTTGCGGAAGTGCTGATGCTCGGCTCCGACGGCGCGGAATTGTCCGCCCTGGCCGACGAAAGCATCCGCTGGTCGGAATACGACGCGCTGAAAGCCGGCGCGCAGTGGGACGATACCATGACCGCCGGCGTACGGCGCTACGGCAATACCGGACTGTTGCTGGTCACGGTCTCGGCGGAAAGCGCCGGCGCGGCCGCGGAAGCCGCCAACGCGCTGGCCGATTCGCTCATCGGCGTGATCAACGGCTCGATGAACGAAACGGCATTGAAGTCCGTCGTCCGGGCGGGCGTGCCGCAGCAGCCGATTCCGTTTGACAGGGAGCGGTGGATCGCGCTGGTGTTCGCGGGTTCGTTCGTGCTCTTTTCGTTGATTTCCCTGTGGATCTGCGGCAAGCGGGCCAGGCTGATCCGCTCAAAGGATATCGCGGAAACCGCGGCGCTGCCGGTCCTGGTGGAAATACCGGATTTGAAGGGCATAGCCGACGCGTTCGAGCGTTTCGATCCCGAGGACAGGCCAAACCTCTACGATTTCGCCGGATATCATACGCATGAACAGCTGCGGCTGATCACCCTTGCGATACGCCTGCGCGCCAAGCAGGACAAGCTCAAAAGCCTGGCCGCCGTATCGCGGACGGACGGCGAATACAGAAGCGAGCTTCTGGTCATGCTCGCCCAGGAGCTTTGCCGCCAGGGCAGCCGCGTGCTGCTCGTGGACATGAACTGGTATGCGCCGCGCCTGCATTGCCTTGTGCAGGCGAAGGGCGAACGGGATCTGATTCACTGCCTGGCGTCCAATATCCCCATCGAGCAGGCGATGGTCCAGACCCGCATACGCAACCTGTTCTTCCTGGACCAGTGCCACAATCAGAGCATGGCCGCGCAGCTTCTGGCATCGGCGTCGTTCTCAGCGTTTCTGGACAAGATATACGGCAAGTTTGATTTCGTCCTGTTCGATATGCCGGAGGCGGGCCTGTTCTCGGACGCTTTGGCCGTCACGGGAGCGCTGCACGGATATCTGCCGGTCGTCCGGGCGAAACGGTGGACGCCGAAGCAGCTCAGGCAGTGGCTCGAGCCGATGAACAAACTGGGGCGGAGCGCGCTCGGGCTTGCGATCACCGACGCGAAGGTGAAACAGGCGCACACACACCGCCAATTGGATAAAAACACAGCGTTTTAATGGTTTTCCGCCCCGTATATTCATTGCGGACGGTCATCAAAGCGTGGTATAATCAAACAGATACAACCGCTGCGCGGGAAAGGGAGTACCGCTTATGGATATTCTAAAAACCGTTCTTCTGTACCTGTCCATGCTCTATATCTCCTCCGTGCAGGTTGCGCCCGATCCGGCAACGGTGAATATTACGCCGTCTCCGGCGCCTACGGCGTACGGGATCTACGCGACGACGGAGTTGTCTACCCCTACGCCGACGCCCGTTCCGACGCCCGCCATCACGGCCAATCCCGCCTACGGGCAGTTGGTGATGGGCGACCGCAACGCGACGGTAAAGGATGTACAGCTGCGCTTGCAGGAGCTCGGATACTATACGGGCACAATCGACAGCGCGTACGGCAACCAGACCCGCAGGGCCGTGGAGCAGTTCCAGTATCAGAACGGATTGACGGTGGACGGCATCGCCGGCAAGTACACGCAGACCATTCTGTTTGAAAGCCCCGACGTGGTCGCCGCGCCGGTCGTCACCAACACCCCGGCGTTTTACCCCGATGAAACCGATACGCCCCCGCCGCCGACCGCCGTGACTTCAGCCACACCCATGCCTTCACCCGCACCGACCCAGGCGCCCGAACCGACGGCGACCCCGGACGTGAACGCTCCCATGCTGATGGAACCGTACAGCTTCGTGATGTACGGGTTCACCCAGCCACTTACGGTGCAGGATACAGAAACACTGCTGCATCCCGTCGAATCGGAGGAAACGCTCTATATCCCGCTGACGGAGATTTTGAAAAACGCGGGCAATGTAGTTATTGAGAGTTCCGACGGCAGCCTGGAAGAGATCGCCTTTTCGGTGCTCACGGATTTCTATCAGGTCTCCTATACGGTAAACGGGGACGGCAGCGTCAGCAATCTTGTATTTGAGAAGAACACGCAGCCGCAGCCGCTGGTTACCCGCAGCGCGGTGCTCCTGGACGGCGTTTGCTACCTGCCCCTTGAGGACATGCAGCGCATTACAGGAATCACGTTTGCGACGGACGATATGGGCGGCGTCATCACCGTGACCATGCCGTCGGCCGGAACATAAAGGAACGGAGGGAAGAGCATGTACGATATCAGGATCACAAAAGCTGAGGCCTTGAAACAAAAGCCCGCGGACGAATCGAAGCTGGGTTTCGGCAGGATCTTTTCGGACCATATGCTGCGCATCAACTACAACGAGGGTGTCGGCTGGCATGACGCGCGCGTCACCCCGCTTGAAAACCTTTCGCTCCATCCCGCAAGTTCCGTACTTCATTACAGCCAGGAGATCTTCGAGGGCGCGAAGTGCTACCGCAGGGCGGACGGAGGCATGAACCTGTTCCGCATCCGTGATAATTTCGAGCGCATGAACCGCTCGGCGGCGCGTATGGGCATGGCGACGATGCCTATCGGGCTGTACATGGAAAGCCTGATGGCGCTTTTGAGCGTAGACAAGGAATGGACGCCGCATCAGGACGGCACGTCGCTGTACATCCGCCCCACGATGATCGCCACCAAGGAGTACCTGGGCGTATCGGCGTCGGACAGCTACCTGTATTTCGTGCTCCTGTCGCCAAGCGGCGCGTACTACGCCAGCGGGCTTGCGCCCGTGGGCATCTATGTGGAAGACGAGCATGTGCGCGCGGTGCGCGGCGGCGTGGGCATCGCAAAGACCGGCGGCAATTACTCCGCCAGCATCCTGGCGGGCATGAAAGCCAAGAAACTCGGCTATGCGCAGGTGCTGTGGCTTGACGGCGTGGAGCAGCGCTACGTGGAAGAGGTCGGCGCGATGAACATGATGTTCGTATACGGGAACAAGCAGATCGTCACCCCGGTTTTAAACGGCAGCATCCTGTCGGGCATCACGCGGGATTCGACGCTGAAACTCGCCAAGCACTTGGGGTACAAGACGGAGGAAAGGCCCGTTCCCATCGACGAGGTGATCCGGGGCGCAAGAAGCGGCGCGATCACGGAGGCGTTCGGCACGGGCACCGCCGCGGTGATCTCGCCCGTGAACAAGATCTTCTTCAAGGGGGAAGAGGTGTTCATCGGGGACAACACCATCGGCCCGATCGCACAGAAACTTTACGATACGCTCACCGGCATACAATACGGCAGGGTGGAGGATCCGTTCGGCTGGATAACGCCCGTGCCGTAAAACGATTATTCACGAGGCAAAACGATGCTCAGAGAAACCAGCATACTCCACGAGCAGGACTGGTCGGAAAAGACCCTCAGCATCCTGCGCGAGAAGCAATTCGAGGCGTGCGAACGCCGTTTACAGAAAACTTTGCAATTCAACCTTTTTTCGCCGCAGGCGACCAACACCTTTGCCCAGAAGCTGTTTGAGCAGTCCTATTTCGCGTCGGAATTCTCCGGCGACAGGCTGATCACCGTGGAAAAGCTGCGTGCGGAGGTACTGAAACTCCTGCCCTACGAAGCGCATTACCTCTCGTCGGCCGAAAACGCGCTGGTCGAGCAGCTGTTGCTTTCGGGTGGACGCCTGAGTTCCAGGAACTGGGAAGAGATCCCCGCGGCCGAAGCGCTGGCCTGCAGGCTGTGGTGCTCGTTCCAATCAAGCGGCGACCTTTGGACGCTGGAACTGGCGCAGGAACTGCGCGAGCCGCTGGTCAAGGCGTTCACGCAGGAAAAGCACTCCGCCGCCAGGACGCGCACCTTCCGCTACGACGTCACCATCCACGGACTTTTGTACATCACGGGATTTCTGCCTTCCCTGCAGCCGCGCGAGATGTTCAAGCGGGACGTGCTCAAGTCCAAAGCCGAATGGACGGACGTGATCGCAAACCGCTACATCAAGGCGAGTTTTGAGTATATCACCGACGATAACGACCAGGCGGTGCTCCTGCACCCCGGGCTGGCCGATCCCTACCGCCTGCTGTGGACACTCGGAGGCACGGTGAACGCGGCCATCACGCTGACGGAGGAATCGCTGCTTGGCGGCATGAACGGGATGCTGGCGGAGGAGATTCCCCTGCACGAAAGCATGCACAACGAGCTCTACGACAACCTGCGCCCCGAATGGCGCGCGGACGAGGCCGCCGACGACCTGCGGTTTCTGGTCAAGCAGAACGTATCGTACAAGGATCTGGAAGCGGTCATGGCGTCGATGCTGTGCATACGGCCGACGGACGCGATGCGGCAGGCGCTTGCGAACCTGTACAACAACACGCCGCGCTGGATCGCCATGAGTGCGAATTTATTGCACTGATCCGTTTGCGCGGGGTACCCGGGTGCGCTATAATTAGCGTGCAGGCGACTGAGATTATGGAGGGACTTCAATGCAGGCAAAAAGAAGAGTATTCTGGCGCACAGGCGTGCAAAGCCCGCTTGTATATTATCTGTCCGCGCTTTTGTATGTGTTCATCGCAAGCCTGCTATACGCCGCAGCGTTCGCGCCGCTCACAGCGCTCTTTTTGTTTGCGCAGGGATCCGGGTTCAGATACCTGGCGCTGCTGTGCCCGGCGCTTGTGCTGCTGATCGTGCTGCCGCTGCGCTTCAGCTTTGCGCAGGCGGTCACGGACCGGTACCGGGGCATGCCGTTTTCCCTGAAGACTGCTTTCAATTTCGACCTGTACGGGGAAAAGGTGGCCGAGGGGTTTTTCTATGCGCTGCACCTGCTCAAATGGGCGATCCCGCTTGCGGCTTCCGCCGGCGCGTTGTACTGCATGTACGTCAACTCCGGCACCTTTACCGATACCATCATCGACCTTACGGCGTTCGGCAAATCAGTGACCGGCATATGGAACGGCTTTGTCAATTTCTTCGCGGGCATCTTCGGCGGCGCGCAGACCACTGTGTCCGGCGGAATCGGCGAAACGTTCATCGTGATGATCGCCGTCGCGGGCGTCTGCGTGCTCATCCTCATCTGGGGCGTCGTGCGCAACAGCGCGTACCGCTATATCTGGGCGGGAGCGACGCAGATCGATAAAAACCCGCGGTATGAGGCAAGGCGTTCGCTTCGCGGCAGGCGCTTTGAACAGCTGATGGTCGCGATGCTCAACCTCGTGCTGCTTGCGCCCGCGCTGGTCGTTGCCTACCTTTTCATCGCGCCTAAAGAAGCCTTGACGGAGTTTGCGATGCGGTATGCGGACGCGCTGGCGGCCGAAACCGCGCTGCCCGCGATCGTCATCCCGTACGGCAAGCTCGCCATCGTGTTCTTCGCCTGCTATCTGCCGCTTGTGCCGCTGCGTCGCATCATCACGGCGCACTTCGCAACGGCGCGCATCCGCCGTCTGATAGCCCCGGCGCCGGACGGACGGAACGGATAAGCATGGCGATATCCCGGCTGGACAAACTCCTTTCGCAAAGCGGAGAGCGAACGCGCAGCGAAGCGGCGAAGCTGATCCGCGCGGGACGCGTCAGCGTGGACGGAGCGGCGCAAACGGATCCCGCGTATAAAACGGATGCGGCGGAAAGCGCCGTGCTCCTGGACGGACAGCGAATCGAGGATACGCCGTACCAATACGTGATGCTCCATAAGCCCGCGGGCGTCGTATCCGCGTCGCGCGATACAAAGGCGGAGACCGTAATGCGCTTCCTGCCCGAAGCCATGCGGGCGCGGCGCGTGATGCCCGTCGGGAGGCTGGACAAGGATACGACGGGGTTGTTGCTGCTGACAAACGACGGCCGGCTGTCGCACCGCCTGCTTGCGCCGAAAACCCATGTGTGGAAGGAATACCTCGTCACCGTGGACGGCCCGCTGACCACGGAACATGCGGCCGCCTTTGCGCGGGGCGTGCAGCTCGGCGATTTTACGGCGCTGCCTGCACAGCTTCATATCGAAAGCGCGTCGGCGGCGGAAAGCCGGGCGTTGGTGAAGCTGCGGGAAGGGAAGTACCATCAGGTCAAGCGCATGATTCTGAAATTCGGGCTGCAGGTCACTACGCTGCACCGCCTTGCGTTCGGACCGCTGAAGCTGGATATCCCGCCGGGCGAATACCGCGCATTGGATGACATGGAAATCGAAGCGCTGTACCTGGCCGCCGGAATGGATCGTGATGGACGACATGGCTGAGCATTATTTTACCGAAACGCCGGAAAGCGCGCATAAACCCCTGCGTTTCCGGGCGGACTACCGCGGCCATGTGTTGAGCTTCCAAACCGACAGCGGCGTTTTTTCGCGTACGGAGATCGACAAGGGATCGGCCGCGCTGCTTGCCATGCTGCCGGATAATATTTCAGGAAACGTGCTGGACATGGGCTGCGGGTACGGCGCCATCGGCATCTGTCTGAAGAAGCGCAGCCCTGGCTGCAGGCTTACGATGGCGGACATCAACGAGCGGGCGGCCGCGCTTGCCAGGGCAAACGCCGAAATAAACGGCGTGGACGCGGAGGTTCTGCAGGGCGACGGATTTTCAGCCGTTGCGAATAGGAAATTCGACTGGATCGTCTGCAATCCGCCGATCCGCGCCGGAAAGCAAGCGGTTTACGGGCTTTTCGACGGCGCTGCGGACGCATTGAAACCACGCGGCGTGTTCCTGCTCGTCATCCGTAAGCGGCAGGGCGCGCCCTCGGCTTTGGTCCATCTGCGCGAACTGTTTGATACCGTGGATATCCTGAGCAGGAAAAGCGGCTTCTGGGTGATCCGCTGTGAAGGAAGCCGCAAAATGACAGACGGAGAAGCGTAGGAACATGAAGTACGATTTCGCGTTTTTTGACGCACCGGTCGACCGCTTGGGAACCGCCTGCGAGAAATGGGACGGGCTGTGGGAGGATGAAAGGGAAGGGCTGCTGCCCATGTGGGTGGCGGACATGGATTTCCGCTGCGCGCAGGAGATCGTGGACGCGCTCAAAGCCCGCGCCGAACACCCCGTGTACGGCTACACCTACCAGCGTGACAGCGCGGTGGACGCGATGCTTGCCTATCTCAAGCGGCGGCAGGGGCTGATGCTGACCCGGGACGAACAGGCGACCATCCCCTGCGTGATCTCCGGCCTGAAGGCCGCCGTGCTTGCGCTGACCGATCCCGGCGATTCCGTGTTGATACAGCCGCCGGTCTACGGGCCGTTTTTCTCGTCTGTGAAGATCAACGGGCGGACCTTGGTGCGCAATCCCTTGGTTCGGGACGATGCCGGGCGGTACCAGATCAACTTCGGGCAGCTGGAAGCGCAGTTGAAAGCCGGCGTGGAGCTGATGATGATCTGCAGCCCGCACAATCCTGTCGGGCGCGTATGGAGCCGGCGGGAGCTTGAGCAGACATACGCGTTGTGCAGGCGTTACGGAACCATCCTGGTGGCCGACGAGATCCACTCCGGCTTCGTATACGAAAAGGGCGCGTTTCACTCCGTGCTGTTGCTGGACGAGGCAAAAGATGCTAGTATAGCGGTGCTTACCAGCGCAACCAAGACCTTCAACATCGCGGGACTGCGCCAGGCGGCGCTGTTGACGCGAAACCAGGCGATCAAAACCACGGTCACGGCATTCATGGACAGGGCCGGCGCGTTGGGCGTGAACATCTTCGCGCTGGAAGCGACCGAGGCCGCCTACCGCTGGGGCGATCTATGGCTGGACGGGTTGCTTGCCTATCTGGACGCCGCCCGCGCGCTCGTAAAGCGCGAGCTTGATACAAGGCTGCCCGACGCGATGCTCTCGCCGGTCGAGGCGACGTACATGGGCTGGATCGACTTGCGCGCGTACGGCCTGACGGGCAGGGAACTCAGGGAAGCGACCTACGCCGAGGGCGTCGCGCTGTCGGATGGCGCGGCTTTCGATAAGGAACTGGGCGACGGCTTCCTGCGCATCAATTTCGCGTGCCCACACAGCCAAACCGTCAAGGCGATGGAGCTTTTGGAACGGGCTGTGAAGAAGCACGCACGATAGACAAACGGGAGGAACCTATGGAACGGATCACGCAATGGATCGACGAACACAGGGATGAAATGATACAGACCCTGCGGCGCTGGCTTTCGTATCCGAGCGTCAAGGGCGAGGCGGAAGAGGGCGCGCCGTTTGGCAGGGAGGTCAAACGGACGCTGGACGCCGCGCTTGCCGACGGGCGGGACATGGGCTTTGCCGTGCAAGACCACGAGGGATACGCGGGCGACATCTCTATGGGTCCGGCGGGCGTGGATACGCTGGGTATCCTGACGCATCTGGATATCGTGCCGGTCGGCGACGGGTGGACGGTGGATCCGTTCGCGGGCGTGACCGACGAGGAGCGCATCATCGGCCGCGGCGCGATAGACGACAAGGGTCCCGCCGTCGCCGCGCTCTACGCCATGAAGGCGGTGCTTGAATCGGGCAGGCCGCTGAAGCGCGAGGTGCGCCTGATCCTGGGTTGCGACGAGGAAAGCGGCATGGGGGATATGGCGTACTACAAACAGCACGCCGATATGCCCAGGGAGGGCTTCAGCCCCGATGCGACATACCCGGTGATCAACACCGAAAAGGGCCTGCTGGCGCTGCGCCTGAAGGCCGAACCTGCCGAAAATGGGATCGAGGTGAAACGCATTGCCGTCGGGGAACGGCACAACGTCATCCCCGGCAAGGCGTCCGCGCTGATCGAAGGCGATAAGGCGTTATGCGAACATATCAACGGCCTTGCCAAAGAGATGCTCGTATCCGCGGAAGCGGAGATGACCGGCGAGGGGATATTGCTGTCGGCCAGGGGCGTCGCGGGGCACGCGTCCATGCCGGAAAGCGCCAAAAACGCGCTGGGAGAATTGCTGCTGGTGCTGCGCGCCGTCGGCGCGGAGGAGCCGCTGAAAACCCTTGCGGACGTCATCGGCGCGGAGTACGACGGCGACAGTCTCGGCATTCTCTGCATGGACAAAACCAGCGGCGCGCTGACCTGCAACCTGGGCGTGCTGCGCTATGACGATACGGGATTGTACGCAGAGATCGACATCCGCTACCCGCTGCTGTGCAACGGCGGGCAGATCATCCGCACCGTCAAGGCGGCGCTGGGAGAGAATTTCATCGTGGAAACGATGTCTTTCAAAGGGCCGCATCACGTATTGCCAAACAGCAAGCTGGTCAACGCGCTGCTGGACGCGTACCATACGCAGACCGGCCGTCCGCGCGAGTGCGTCGCCATCGGCGGCGGAACCTACGCCAGGTGCCTGGAGGAAGGCGTGGCTTTCGGCGCGCTGTTCCCCGGCGAGGCGGAGACCGCGCACCAGGCGGACGAACACATCAGGATCGACACCTTCGTGCAAAACGCGAAGATCTTTGCCCGCGCCATCTTGCTGCTGGCGGGAGAAGAAGAAACGGAAGGATAATATGCGGCTGGACAAATACCTGAAAGTTTCGCGCATCATCAAGCGCCGCACGGTCGCCAACGACGCCTGCTCCGGCGGGCGCGTGAATCTTAACGGGCGCACGGCGAAGCCCGGCGCGGACGTGAAGGCGGGCGACGTGCTGGAGATCCGCTTCGGCAACCGTATCGGCAAATACCGTATACTGGATGTGAAGGAAACGGTGAGCAAGGAAGGCGCGGCGGAGCTGTATGAAGTGCTGGAGGAAGACGACAGCATCAAGGCGGAGCGCGGCTAGATGAAAGCGTATGCGTTGATTTTGGGCGGCGGCAGCGCCAGCCGTATGGGCGGGGAAACCAACAAGGTGTTTATGCCCATCCGCGGCATTCCCGCCATCGTCCGCGCAACGGCGCCGTTCACGGGCATCTGCGCGGGCGCGGTGATCGTCGCCCGGCCGGAAGAAGTGGAACGGATGGAGACCGTCGTCCGTCAGTTCGGGCTGACGCGCTTCGTGCTCAAGGTGACGGCGGGCGGGGATACGCGGCAGGCGTCGGTGTTCAACGGTCTGCAGGCGCTGCCGGAGGACGCCGAAATCGTGATGATACACGACGGCGCGCGCGCCCTGGTGACCGAGGACGTCATCGGCCGCGCGCTGCGATCCGCCGCGGAGCACGGTTCGGGCGTGGCGTCGGTCGCCGTCGGCGATACGATCAAGCGCGTGGACGAGGCGGGCGGCGTGCGGGAAACGCTGGACCGCAGCCAATTGCGTGCCATGCAGACGCCGCAGGCTTTTCAAGTGGATCTGATCAGGCAGGCGCACGCCGCGGCGCAGGAGGACGGCTTTACAGGCACGGACGACGCCGCGCTGCTGGAACACGCCGGCTTGCGGGTGTTCGTGACCGAAGGCAGCCGCAGAAACATCAAGCTGACGACGGCGTTTGACCTGCTGCTTGCCAACGCCATACTGGAGGATGAAAACGAATGACGCGAATCGGTTTCGGCATGGACGTGCACGCGCTTACGGAAGGACGCAAGCTCATCCTCTGCGGCGTGGACGTTCCGCATGAAAAAGGCCTTGCGGGGCACAGCGACGCGGATGTTGCAACGCACGCGCTGATCGACGCGTTGCTCGGCGCGGCCGCGCTGGGGGATATCGGCATGCATTTCCCCGCTTCGGATATGCGGTATAAGGACATTTCCTCCCTCGTGCTTCTGGACGAGGTGATCAAGCAGATCGCGGCCAAAGGGTACGCGCCCGTGAACGTCGATATCACCATCGCGGCGCAGCGCCCGATGCTCGGGCCGTATCTTGCCCGGATGCGCGCCGCGCTGGCGGAGCGGATAGGGATACCTGTGGACTGCGCCAGCGTGAAGGCGACCACCACCGAACGCCTGGGCTTTGAAGGCGAGGAGAAGGGAATCACGGCATACGCGGTCTGCCTGCTGGAAACCGCAGGATGAAGAAGCAAACGCCGCCCGACATCGAAAGAAACTTGTTTTTGCCTGCGCTTGCAGGCTTTTTTGTCGCGGGCGTCTGGCTGGCGACGAAATGCTCCGCCGGGCTGTGGCCGCTTTGGATACTGCCGATTGCCGCGCTGCTCGTCGTCCCGCTGCGCGCCTTGAAACTGCCGCTCAGGCTGGTCTGGCTGCCGGTCGCGCTGATGCTCGCGCTGCTCTGGACGCAGTATTGGCTCAATCCGCAAATGCCCGCGGAAGGCAACTACGACGGGATCACCGCGACGGTGTACGGGGATTCCAAGATCAACAACTCGGGAAACGCGACCTTTACGCTGACGGATGTGACGCTTGACGGGGAGCCGCAGCGGGGGAAAGCGTACGCCTATATTTATACGTCGGACGGGGACGAGCCGGTACAGCTTTCGGACGGACAGCGGATCCGCTTTTCCGGGAAGGTATATCATCCGTATCCGAAGGAAAACGAGTATGACTTCGATTTCCCGATGTGGATGCGCCAAAACAGGCTGAATTACGGCATTTCGAGCGTAAAGGATATCGAGTTTTTATTCGAGAAAACGCATTGGGCGGATTACGCGCAGCGCATCGCCGCGGCCTGTCATGAGAAGCTTCAAACCGTGATGGGGGAGCAGGCGGACCTCGCGGTCGCGATGCTGCTCGGCGACAGCGGCGCGCTGGCGGAGGACGACTATGCGGCGTTTAAGCGCGCGGGCGTTGCGCATATCATGGCGGTATCGGGACTGCACGTCGGCATCCTTTCCATGGCGCTGATTTGGCTTTTGAACCGGCTGCGTCTGCGGAAGATATGGCAGATACCCGT
The DNA here is from genome assembly GCA_016930575.1 of Clostridiales bacterium. Lineage (GTDB taxonomy): Bacteria > Bacillota > Clostridia > Christensenellales > Aristaeellaceae > CAXXOK01. Next base: position 535 of record JAFGGL010000048.1, on the reverse strand, counting down.
CGTCGCCGTCTTCCTCCTGCTCTACTGCGGCGTGACGGGCTTTGCCGTCTCCTCGTTGCGCGCGGCGGTCATGGTGCTTTTATGGGTGATCGCCGGAGCATTCGGGCGAAAGCCAAACCCAATCACCGTGGTGTCTGCGGCGGCGCTGATCGTGCTGATCATCAACCCGCTGCAGCTGTTTTCCGCCGGGTTCGTGCTGTCGTTTTCGGCTATTGCGGGTATCGTGCTGCTCTATCCGCGCTTCATGCAGGGGCTGGAGCGCGTGTGGCCGCCCGTGAAGGTCGAGAAAAGACGATGGTTACGATATCGTGTGCAGCGTTTGATTCAGCGATTCAAACAGGTGTTGGCGGTGACGGTATCAGCGCAGCTTGGCGTGTTGCTGCCGGTCGCGGCGTACTTCCATGTGCTGTACCCATACGGCCTTTCGTTCAACATGCTTATCGTGCCGATTGTGGGGTATCTGGTGCCGCTGTATGCGGTAACAGCGCTGGTCGTCTGGATACCGTGGATCGGCGGCCTGCTGAGTTCGGCGCTC
>JAFGGL010000047.1 GCA_016930575.1 Clostridiales bacterium | reverse complement strand
CGCTGGGAGCCCAACGGCGGCGTGTGGGTGGAGTGCGACTGCAACCTGACGGGCGGGGAGTACATGATCCGCCAGTTCCTCTGGGGGCAGCGCTTCACGCGCGAGTACTTCGGCTACACGTCGGACTGCTTCTGGCTGCCGGACACCTTCGGCTATTCCTTCGCCCTGCCGCAGATCATCAAAGGCTGCGGGGTACAATACTTCCTCACCACCAAGATGGACTGGAACGACACCACAAAGTTCCCGTATACCAGCTTCCTCTGGCAGGGGCTGGACGGCACGCGCGTGCTGACGCATTTAAACCGCATCGAGCAGGCGCCCTCGCCCAAATGGCTCGCCAGGCTGACGACGGGCGAGGAGAAGATCAAGGAGCCGTGGGTGAGCAATATGCGGCTGCACTCCTACGGCCACGGGGACGGCGGCGGCGGGCCGCACGAGGCGATGATCGAAATGAGCCGCCGGGTTACGGACCTGGAGGGGGTTGCGCGCTCGAAACACCTGTCCGTCAGCGCGTTCATGCACAAGCTGGAAGACACGATCGTGCGCCCGAGCGTGTACGCCGACGAGCTGTACCTGGAGGGCCACCGCGGCACGCTGACCAACCAGCACCGGATCAAGCGCAACAACCGCAAGGCCGAGATCGCGCTGCACGACCTGGAGCTTGCGCTGGTATTGCGTGCCGTGCAGAGCAAGGCCGAGGCAAGCGGCGAGGCCGTGCGGCCGCTGCTGAACGACCTGCTGGTGCGGCAGTTCCACGATATCCTGCCGGGTACCTGCATCCACGCGGCGCATGAGGAAGCGCTTGCGGTGGTCGGGAACGTGATCGAAACAGCAACGCAGTTGACGAAAGATACTCTGCAAACATCCGGCGGTGGCGTAACGCTGCTGAATACCCTGGGCTTCCCGCGCGGGGATACGCTGTACCTGCCCGCAAAAGCCGCGGGCGTCGCCGGGTCGCTGTCACAGGCGTTCACGAATCCGGACGGGGAGCATACCCTCGCCGTGTCCGGTATCGCGCTGCCCGCAATCGGCGGCGCGGCCCTAATGTATACGGATACGCCGTGCGCAGAGCCCTCGCCGTTCATGCTGGACGGTGACCGGCTGACGACGCCGTTTGCCGCCATCCGCTTTGACGAAAACGGGTTCATCGCATCGATGACCGATACCCACACCGGGCGTGAACTGGTGAAGGGTTTGCCCTTCAATACTTTCCTGCTGGCCGAGGACGTACCCGCCCGCTGGGACGCCTGGGACGTGGACGCGGACCTGCACGAGAAGTTCAAGCCCTGCGCGCAGTTGCTTTCCCGCGAAGCGGTCTCCGACGGCCCTGTGGAGCTGCGCATCCGCAGCACATACAAGATCTCCGAGAAATCAACAATCACGCAGGACATGGTGTTCAGCGCCGCGTCGCCGTTGATTTCCTTTGACATCGTGATGGACTGGCAGGAGGAGCACGCTTTCCTGAAGACCGCGTTTGACACCGCCATGCACTGCGACGGCGCGCGTTCAGAGATCCAGTTCGGGCACATCCGGCGCACCAACCAACGCTCGACCGACGCGCAGAAAGCCAAACACGAGGTATGCAACCACAAGTTCACCGACCTGAGCGAGGCCAGCTACGGCGTCGCCATCCTAAACGACTGCAAGTACGGCCTGAGCGTTTTGGGCGGCAGCATGCGCCTGTCGCTGCATAAAGGCGGCATGCGCCCGGACAAATACGGCGACAAGGGCCACCACCGCTGCCGTTACGCCCTCCTGCCCCACGCAGCGCCGTTCGACGCAGAAAGCGTCATTCGCCCCGCCTACGCGTTCAACTACGAACCCGTGCTCCTTGACGGCAACGCGGAACTGCCGGCGCTCGCGGCGGCCGACAGGCCCAATATCCTCATCGAAACCGTCAAGCCCTGCGAGGACGCGCAGTGCGCCTATATCCTGCGCCTCTACGAGGCTATGGGCGATTATACAACAACGAAACTCAGCTTCAGCCACGGCGTAACCGGCGTTAAGGAATGCAACATGCTCGAAGAGGAGCAAAGCGAAGCCGACGCCGCTTCCTTAACCTTCCGCCCCTTCGAAATCAAAACGCTGAAGGTAAGCTACTAAACTCAATACAGGAAATATCCCCATTGGCCGCGTATTGCGCGGCCAATTCCGGTTTCTTTTGCATACTTTTCTTTGCAAAGAAAAGTATGATTCTCCCATCTACGCCTTTCCAGCTTCGACTAAAGCTAGAAGTGCCATCGACTGACCATACGGGCAAGGACGCAGCGGGATGTTGCGGTAGTAATCCTTGTCCATACGCAGGCAGGTTCCCGCGGAGACCTCCGCAAGCTCGCCGGAGGGCAGCACGCGCGCGGCGACCGCGGCGGCGGCTTTTTCGCCCGTTTCACGGTAGCTTTCGTCAAGCAGCCCGAGGCGCACGGCCTTCAGGATGCCGTAGGCAAACCCGGCGGTCGCCGAGGATTCCTGATAGCTGCCGGGATCGTCCAGCAGGGTGTGGAACATGCCGTTTTCGGCCTGCATTTTTTTAAGTGCGTCAATCTGCCGCCTGAGCGTGGAGACGAGGAACATCTTCACGCCCTCCGGGATGTCGGCAAGCTCCAGGTAATCCACCAGCCCGGCGGTGTACCACGCATTGCCGCGCCCCCAGAGCGCGCCTGCGAAATGGTGCTTCTGTGCAAAGGTCCAGCCATGGAAGAACAGCCCCGTGACCGGATCGTGCAGATACTTGATATGCACGAGGAACTGGCGGATGCTCTCCTGCACGCAGTCGTCACGTTTCAGGAGCTTGCCCATGCGCGCGATGAACAGCACCGCCACGTAGAGCGTATCGTCCCAAAGCTGGGCGTAGTTATCCGAATCGATGGTCTTGTGCTGGAAGCCGCCCTCGCCGGTGCGCGGGTGCTCCTCCATTATGTAATGCAGCCACTCCTTACAGATCGCCAGGTAGCTTTCCTTCTTCGTGTCTTCATATAAAAACGAGAGCGTGAGCATCGGCGCCATGGAGTTGACGTTCTTCCCGGGCAGGCCTTTTTCGATCCAGCGGTCAAACCAGCGGAACAGGTAATCCGTCAGCGTTTTGTCTTTCGCTTCCTTGGCGTGCAGGTACAGCGCGAACAACGCCACGCCCTGCGGCCAGTCGAAAAGCTCCATGGTCCTGTTCCCGGCTTCGGTCTGCGTCTGCCAGCGTACGAGCAGGCCGATTTTCTGTCTCAGATCGGGTATGTCCATGCCTGTCCTCCTAGTCCCAGGTCAGCGTTATGCTGTGTTTGCCCGGCGCAAAGCCCGTGTTGTACACGGTGAAGGCTTTATCCTCCTTGGGCAGGGCGTTACGCATGGTGACGGTGTACACGTGCTCCTTTTTGCCGTGAGACCAGCGCAGCGTATCGTCGCCGCGTTGGTAGAAAAAACCGTGTTCCAATATCGCGGTATCGCCCGTGCCCGTGGAAAACGCGCCTTCTTTCGTGAGCAGTTCCCCGCCGGGCGAGAGGATGGCCTCCAGCTTCCACGGCAGGCGTTCGCAGCTATCGATATCCATATGCAGCTCGATCCTGTCGTCAAAGGCAAGCACATCCAGCGTCCAGTCCAGCTTCTGCACGTTCACCAGTTCGCGCTTGTCGTGGGGAATCTCCTCCCACACGGTGGAGCCCGCGGCCTTGCCCAGCGGGCGCATATAGCCGCCTTCGCTCCGGCGGCGCAGGCGCCAGCCGTTTTCGACCGCCTCGATACCGTCGCTGATGAGCTGCCCGACGCCAAAGAACGTGGACGCGGCGCGAAGCATCAGGGTCATGTCCCCGATCTGCAGCTTTAAAAACCCCGGCCGCCCGCGCACCAGCGTGAGCGCCGCCTTGCCCATGCGCGCCCGCGCGACGCCGGCGCGGGGAAAGAACTTCTTGTACGCCGTAGCCATCGGTACGCCCGGATACCCGCACTCCGCCAGCGCGGGATTCAATAAAAACTGCGTCACGAACTGTCCGGCGTCCGGCGGAAACGTGAGCGTATCCCCGTGCTCCAGATACTGCCGGTACAGGTACTCCGTCAGCCCCGTCAGGCGCAGGTAACGCCCGTCCGTTTCGTCGTGCGGCGTTTTCAACGCGAACAGGCAGTTGAGCAGGTACGGATAAGGATACAGCTTCTTTCCGAAATCCTGCCTGCGCGAGTTGAGGGTTGCGACGGTGCCGTCCGGCTCGATGTAGTAGGGCAGCTTTTCAAGGTTGCGAAGCACCGGCTCGATGAGCTCCGGCATGTCCGTTTCGCGCAGGATCATCAAAAGCGACTGGTCGCAGGCGATGTCGTAGATGCCCACGGAGCGCTCGGTGTACTCGCCCTCCTCGTCGCAGTCGACGCCTTCGTCCAGGTATTGCCGCATCAGGCTACAGCAGGCTTCGTCCCCGAATTCCGTATAGCACAGCGCCAGCGCGCTGGCGACGACCCAGCGGTGGTTGGGAGTATGGAAACCGCCGGAAAGCATCGCGCGGGCGGAGTTTTTCAGGAATCGTAAAATCAAGGTTTCGATCGTATCTTCAACCGGCGTATGCCGGGAAAATCGCTTCATCAACCGATAGGTATACATCAGCACCTGCGTGGAAAAGGCGTTGGCCGTGGAATCGTGATAATTGGTCTCCAGCAGGTCGATGGTGCCGTCTTCGTGCGTATTCAGGTTCAAATGCTCCAGTGCCAACCACGCGGCATCAAGCAATTTTTCCTGCCCCGCATACCGGCTCTGCGTGCTGTAGTAGGCGGCCAGGAATGCGTCAATCATGCGCGGGGACGACGCGGGCTCGCAGAAGCCCTTGTCCGGGCTGAATAATCCGCCGATATCCCTGGGATGACCCTGTTTCACCTGCAGCGTGAGCAGGTGTTCGACCAAATGGTCGTTCCAGCGGTTTGCGTTTTCGATGAGATTCATTTCGATCTCTCCAAAAAATCAGATAATATGGGAATCGGCGCGGTGCAGGTTTGCACCGCGCCGACTGATGAAAAAGGTCTCTGTCGGTCAGGTCTTGTTAGTTCGCCGCCAGCCAGTCGTTGGCTTCCTGCGTGAGGATATCGCCGCCGAGATCTTTCCAGGTCTGGACATACTCGTCATAGTAATCTACGTCGAGGTCGCCCTTGATGATGGAGATCCAGGTCTCATCGCGATAGGCCAGCAGTTCGGATGCGTAGGTCGACTGCGAGGGCAGGGACACCGGCACAGCCGTGATCAGGTAGCTGTTGTACTGCGGCACTTCGAACCAATCCAGACGGTTTTTGATCGTCGGGTTGTTGTAGAAGCCCAGTTCCAGAACCGTGTCGTTGTAGCACTGGCCGCCGCCGTAGACACCGCGGAGCACCGCAACGCCCACCTCGTTCATTTCTTCGTTGGTCACGAGCATCGTTACGGAGCCGACGTCGTTGTACTCAAACGTCACGCCTTCCACGCCGTAGCTGGCGAGGATGGCCAGTTCGTCGTCGGTGTTGAAGATGTCCATGATCGCCAGGATCGCAGCCATCTTCTCGGGATCGTCGTTTAGGGAAGCGTTGTAGATCATGTTCTCGCCGATGCCGACCGCATAGCCGACGCGCCAGCCGTAATCGCCGTTGGGGCCGGCCGGCCACGGGCCGTAGTAGAACTTGGCGTCGGTGCCGTTGACAGCGTAGTACTCCTGCGCGCAGCGGCCGCCGTCGTCGCCGACGACTTCGGGCAGACGATAGTGGTCGATGGAGGCCAGGGCAGATACGCCGTACAGGCCGTTGATGAAGCCCTGCGAGATGGCCCAGTAGCCGCCGGTGTTCTCACCTGTGATGAACTCGGGATCGAGCACGCCGTCCGCATAAGCCTGCTGAAGCAGCGCCAGCACGTCTTTGTTGGCGGGGAGGATATCCGAGCAGATAGCCTTGCCGTCGTCGCCGACGAACCAGTGCGGGCCCCAGGACGGGCTTTGTGAGAAACCGGACGAGATCGCCGTGTAGCTGCCATAGGCGCCAAACAGCGCTTCGATCGCGGTGGTGGAGAAGCCGTAGGTGTCTTTCACGCCGTTGCCGTCGGGATCATCCAGGGCCATTTTGTACATCAGGTCCATGAAATCTTCCACCGTCATGGGCAGGTTGGCGGGGTCTACGCCCAGCGCGTCGAGGAAGTCGCCGCGGTAGATGAGGGTCTTGTAGGGCATGGAGCCTGCTTCGGTCATGCCGGCTACGGTCACCATCTTGCCGTCGTCAACCGTGGAGTAATCCCAGAACATATCCACGAAGTTCGCCAGACGGCCGTGATATCCGCCGCCGTTGAAGAACGCGTAGAGGTTCGGGGCATTCTCCTGGAAGAATTCCACGTCCCACGTGGCCAGGGCGCCCTGATCGTAGAGGGTGTCCATGTTGGTCTGGTTCAGGGAAATGAAGACGTCGGGAGCGGTTTTCCCGGCGATGCGGGTGTTGATAATCTCCTGATACTGCGGATACTCCACGTACACCACGTCAAACGTGACGTCGTAGCCGTACTTCTCCTTCAGGATCTTTTCAACTTCGCCGACTACGATGTCTTTGTCCGGATCAAACGGAGCGAACATGTAGCTGGCTACCGAGATGGTGCCGGACCATTTAATGGGGGCATCATCTGCCACGCTGGCGGCTGCGGGGATGATCAGCACGGCGCACAGTAAAAAGGCGAGCAGTTTTTTCATTAGGCTAAACCTCCTTTATATTTGAATCAGGCATTGTGCCTGAATCATACCGGATTTTTGCGAATTCCAATCTAGGACGTTAGGCGCTTGGAGATGAGGTAATATTGGGAAGCGATAAGTAAAGCACTTGTGCAATGACGCGTTTGCTCAGCCCTTAAGCGATCCGATCATGATGCCTTTCACGAAGAAACCCTGAATGAACGGATAAGCGGCCAGAATTGGTATGGTGGCTACGAAGATCGCCGCGGCTTTGACGCCCTCGGGGCTGGACTGCACCTGGTTGGCCAGAACCTCCGAGGAGATGTTGAGATCCAGCATCTGCTGCGTGCCGGTGATGATGATGCGCCTTAAAACGATCTGCAGGGTAAACATCTTGTCGTCAGTGATGTAGATCAGCACGTCGAACCATGCGTTCCAGTGGCCGACTGCCAGCCACAGCGCGACCGTGGCCAGGATGGGCTTGGACAACGGCAGGACGATCTGGAAGAAAATGCGGAATCGCCCGGCGCCGTCGATCATACAGCTTTCCTCCACCTCTTCGGGGAGAGACATGAAGTAGTTGCGGATGATGACCAGGTTGAACGCACTCACAAGCCCCGGCAATATCATGGCCGCGTAGGTGTTCGTCAGCCCCAGATTCACCACCAGGATATAGGTGGGAATCAATCCGCCGGAGAAGAACATCGTGAACACGATCATGAACGTCCAGATGGAGCGATGCGGGAAAAACTTTTTGGACAGCGAGTACGCACCCATAGCCGTGATCAATAGCTGCAGCGTGGTGCCGATCACTGTGCGGATCAGGGTATTCTTATACCCCATCCAGATGTACTTTGATTCCAGCACCTTGATGTAGTTATCCAGCGTCGGGTCCACCGGCAGCAGGTGTATGCCGCCCTTGGTGGCGACGTAGGATGGGGAGAACGAAAGCGAGAGCAGGTGCTCGAACGCGAAGAAGATGGACAGTGCGAAAATACAAAGCAACAGGTAAATCACGACGTCGACGACGGTAAATCTTTCTCTCATCGGTCCCGCTCCTCTACCAAATTCCGCTGCCGTTGATCTTGTTGGCGGTGATGTTCATGCCAACGACCATCACAAATCCGATCAGGTTCTGAAACAGCCCGACCGCTGTGGACAGGGAATACTTCATCTGCCCGATGCCGTAGCGGTACACGAAGGTATCGATTATATCGCCGGTCTTGTAAACCGCGGGATTGTACATATTGAAGATCTGGTCAAAGCCCGCGACCATCACGTTGCCCACGCGCAGGATGAGCATGATGGTGATCGTTGGCATCAGCGACGGCAACGTGATGTAGCGGAGCCGCTGGAAGCGGTTGGCGCCGTCGCATACGGCGGCCTCGTACATCGTCGGGTCGATACCCGCAATGGACGCTATATAGAGGATGGAACCCCAGCCGACACCCTTCCAGATGTCGGTCAGGATAATCGTTCCGCGGAACCATTCGTTGCTGCCCAGGAAATAGATGGATTTCTCCACGCCGAAGTAAGTTTTCAAAATGTAATTCACCACGCCGGTGGTTGGCGACAGGATCTGCGCAAACAACCCGGCGACGATGACCCAGCTTAAAAAATGCGGCAGGTAGGAGATGGTCTGCACCGTACGCTTGAACTTCATGTGGCGGACTTCGTTGAGCAGAAGCGCCAGAATGATCGGCGCGGGGAACCCGGTGATGATCTTTAGAAAAGAAATGATCACCGTGTTCATGAACGCGCGGGTGAAGGTGGCGGTCGAAAAGGCGAAACTGAAGTTCTCAAACCCTACCCAGGGGCTTGCCCAGATGCCCAGGCCGATCTTGTAGTCTTTGAACGCCATTGCCAGGCCGGAGATCGGGATGTACTTGAAAATGATAAAATATACGACAGTTGGCAGAAACAGTACGGCGAGCGCCGCATGTTTCTTATACAGCCGGAAATCACTAAAAAATTTGTATCGTTTCCGAAGCGTGCGGTCGGGTAACTGCATGGCCTCTCTCCATCCATTGCTTTTTTCTCCTGTTTGTATTATATGGTCAATACTCACGAAAGTTAAGACAAAGAATTAGTGATATGGGCAACTATTTCTCCATTTGAGCAATTATTTCTCCGATTGTCCCTATAGGGCGATAACAATATTTCACGATTCTACAACGATATTGTTTTATCCAAAAGCGCATGCTGAAAATCTGTGTCGGAATATGATAAAATAAACCTGCAATACTGGGGTGAGATGTATATGAGTTTTTGGCCACTGAAAAAGGCGACCTTAATCACAAAACTCACGCTGTCCTATTTTTTGATCATTACACTGATGGCAGCGCTGTTAAGCATTGCCATTGTTTCCATCGCCAACGACTACTACACCCGCGACGCGCAGAAGCTCAACACCCTCATCCTCAAACAGGCCGCAAACGTCGTGGACACGAGTATTTTGCAGCCCATGGAGAAATCCTATATCAACCTGGCGCTGACAACCAGCAACAATAAGATGCTGGAGGACCTGATCGCTGAGTTTGATTTACCGGAGATTTCGGAGCTGTGCACAAGGCTGACCAGCATCGTGTCTTCCTCGCAAAACCTGCTGCTGGGCATCCACGTTTATTTCCGGGAATGGGATTACGTCGCGTCCTCTACCATGGGCTATAAACGAAACACGACGGCCAACCGCATCTACTGGCCGAACATGGACTGGTTCGAACCCGTGCAGCTGCTGCGCACCAACGACACCCAATACGTCATGCGCGATATCCAGCACCACCAGACCGCCGACACCATCCCCGTGATCACGTTCATCTATCCCTATCCCGTCATGATGCAGTTTTCCCAGGCCTCGGCGATGGTCGCACTGGATATGCCCATCACCTATCTGGCGGGCGTTCTGGACGATATCGCCTCCATCGACGACCGGATGATGATGGTGTTTGACAGCCAGGGCGATCTGATCCTCAACCGTGCGACGGTCGACGCGCCCGCGAGCATCGAAGCGATGGGCTACGAATCCAACGCCGCATGCCTCGCCGCGGAATCCGGCGGGGTATTCGCGACGCTTGGAGACAGCCGGTCTCTGCGCTCGTGCGCGATGCTGACAAACGGCTGGCTGATCGTAAGCTACGTGCCGGTAAGCAGCTTTCTGGCCGTCAACCATACCATCATCATCTTCGCCATCATCATTACCTCCTTTACGGTGCTCATCTTCCTGCTGATCTCCAGGATTTTCGCGTTCTACTTCTACGCGCCCGTGAAAAAGCTGATGTCGCGCGCCAAGCACCTGCTGATGAAGATGGAGCAGGAGGACGGCTCCCGCGCCAACGAGTTCGCCCAGGTGGACACGGTACTCACCGAGATGGAAAACAAAATACTGAACCTGAGCCGTAACTGGGAGGAGAACCTGCCCACATTGAAGCTCGCGTTCATGCGCTCAATCACCGAAGGCGAGCCGATTTCCAAGCAGAATTTCGATAAACAACTGCTGTACCATTCCCGCCAGATGGCCGACGCGCACTACCGCATCCTGTTGATGTTCGTGTCGCAAAACGACGACGAGAACTACGACCAGCCCGTCAACGACGCGCTGATCCGCTATATCGAGCGGCAGTCCACCGTCGATACCGCCTACATCGCGTACGAGCGCAGCGAAAACTGCGTCTGCGCGCTGGCGCTGTCCTCCGGCGAACTGACCAAATCCAAAATGCAGTCCATCATCAGCTACGCGCGGCGGATACTGTCGGTGGATATCACGATGGGCGTCGGTTCGTCCTGCACGACGCCCGCGGACATCCACGTGTCGTTCGAGCAGGCGCTGGAATCCTATAAGCACAGCTATTTCGAGGAATGGAACAACCTGTTTATCTTCAAGCCCCTGCCGCCGCTGCAGGGCGAGGCGCACACCGAGCTGATGGCCGACCTCAGGGCGTATACCGACGCGCTGGAGAAGGACGATTTGGACGAGCTGGAAATGCAGATCCAGATATCCATTGAGCACATCATCTCCGCGAAGGTGGATTGCGCGGAGAAACACATGATGCTATCGAAGTACGTGGAGGTCATCAAGCAGCGCATGCGCCGCAGCGACGAGAGCTTTACCTCGCCGCAGTCCTCGGGCTATTTCCAAAACATCTCCGCGTTCTCGGCGTGGCTGACGCAGGCGAGCACCTTCATCCTCTACGAGCGCAGCGACGAAAGCCGCACCCGCATCGCCGTGGAAAGCGTG